>NZ_LZII01000016.1:0-104056 GCF_001667425.1 Mycobacterium sp. 852002-51613_SCH5001154 | reverse complement strand
CGGGGGGGCCGGGGTGTTTGGCCTGGGGGGGGGGTGGGCTTGCGTTTCCGGAAACGCATTGGGGGGGGGGGGGGGGGTGGGGGGGGGGGCGCGGGGGGGGGACCCCTGCGGCGCCACCACTTCCCTCGCTCAGGGGGTGATGGTGGTCTGGTCGTCGATGACGTTGGCGGCGTCCATCAACGGGCCTTCATCGGTCTGCGGGCCCTCGGCGTTGAGCTGGAGCACGTAGACCGCGCCCTGGCTGGGGATCACCACCGTCTTCTGGGCGATGACGCGGGCGCTGCCGTCCTTCTGGTACGTGCCTTTGAGCTGCCACGCCTGGAAACCGCCGAGCGTGGACGCGGTCCCGTCGCCGCTGCCCTGGTAACCGGGCAGGTTCTGCACCTCGCCCGGGGCGTACTGGATGAGCTTCGCCGGGTCGACGTCGCCGGAGAGCCTGGAGTACAACGCCGAGATGGTGGGCGGATCGGCGGGGTTGGTGGGCTGGGTGAAGACGATGCCGCCGTACGACGTGCCGGCGTTCTGGTTGAGCTGCCAGCCGGCGGGCACCGGCAGGTCGACGTTCGGGCCGGGATCGCCGTGGTGAACGGGCGTCTCGGTGATGTGGTTGTCCTTGACGTAGTCGGCGATGGTGTATTTCGCTTTCGCGGCCGGGGCGGAGCTGGTTGCGGCCGACGTCGTGGACGTTGAGGTGGATGTGGACGTCGAAGTCGACGATTGACTGCCGGATTTGTGGTCGTTGCCGCAACCGACGAGCGCCAAACTCAGCGCTACGGAAATGGTTGCTAGCGTCAAATGTTTCATAATCCAATCTCCCGAAAATGGGGCCGGTACCAGCGCCGGCCACGCCGAAATGACAGTAGCCGAAATGGCCTGCAACTTCGCCGGTATCTTTTGCTCTTTTTGGCGCTAGCGCGAGCGGCCCGTAAATCGTTATCCAATTCGTCTGGAAAACACTCACCCAGAACCGCGTTGTCCAGTAAGAGACAGGTATGCGGTCACGAAGGGCCCTCGTCGCGCTGCTGGCGGCGTCGGTCGTCTTCATGGCGTTCATCGCCGCGGCGCCGCCGCCCATTGCTTACGACGGTGAGCCCGCATTCGTCGCCAACCCGGCCGACCACGTCGCCACGTTGATCGGCACCGGGACGGGCGGCCAGACGGTGGGGGAGATCAACAACTTCCCGGGCGCCGCCGTGCCGTTCGGGATGGTGCAGTACTCGCCCGACACCGTCGGCAACTACGCCGGCTACAACTACGACAACCCGCGCGCAAGCGGGTTCAGCATGACGCACGCCTCGGTGGGTTGCGCCGCATTCGGTGACATCTCGATGTTGCCGACCACCAATGCAATTGGCTCGCAACCATGGAAGGCCTGGGAACGGATCGCGCACGACGACACCGAAAGGGGAGTGCCGGGCTACTACACTGTGCGGTTCCCGGGCACCCGGGTGAAGGCGGAACTCACCGCCACCACGCACACGGGTGTCGGCCGATTCAGCTACCCGCGCAACGGCCGCCCCGCCCTGCTGCACGTGCGCTCCGGGGCGTCGCTGGCGGGCAACTCCCGCGCGACCATCCAGATCGGTGAGGACAAAACCACGATCACCGGCTGGGCGACCAGCGGCGGATTCTGCGGCAAGAACAACACGTACACGGTCTATTTCGCGATGAAGTTCAGCCAGCCATTCGTTTCGTACGGAGCGTGGGATGGCAATGCGGTGTATCCCGGTACCCGCAGCGCGAATTCGCCGTACAGCGGCGGCTACGTGGAATTCCCGGCGGGAGCCGTGCTCGAGGTGCGGACCGCGATCTCCTACGTCGGTATCGACGGAGCGCGGGCCAACCTGGCGGCCGAGGATGGGGCGAGCTTCGACGACGTGCGTGGCGCTGCGTGGAGGATGTGGAACGCCACGCTGTCGCGGATCTCGGTCGCCGGCCGTAATGCCGACGACCTCGAGACGTTTTACACCGCGCTCTATCGATCGTTGCTGCACCCCAACACCTTCAACGACGCGGACGGACGCTACATCGGATTCGACGGCGCCGTGCACACCGTGGCCGCGGGCCACACGCAGTACGCCAACTTCTCCGACTGGGACACCTACCGATGTTTGGCGGCTTTGCAGGCGCTGCTGTTTCCGGACCGGGCAAGCGACATGGCCCAATCGCTGGTGAACGACGCCGAACAGAGCGGAGCGCTGCCACGGTGGGCGCTGGCCAACGCCGCGACCGCGGAGATGAGCGGGGACAGCGTGGTACCGCTCATCGCGAACTTGCACGCCTTCGGTGCCGAGGACTTCGACACCAAGACTGCGCTGCGCTACATGGTGAACGCGGCGACGAAAGGCGGTGTCGGGCTTAACGGTTACGTCGAAAGGCCGGGGATCGACACGTATCTGCAATTCGGTTACGCGCCGTTCTCCTTCGAGTTCCGCACCGATGGCTGGGTCGCCGCCGCGTCGATCACGCTCGAGTGGTCGGTCGACGACTTCACCATCTCGCGGTTCGCCGATTCACTTCCAGACGCGGCGACCGCCGCCGAATTCCAAGGCCGGTCGCAATACTGGCAGAACCTGTTCAACCCGACCACCGGGTACATCTCACCCCGCAACTGGACCACCTTCTTCCGCGCCGGCCCGGCGTTCGTGGTGTCCCCGAAGGATTTCGGCCAGATCGGGTTCGACGAGGGCAACGCCACGCAGTACGTCTGGTGGGTGCCGCACAACGTGGCCGGCCTGGTGACCGCGCTCGGCGGCCGCGAGGCGGTGGCCGGGCGGCTCGACGGCTTCACCAAGAAGCTGAACGTCGGCCCCAACGAGCCCTACCTGTGGGCCGGCAACGAACCCGGCTTCGGGGTGCCGTGGCTGTACAACTACGTCGGTCAACCGTGGAAGGCGCAGCGCACGGTCGACCGGGTGCGTGGGCTGTTCGGACCGACGGCCGACGGGGAGCCGGGCAACGACGATCTGGGCGCGCTGGCCAGCTGGTACGTCTGGGCGGCCCTGGGCCTCTACCCGAGCACGCCGGGAACGTCGATCCTCACCGTGGCCGCACCGATCTTCGACCGTGCCGTGCTCGCGCTCCCCGGCGGCAGAGCCATTCGGATCTCCGCGCCGGGAGCTTCCGGGCCGCGCCACCTCAAATACATCAGCGGCCTGCGTGTCGGCGGCCGGCCCACCGATCACACCTGGTTGCCCGAGTCATTCATCCGCACCGGCGGGGACCTGAGCTTCTCGCTCGTCGCCTATCCGGACAGGACTTGGGGCACAAGCGAATCGTCCGCGCCGCCGTCCTTCGGTGCGGGCAGTTCGGCGGTAACCGTCAACGTCCCCAGCCCCATCGTCACGATCGAGCCGGGCACGACGGGCACCGTGAAAATCGACGCCCAACGCATGATCGGTGATGCCGGCGGCTACACCGTCACCGGCACCGCCTCGGACGTCGGTATCAGCGTGACGCCAGCGACGGGACAGTTCTCCCCGGACGGATCGGCGAGCATCGACGTACCCATCAAGGTCGAACGGTCGGTGGCCCCGGAGTACTACCTGGTGTACTTGACCTCTACGGTCGGCCAAAGCGCGCGCACCTCAACCATTCTCGTGGTCGTGCAGCCTGGAACCGAGTGATCCGGGGCGCGCTTTAGATCATCTCGTTCTTGGTCAACCACCGCATCACCGGCCAGCCGGCGAACACGGGCAGCCAACAGGTGAGCACCCGATACAGCAGAACGGACGGCACACCGATGGCCGCCGGCACCCCGAAGGCGGCCAGGCCACCGATCAGCGCGGCTTCGACGGCCCCGACCCCGCCGGGCGTCGGCGCGGCGGACGCCAGCGTTCCGCCGACCATGGTGACCACGGTGCAGGTGACGAACGAAGCGCCGCCGCCGAATGCTTCGACGCTGGTCCACAGGGCCAGCGCAGCACCCAGAGTCGTTCCCGCGCAGCCGGCTACGATCAGCGCCAGTCGTTTCGGTTCCCGGGCGACCTCGACGAGGTCGGTTGTCACCTCTTTGAGTTTGGGGCGCACGTCGGTGGCCAGCCAGCGTCGCAGGGTGGGGACGAACAGAAAGGTGCCGACAATCCCGAGCGCCAGGCCCGCGATCAGGTAGAGGACCGTGGCGGTGGGGACGAAGTGCGACAGGTTCATCGACGCGCCGGCGACGGTGCTGAACAGGATCAGCAACACGAGGTGCATGATCACCTGCACGGATTGCTGCAGGGCCACCGCCGTGGTGGCCCGCATGGCGGACAGCCCGCCGCCCTTTTGCAGGTACCGTGTGCTCAGCGCGAGGCCGCCCACTCCCGCCGGGGTGGTGGTGGCGGCAAAAGTGTTGGCCACCTGCGCGATTGACAGCCTCCAGAAGTTCACCGTCTCGTCGGCGGACGCCCACAGCGCGGCGGCCGCCCCGACGTAGGTCAGCGCCGAGACCCCCAGGCCCAGCAGCGCCCACCACCAGTTCGCGGTCCTCAGCTGGGAGAAGAACGTGGGCGCGGTGCTGATGAAGGGGTACGCCACATAGACCAGGGCGCCGAAGAGCACCAGCTGAATGATCTGGCCGCGGGTGAATCGGGTGATGGTTTCGGGTTTGATCTGGTCGGCCCCGGTCTGCCGCTTCACCTCCGCGCGGGCGGCCGATATGACGGCGCCCGCATCCGAGATTGACCTGCGAATGGGCCGCGGCACAGCGACTTTCGTCAATCGACGCGACGCGCGCAGGATGGTGTCCCGATCGAACGCCTCGATCGCGGCGGCCACCGCCGCTTTGGGGTCATACAGGGCCGAGGTCGTCACCAGCAGCTGAGCGATATCGGATTGGAGTTGAGCTTCGGTGGCGCCGTATTCGGCGCTGTGAAAGCCGCCGAAGAGCACGGTGCCGTCGTCGACGGTGATTTCGTTGCCTCGCAGGTCGCCATGCGCGATCTGCTGGTCGTTGAGGATCCGCAGGGCTTGCCACACCTGCTGAACCGGCGTGGACTGTGCGCATCGACCGAGCGGAAGGCCATCGGGCGGCTTGTGCGAGTACAGGATCCAGCCCCGATCGAGGGTGGCGACGGCGATCGTCGCGGTGTTGGCCAGGTTCACCTGCCCGACGGCGATCGTCATCAGGGCGCGATGCTCGACGGCGCGGCGCATGGAGGTCACCAGGGGTGCGGTCTCGGTGTCGCGCAGGCGCAGCTTGATCCACAGCTGGCGCAGCGTGCCGCCGCTGCGCTGATGCGGGCCGTAGAGCTCGACGACCGCTGCGCGGTCGGGCTCGTCGCATCCGGCCGAAAGGACGAGCGGGCCGCGGCCGGCCGGCCGGACCACGCTGAGCCGCGAAACCACGAACCCGCGCCTGGCCATCGCGCGCACCGCCGCCTCCAGGGGCACCTCAAGCGCTGGGGTGCCGACCACGAGCACCACCAGCGAGCCGACGAGCCAGCCGACGGCCAGGCCCAACAGGGCGCGGGCCGGCACGATGGCGCTGACGACGAGGTGGATCGGCACGAAGGCCAGCAGCAGCGCCCACCACCAACGCCGCCAGCGCGCGGGCAGCCACGGCCCCGAGACGGTCAGCACCGCCGCCAGCATCCCGATCCAGCGCGGGTCGTCGAGGAACTGCCCCAACACGGTCTGCAGGCGTTCGGAGAGGTCGAAGTGCCAGCGCGGCGCCGAAAACCCGTTGCCGCCCGCCGACAGCGGCAGCGCCGCCAGCAGCGCGGCCGCCGCATACGCCCCGAGCAGTTTCCATTGCCGCCCGACGATAAGGCCGATCAGGATCATGAAGGGCAGGGCCAGGATCGCCAGGCCGTACGCGAGGTACACCAGGTCGGCCTGTCGCGGGGAGAGCACCCCGACGATCTGCGAGATCGACTTTTCCAGCGCGTCCCACTGCGGCCGGGTGATCAGCGAACTGGTGATCACCACGGCGAGGAAGGTCGCGCTCGCGGCCAGCCGCAGGATGTCGTTGGTGCGCCGGGTCAACGGCTGCAGCAAGCTGCCGGAAACGCTGACCTCGCGCCCGTCGACTCGCATGTTGTGCCGATCCTTCGGATCCGTTCGGCGCCGCTGATCGATCCCGCTCGCCGGCTCGCCGACAACTTAACGCCGATACCCGGTTGCGCGACAGCTCCCGCCAACCTGGCGCGCGTAGGGTCGTGTACGTAGGTGAGCTAGCGAAATCGGAGGGCGTGAGCGTGGCCAGAACGGACAACGACACCTGGGAGATCACCGAGAGCGTGGGGGCGACGGCGTTGGGGGTGGCCTCCGCCCGCGCGGCCGAGACGCGCAGCGAGAATCCGTTGATCCGCGATCCCTTTGCGCAGGTTTTCCTCGACGCCGCCGGCGACGGGGTGTGGAACTGGCATTCGGCGCCGCAGCTGCCGGACGAACTCGTCGAGGCCGAACCCGAGTTGCCGCTGCAGATGCAGGCGATGGTCGGCTACATGGCCTCGCGTACCGCGTTTTTCGACGAGTTCTTCCTGGCCGCCACGCGCGCCGGCATCCGGCAGGCGGTGATCCTGGCGGCGGGCCTGGACGCGCGGGCATGGCGGCTGCAATGGCCGGACGGCGGATGCGTCTACGAGTTGGACCAGCCCCGGGTGCTGGACTTCAAATTGTCGACGCTGGCCGAACACGGGGCGCAGCCCGCGTGCCACCGGATCGCCGTCCCGGTCGACCTGCGCCACGATTGGCCGGCGGCGTTGCGGCAGGCCGGGTTCGACCCCTCGGCGCCCAGCGTGTGGTCGGCCGAGGGGCTGATGCCGTACCTGCCTGCGGCCGCACAGGAGCTGCTGTTCGACCGCGTTCATGGGCTGGCCGCCCCCGGCAGCCGGGTGGCCGTGGAGGCGCTGGGTCCGAAGTTCCTCGATCCGGAGTTCCGCGCGAAGCGCCGTGCGCGGATGGACCGGGTCCGCGCCTTGATGGCGCGGGTGGACCCGGCTCGAGAGGTGCCGAGGACCGACGAGCTGTGGTATTTCGAGGAGCGCGAGGACGTCGGTGAGTGGTTCCGCCGCCATGGCTGGAGCGTGACTGTCACCCCGTCCGACAAGCTGATGGCCGGCTATGACCGCGCGGCGCCCAAGGAGGTAGAGGACGCCGTGCCGGGAAACCTGTTCGTGTCCGCCGAGCGAGCGGGAAACTAGCGGCCGTCCGCTTCGGAGTCCTCGCGACGGCCGGCGCGCCAATGCCGGTAGCCGCGGTGTGCGGCGAACGCGCCGACGACGGCGGTGACGCACCAGACCGCGATCGCGGCGTACGCCAGCGGCGACGACCGGTTCCCGATCGAGGCGCCCAGCGCGGTGTAGGCGAACGCTCGCGGGACCGACCCGACAAACGCGCCAATAGCCATCTGCCACAACGGAACTCCGAATGCCCCGAACGCATAGGACGCGAGCGCGTCGGAGATGCCCGGGACGAAGCGCTGACCGACCACCGCCCACAGACCGCGACGTTCGATCAAGGCGTCCATGCGGTCGGTCCGTTTCGGCCCCAACAGCGAACGCGCGCTGTCCCGGCCCGCCCGGCGGCCGATGAGGCTGGCGACCACGGCGGTACCCACGGTCGCGCCGAGCGTCACGAAGACACCCAGTACAGGACCGAACAACAGCCCGCTGGCCGCGGCCAGAATCGAGCCGGGCACGAACAACGCGCCCAGGACGGCCGATACGGCGACGTAGGTCACCGGCGCCGCCGGACCCGTCGCCGACACCACGCGCCGCACCTCCTCGATGTTGATGATTCGCGCGACGGCCACCAGGTAGAACAGCACGAGGAGGAACACGACGAACACGGCGAGCCGCACGATGTGAGTGCGGCGGGAGGCGGGTTGGGCGTCGGGTTGGGAATCGTCGCTGTCGTCCATGCTGACCGCGATTCTTCCGCACCGGCCCGCGAAAGGCGTCACGGCCCGTGCGCCGCCGCCGTAGAGTGCTACGCATCAGGGAGTTGAATACCTGTGAGAGGCCTTCCTCGATGCCCGAGCACCCTGAACCACCGCGGGGCAAGCGGATTGTCGTCTGCCTCGACGGCACCGCCAACCAAATCGGAGCCGGGAATCTCACCAACGTCGCCAAGCTCTTCGAGATGCTGGAGAAGGACGATCCGGCCGGCCAGCTCGCCTACTACGACCCCGGCGTCGGCACCCTGGCGCCGGCATCGGCGCATTGTTCGCTGTCGCGCGCCAAGGACTTACTGTTCGAGCAGGCATTCGGCCTGGGGCTGAAAGGCAATGTCGCACAGGCCTACCGCTACGTGATGCAGCATTGGCGCCCGGGCGACGCGCTCTACATCTTCGGATTCAGCCGCGGCGCCTACACCGCGCGTGCGTTGGCCGGCATGCTGCTGCGGCCGGGTTTGATGCGGCCCGGCTCGGAGAACCTGCTGCCCTATGCGGTCGAAAAGTACGCCATCAATCGGTATTTCACTCAGGACGAGTATGCCCACTGGGCCGAGTTCGCCCGCGCATTCTGCTGGCGCACCGAGGGCGAGCCGCTGTTTTCCACTGTTCGGCAGAACAGCCCGAGTCAGGTGTGGCATCACGCGGTGCCGGTGGCGTATCTCGGCCTGTGGGACACCGTCAAGGCGGCCGGTTTCCTGAGGTTGGGTAACCTGCGCTGGCCCTACACCCGCTCGCTGCCCAACGTGGCGCGCATTCGCCACGCTGTCTCGATCGACGAACGTCGCCGCCCCTACCGGGAGTACCTCGTCGAGCGCCATCCGCAGGGACTTCAGGAACGCTGGTTCGCCGGCGTGCACGCCGATGTCGGCGGCACGTTCATGCCCGATCACCGGCTTGCCACGATCGCGTTGAAGTGGGTCACCGACGGGATCGTCGGCGAACTGGCGATCGACCCGGCGGCCTACCGGCAGCAGTGCGCGGTGACCGAAGACTTCGCGGACGCGCCGATCCACGACAACGGCAAATTGTGGTACCTCCTCGGTCGCCGGCGGAGGCCGATGGGCCCCGACGCGCTGGTGCACCCGAGCGTCCTTGTGCGCCGTCGCGACAACCCGGGCTACCTACCGAATCTGACCGACGAAGCGCAACGGCTCAGCGCCGACCCGGCCGACTGGACCTCCCCCGCGTTGTAAAGGAGAAACGCCATGGCGCTCAGTTCGCTGACCACTCTCGACCAGTACAAAGCCGCGCCGTTTCCGCCCGGCTATCCCGACAACACGCGAACGTTCTACAGCCCGGTCGACCGTGTGCATGAGGCGCTCAAGGATTTGTTGACGTCGGCCGACAAGAGCATCGTGGTCGCGATGTATGGCTACGATGACACCGAACTGAATTCGGTGCTGCAGTCGTCGCTGAACGACGAAAAGATCTATGTGCAAATGAGTCTCGACTCCACTCAAGCCGCGGGCAAGTCCGAGCGTGCTCTGCTTGCCCCGTGGCTCAACGACAAGACCGGCAACAGCATCGCGATCGGTCACAGCGAGAAGTCGGCGATCATGCACCTGAAGATGGTGATCATCGACGGCGTCGACGTCATCACCGGTTCGACCAACTGGTCCACCGGCGGAGAGTCCAAGCAGGACAACCAGCTCACCGTGATCCGGGACCCGTACGTGTGCGCGGAAGCCCGGTCGCGGATCGACATCATTCACGACGGCATGCTCAAGCAGATGGCGGCCAAGGCGCAATCCGGCGGCGCGCCCTAGGTGACATCGCCCTGACTTGAGGCGCGCAGCCGCTGTGCCAGTCCGGTCGCGCGCACGGCGCGGCGCTCGATGGCCGCGCGCACGGAATCCTCGGAACCTGCCACCCGGACCTTGGTCTTCGCCCGCGTCACGGCCGTGTAGAACAATTCGCGGGTCAGCAGCCGCGAATCCTCCGGCGGCATCAGCACCGTCACCTCGTCGGCCTGGCTGCCCTGGCTCTTGTGGATCGTCATCGCATGCATGGTCTCGATGTCGGTGAGCCGGCTGGTCGCGAAGCTCAGCGCCCCGCCGGCGCCGGCGATGACGGCCCGAAGCCCGTCGCTGCCGACAACGACCACCCCGGCATCCCCGTTATAGACCTTGAGCCCATAGTCGTTGGCGGTCACCAGGACTGGCCGACCGGCATACCACGGCGACGATATGGGCTGACCCGTCTCGTCGGCGAGCCAGCGCTCCACCTGCCGGTTCCAGTGCGACACCCCGTACGGCCCGTGCCGGTGCGCGCACAACAGCCGGTGCTCGTCGAGCGTCGCCAACGCCGCCCCGGTGGCGCCGAGCACCGCGGCCTCCCGCACCCTCAGCGCGTGCGGAACCAGGACCGCGCGCAGCCGGTCGGTCGGCCCGTCGGAGTCGACCCACTCGACGTGGTCGCCGCCGGCCCGCAGCAACTCCAGCACGCGGTCGGCATCGCCGACCCGGATCGCTTCGGCCAGCGCACCGATCGACTCGCCGAAGCGATGCGGCGTGCGCAGGGCCGCGACCCGCACGTCGTCGCGGGTGGCGAGCCCGTCCACCAGATCGGCCAGCACCGCGCCGGCTTCCACCGAGGCGAGCTGGTCGGGATCGCCCACCAGGATCAGCCGCGTATCGGGCCGTACCGCCTCCAGGAGGCGGGCCATCATCGTCAGCGACACCATCGACGTCTCGTCCACGACGATGACGTCGTGCGGCAGCCGGTTGCCGCGATTGTGCTTGAATCGCACCGACGTATCCGGCCGCGAGCCCAGCAGCCGATGCAGCGTCGTCGCCGGCAGGCCCATCAGGCGCGCCCGGTCCGCGGCGTCCAGCCGCTGCACCTCGGCGGCCACCGCCTCGGCGAGCCGCGCCGCCGCCTTGCCGGTCGGCGCGGCCAGCGCGATCCGGGGCCGCGGGCGGCCACCAAGCTCGGCCTGCCCGGCCAGCACGGCAAGCAGCCGCGCCACCGTGGTGGTCTTGCCGGTGCCCGGCCCGCCCGTCAGCACGGTAACCGCTTGCGAGACCGCGATTTCGGCGGCCGCGCGTTGCTCGTCATATCCGGGTGGAAAGAGCCGCTCGAGGGCGGACGCATCGCCTTTCGCCCGGGGAACGGAGAGCGCGAGCAGGTCGGCGCACACCTGCTCCTCCTCGAGCCAGTACCGGTCCAGGTACACCAGTTCCCCGAACAGCCGCAGCACCGGCGGAGAGCCGAGCAGCGGACTGCACCGCACGGCGGCCATCCACTCGTCGGCATCGGGCCAGGGCAGGTCCGCATCGCCGACTTGCGCGGCAACCGCCCGCAGGTCCACGCACACCGACCCGCCCCGCAGCGCGCGCACCAGCAGCGCGACCGCCAGGGCCACCCGCTCGTCGGGCTCGCCTGCGAGCGTCGTAAGCCGCCGCGCCACATGGACATCGGCGGCCTCGAAGACGCCGGCCTCGGTGTACGTGCGCAGCATGCCCTCGGCGGCGATCGTCTCCAGCGTCAAGCGACCGCCCTCCCGTCGAGCAGGTCCGACAATTCGGCTACCAACGACGACGGCGGCCGCCAGCTGAACACCCCCGCGGGGTGACCGTCGGCCACGGGTGTGGCCGCGCCGCACATCCCGCGCACGAAGAGGTAGAGGACCCCGCCCAGATGCCGGGCCGGGTCGTAGTCGGGCAGCCGCCACCGCAGGAACCGGTGCAGCACAACGCTGTACAGCAGCGCCTGCAGCGGGTAGTCCGAGTGCAGCATCGCCTCGACCAGCCGTGGCCGCTCGTAATCGGCGGACGTCAGCGGCCGGTCGGGATCGCCGAGCCAGTTGGTTTTGTAGTCGACCACCAGATAGCGGTGCGCCGCGCCGTCGGGCACGCGCAGCACGGCGTCGACGGAGCCGGTGAGATAGCCGCGCAACGGCTGATCACCAAGGGGGCGGCTGATCAACCGATCGGCATAGGACGCCAGCGCGTCGTCGGCCGGAAGGTGCGCGCGCAGTAGCGCGCCCATGTCCGCCAGACGGATCTCGGGCGAGGTCGAGCGTAGATCGCCGCCTACCAGCGGGAATTCGAAGTCCAACTCGCGCAACCGATCCCGGAGCCCGATCCGGCGCAGGGTCAGATCACCGGCCAGCGGACCCAACGGCGTGTCGTGCATGGGTACCATGGCCGCCGCCAGCACATCCGGGGGCACGTCGACCGGCCACCACACCGAGTGGCCGCGGATGTGCGACTCCAACTCGGCGGCCAGGTCGGTGGCCAACGGGTCGGTCGTCTCCAGCACGGCGTGCACCAGCGTGCCGAACTTCGCGCCCATCGGCAGGTCCGCCATCGGCGACGGCACTTCCGGCCCGGATACGGTCTGGGCCAACGGAATATCACCGGCTTCGTCGTCCAGTTCGGTGACCTCCGGCTCGCTGCTCACCCCGATCGACCCGAAGGTCTCCGCCACCCGGATCAGGCCGGAGTACGAGGTGCGTCGCCACCCCGTGTCGATGCCGCGGTGAAAGTGGCGGCTGTCCAGGCCGGACGGCACCGGCTCGGGCGGCACGGACGGCGCCGCGCCCACCACCGACCGCTCGATCACCGGACCGCCCGCCGCCTCCCATTCGCGCAATCGGGCCATCGCGTCGTCGTCGGAGATCTTGGCCGGTTCGCATCGGTCGGGTACGAAGGCCTCTCCCGGTCGGCGGCCGCGCAGGAGCCGCGACAGTCCGCCGTTGGGCTCGTCGAATGCCGGCGACCACCACGCCACGACCTGCGCCTGGGCGCGGGTCAGCGCGACATAGGTCAGCCGGCTGTCGTCGCTGGCGTCCTCCTGGCGGCCCAGCCTCTCGACGGTGTGGAAGTCCGGACTGTCCTTCCCGCCGATGTGCAGGCAGCGCACGCCCTCGTCATGGAAGAGCACCACATCGCGGTCCTGGGTATTGCGGTTGAACGCGAACGGCAGATACACGATCGGGTATTGCAGGCCCTTGCTCACGAAGACCGTCATGACCTGCACGGCCGCCGCGTCACTGTCCAGGCGCCGGTTGCGTTCGGGCGCGCCGCCGCGTTCGTCGCGCCGCCTGCGCAGCCAGTCGCGGAGCGCGGGCAGGCTGGAGCGCTCCCGGTGCGCGACCTCCTGCAGCAACTGCGCGATGTGTGCCAGGTCGGTCATGTGGCGTTCGCCGCCGTGGGCGGACAGCACGCGATCGCCGACGCCCGACAGCTGCGCGGCCTCGAAGATGGCCGCAACGCCGCGTTCGCGCGCGTGACCGGCCCACTCCCGCAACGTTTCCGCGACCCGGTCGGTCAGGGCGTCACCGCCGGCCGCCAACGATTCCGCGGTCTCGCCGAAGAACATCGTCGCCGCCGCGGCGCGCACCATGCCGGGCCGGTGCGGTTGGTCGAACGCCTCCAGCAGGCAGAGCCAGTCCTCGGCGGCGTCCGAGGAGAACACGTCGGAGTCGCCCGTGTATACCGCCGGAACGCCCGCGTCGCAGAGCGCCTTGAAGCAGGCGGCGGCGTCCTTGTGCTTCTCCACGATCACGGCGATGTCGCGGGCCTGCAGCGGCTCGCTGTCGAACTTGGCGCCGCTCGCCAGCAATGCGCGGACGTCGGCCGCCAGGTCGGTGCCGATGTGCGCCCGCAACTCGTCGATGGGCAGGTTTTGAACCCCGCGACGGCCCAACGTTTCTCGTTGCACCACCCGCAACCGGAACGGGTCATTGCGCGGGGCTCCGGCGAGCCGGTGACCCCGGTGGTAGGCGTCGACCTCGTCCACCACGATCGCGGGGTCGCCGAGTTGGGCGCCGCGCAGCACCACCTGCAGCCGATCGATGAGGGCCGAGTCGCTGCGCCAATTGACGGCCAGCGTCTTCTTCTCACCCGCCGTCTCGGCCGCCCGCAGATACGTCACGATGTCGCCGCCGCGAAACGCGTAGATGGCCTGCTTGGGATCGCCGATGAGGATCACCGTCGAGCGCCCGCTGAACGCGCGGTCGATCACCTGCCACTGCACCGGGTCGGTGTCCTGGAACTCGTCGACCATGACGATCGGCCAGCGGTGATGCATGCGGACCCGCGCGGGGGAGTCGTCGGTGGCCAGCGCATCGGCGAGCCGGCTCAGCAGGTCGTCGTAGTCGAGGACCCCCAGCCGCCGCTTGCGCGTGTCGAGTTCCGCGAGAACGTCTTTCGCGAAGGTTACGCACACGGCCGCCCGCGAGCCGGGCTCGGGGTCGCGCGGCCGCAGCTGCGCCGAGGGATTCCTGACGACCTCGCGAGCCAGCCGGAGCGCCTCCCGGTAACCCAGCGCCGGATCCTCGCGCTCCTGTCCGAAGTGCGCGAGGTAGAGGTCGTCGACGATCTCCACGATCAGCTCGTCGAGGCTCTCCAGCAGCGTCACGTTCGCGGCGGTGTCGCCGGCCACGCCCAGCGACTTCAACACCAGCTGGCAGAACTGGTGCGTGGTGGCGATCGTCGCCGCATCGAAGCGCGCCAGCGCGTCGCGGAGGCGCTGCTTGCGCACCGCGCGCTGCTCGTCGGTGCCCTCCAGAAGATGAGCCACCAACTCATTGGCGCCGGCACCGTCGTCGAAAGCGGCCACCGCCTCGACCATTTGGCCGCGCACGCGCTCCCGCAGCTCCTGGCTGGCGGCCCGGCCGAACGTGATGAGCAACATCTGGTCCAGCGTCGCCACGCCCTCGGCGACGTAGCGGGTGACCAGGCCCGCCAGCGCGAACGTCTTGCCGGTGCCCGCGCTGGCCTGCAACACGGTGGTGGACCGATCGGCGGGCAGCGGCCCGAGCAGGTCGAACCGCTCGATCACCGGCCTCATCTCAAGGCTTCCTTTCGGCACGCAGCATCGGCAGCCAAACCCGGGCGGCGTACGCGCCCAGCCGGGTGTCTTCGCCGTCGTGCTCCTCACCCGGGCGCGGCGGCCCCATCAGTTCGGTCAGCCGCGCGTTCTTGCCCCACGCGCGCACGTGTGCGGGTGCGGAGTCCTCCGCGGGATACCGCTCGCTGGATTTCCACCGGTATTGCGCCTCGCGCAGCGGATCGTCGCCGCAGTGCCGGGCGGCCGCCCATGCATAGGATGTCTTGATGGGCAACGGAATCGGCTCCCGGCGCCCGGCGTCGTAGATCGTCACCAGCTCACGCAGCACCGCCAGGGCGTCCTCGTGTGGCCGCCCGAGACCCTCCACACGCGGGGTGGTGCCCCTCTTGAGGCGGCCGATGCACACCGCCGACCAGTCGCGGTCGGGGTCGTGAGCGATCAACGCCAGCAAGGGAATCCACGACTCGAGCAGATGCTTGCCGTCCAGCTTGGAGTAGGTCACCGACACCAGCCGCTCCGCGTACACCGGCGCCACCGTGCCCGTGAGCCGCCGTCCGGAGCCGAGATCGATGTCGACGTCGTACGCGCGGGCGTCGGCCCGCCGGTGCTGCTGCGCGGCGGCCGCCAGCAGGGCGGCCTGATCGCGAATCTCGGTTGCCCTGCGCCAGCCCAGTTGTCCCGGTGGCAGGGTCCCCCGCCGCCATTCGGCCTGCCGGGCGTCGTCCGGTGTCCACCCGCGCAGGATGTCGCTAAGCATCCGGTCGCCGACCGTCCACTCCTCGAGGCCGTCGAGGTCGACGGGCATAGCGTCCTGCACGCCATCGACATCCCGCGGCAGCGTGAACTCCAGGGCGCGGAAGAAGCCCTTGACCGGGTCCTTGAAGAAGCTCACGAGGTCGGCGAGGATGACGTCCTCGGCCGACGGTGCCGGCAGCGGTCCCGAAATGAACTTGGGCGCTTCGCCGCGATCGCCCGCGGCGGCCCGCGCCGCCCGCAGCACGGTCGGGTCGAAGCTGAAGGGAACCTTCGGCACCAGCTTTCCCGGGATCACGTTGCGAACGTCGAAGGGCTGCAACGGATGCTCGACGACGATGCGCCCGCGAACCTTGCCCGTCTTCTCGCTCGACGCGGTCATGTCCAGGGTGTCCAGGAGCTCGGCCAGCGGCACCGCGGGCGGGCGCGGCTGGCCCGAGTACTCGTTGGCGCCGGTGTAGGTGATCACCAGCTTCTCGGTGGCCGCGCCGATGGCGTCCAGCAGCAATTGCCGGTCCTCCGAACGGATGTCACGTTCGCCGGTCATCGGGTCGCGGGCCAGCGCGTCGTCGCCGTCGACGACGCCGAGCCGTGGGAACACGCCGTCGTCGAGGCCCACCAGGCACACCACCCGGTGCGGCACCGAGCGCATCGGGACCATGGTGCAGACCGTCAGCGTGCCGCTGCGGAAGTTGGTCCGTGTCGGGCGCCCGGCGAGGCGCCCCTCGAGCAGTGCCCGGATGTCGGGCAGCCGCAGCATCGTGCCGGCGTGCGGTCCGGCGTCGGCCAGCGTCGAGGCGAACTCCCGCTGCATCTGACTGGTCTGCCACAGGTCCGAATCGTCGATGCGCGTCAGCAGCTCGATACCGTCAGCCAGCGCAGCCAACCAGTCGCGCAACGGCCGCGCGCCGGTGAGCGAGTCGACCGTATGTTGCAGCCGTTCCACGAATTCGGCGAACTGGCCGGCCAATTGGACGCGGTTGCTGCTGACATCGTCGAGGGGCAATGTCGCGTCCAGCCAGGCGTGCGAGTCGTCGGACATCGCGACGCCGGCCAGCACCCGGTCGATGCCGAAACGCCAAGTGTTGTGCACGAAGTCGACGTGGTACGGGCGCCGATGCTCCTGGTCGAACCCCCACCGGATGTTGGCCTGCCGGACCCAGCGGGTGATGGCCTCCAGGTCGTCGTCGGTGAAATCGAAGCGGGCGCGCACGGGCGCCACCTCGGCGAAGTCGAGCACCTCGCTGGCCGTCACCCGGCTGCCGGCCAGCGCCAGCAACCGCGAGGCCACGCCGAGCAGCGGATTGGTCTGCAGCGGAGAGCGATCCGCGAGCCGCACCCGCAACCGATGCGCGGGATGCGCGCCGTGCACCACGTCGCCCAGCCCGAAATCGGCGACGATCAGCGGCGCGTACGTCTCGATGTCCGGGCACATCACCAGGATGTCGCGCGGCTCCAGCGTCGGGTCGTCCTGCAGCAGGCCGAGCAACACCTCGCGCAGCACGTCGACCTGGCGTGCCGGGCCGTGGCAGTTGTGTACCTGCACGGAGCGGTCATCGTCCGCGAGGTTACGCCCTTGCGGCCGAACGGCATTCGCGGCGATGTCGGACTGCAGCCAGCCGAGCAGCGTGTCGGGACGTTCCGGCGCGGGGAGATGCTCGTCGGTCTGCGGATCGGCGGCCAGGCCGCGCTGAAGTTCACGCAGGTCCCGCCCGAGCGTGGCCAGCAGCGGATGGCCCACGGTGCGATGGCCGGTGTCCGCGCGGCGGGGGATGGCACCCCGGGCGCCGGCCAGCGCGCGCCACGATTGGTCGCTGGGATGCGGCAGCCACAGGTGCAACTCGTGGTGGGCGGACAACGCGTCCAGCAGCTCCACGTCGGTGCACGCCAACCGGGTATGGCCGAACAGGGACAGCCGCGCCGGCAGGTCGGCCCGGCCTTCGCGCAACCCGGCGAGGGTCTTCTGGTGGCGGATGTGCGGGGGATCGGCGGGCACGGCGGCCACCAGTGCCCGCCAGAGCTCCGGTTGCCAGGCCAGGTCGGGGTCGATGCCACTCGGATCGCCCGCCAGCCAATCGGCCAGCAGGCTCGGACGTTGCCTGGCGTAGGAGGCGAACAGGCCGGCGAGCCGGCGCGCCACCGAATAGCGGCGGCCGCGGCGCAGCTCGGCCTCCGCCTCCGTCGGCGCGAAGTGGCCCAAATGCGTTGCCAGGGTGCGGCACCACGGCTGATCCAACGAGCGGTCGATCACCTGCAGCAGCGGCCAGGCCATCGCGTCCGGTGACCACGGATCCTCGTCCCCCGTGCCGGTGAGTTCGGCGATCAGGGAGCCGGGGCTACGGAATACCACTCCGGCGCACACGCCGTCACCGCCCCGGGCACGACCGAGCACATGCGAGAGCCGCTGGCTGAGCCAGCGCTCCACGCCGCGTGCGGGCACCAGCACCAGTTCTTCGGCGAACGGGTCGGTCTGCGGATTTGCCAGCAGGGCGCCGAGACCGTCGGCAAGGAGATCGGTGCGTTCGGCACGGTGGAGATGAAGCGCCATTGCGGTGCAACGATAGACCCCAGCACCGACACCGCGAGGCGGGACGGCCATCGAGGTCGCCTACGGCCGCGATCACCGGCGGTGGTGACCCATCGCCCGCCGCGATAGCGACGAAAGGCCCTGCACCGGCCGGCTCCGCTGTGCCAGGCTGAAACCATGGCCGGCGTCGCGGATGCCATCGGGTGGGTGGGTAGGCAGATCGGGGACCGCGTTCCCAAGGCGGACCTGGATCAGCGCGACCCAGACTTCATCCGAGACCAGCTGCCCGGCACCTGGCTGGTGGCGTCGCTGTATTTCCGGGCCGACGTTCGCAGGCTCGACCGCATCCCGGCGCACGGCCCGGTGCTGCTGGTCGGCAACCACAGCGGCGGCAACGTCCCGCCCGACACCTTCGTTTTCACCCTGGCGTTCTGCTCGTACTTCGGCGTGGAGCGCCCGTTCTATCAGCTCGCGCACAACCTGGTCACCCTCTACCCCCCGCTGCGCTGGTTGCGCAAATTCGGGACCGTGGCGGCCAGCCCCGAAAACGCCCGTCTCGCTTTGGAATCCGGCGCCGCCGTGCTGGTGTACCCGGGCGGCGACTACGAGGTATTCCGCCCGTCCTGGCAGCGACACGTCGTCGACTTCGGTGGCCGCAAAGGCTTCGTGCGGCTCGCCCGGGAAACCGGCGTGCCGATCGTTCCGGTGGCCAGCGTCGGCGGCCAGGAGACGGCATTCTTCCTCGGCCGCGCGCAGTGGCTGGCCAAACTGTTGCTGCTCGACAAGGTGGTCCGGCTCAAGAGTGTGCCGATCTCGCTGGCGCTGCCGTGGGGCCTCAACGTCAGCGACCTGCTCGGGCACATCCCGTTGCCCGCCAAGATCGTCATCGAGGTCCAGGAGCCGATCACGGTGCACGACGACGACCAGGCGGTGTACGACGCGGTGATCGCCAGCCTGCAGGCCGGTGTCGACCGGCTCGCCGCCGAACGCCGATTGCCGGTGATCGGCTGATGCGCGTCGAACGGCGGATCGTCGTCAATGCGGACCGCGACACCGTGTGGAAGGTGCTCAGCGACCCGGATCGCTACCCGTCGTTCCTGCCGCACCTGGAGCGCTGGGAGACCCTGACCGATGGCCCGGCGCGGGTGGGCGCCCGCTACACCGTGCTGTGGAAGATCGGCTCGATCCCCGTGGGCGGCATCGCCGAAGTGGTGGAGTTCGATGCGGCGCGGGATCTGGCCTGGATCAACATCACCGGCGTCACACAGCGGGGCCGGTTCCGGTTGCGCGACGCCGGGCCGGACCGAACCCGGGTGACATTTCGGCTCGCCTACAGCTCGGAGGGCGGGTTGCTCGGCCTGATCGCCGATCGGGTGGCGGCGTTCTGGGTCGGTCGTTCCCTGGACGAGAGCCTGAAAAACCTTCGGCGCCTTGTCGAGTCGTGACCCGCGCCTACTTGGCCAGGGTGAACTGATTGATATCGATGTAGCCGTCCCGGAAAGCCTTGGCGCAACCGGTCAGATACCTCATGTATCGCTGATACACCTCTTCGGACTGGATCGCGACAGCCTCGCTGTGGTGTGCCTCGAGCGCCGCGGCCCACAGATCGAGCGTCCGCGCGTAGTGCAGCTGCAGCGACTGCCTGCGGACCAGGTTGAAGCCCATCTTCGAGGCGTGGAACTCCACCATCTCGATCGGCGGCAACTGGCCGCCCGGGAAGATCTCGGTGGCGATGAAGTTGTTGAAGCTGGTCTGCTCCTCGGTCATCGGCAGGCCGCGTTCGAGGATCTGCTCCGGGGTGAACATGGTGATCGTGTGCAGCAGCATCACCCCGTCGTCGGGCAGCACCCGGAAGGCCGTCTGGAAGAAATCGTCGTACCGGTCGTACCCGAAGTGCTCGAAGGCGCCGATGGAGACGATCCGGTCGACGGGCTCGTCGAACTGTTCCCAGCCCTGCAGCAGCACCCGCCTGCTGTGGGTGGTGTTCATGGCGTCGAACATCTTCTGCACATGGGCGGCCTGGTGCTCGGACAGCGTCAAGCCGACGACGTCGACGTCGTATTTCTCGATCGCGCGGCGCATGGTGCCGCCCCAGCCGCAGCCCACGTCCAACAGCGTCATGCCGGGCCGCAGGCCGAGCTTGCCGAGTGCCAGGTCCATCTTGCGGAGCTGCGCCTCTTCGAGCGGGATATCTCGCATGCGATCGAAGTAGGCGCAGCTGTAGGTCATGGTGGGGTCGAGGAACAGCCGGAAGAAGTCGTCGGACAGGTCGTAGTGCGCCTGGACGTCCTCGAAGTGCGGCGTCAGGTTTTCCGTCATACCAGCTACGCGCCTTTCTGAATCCGGGGCCATTCAGCTGTACACGAGTGGGCTGCTCAGCTGGTTCACCCCTGGCTTCCCGCAATTGCCGGAATCAAACTTCGGCGCGCGTATGCGGGGAATTCCGACGAGGCTACCCCCGTTTACCGGGAGTCGGCTGGAAAACGAGGAGGAACAAATGGAGGCTTGGGACGCGATCCGCGCCCGGCGCAACGTCCGGCAGTACAAACCGGACGCGATTTCCGAAGACGACCTCAACCGCATCGCCGAGGCCGGGTGGCGCGCGCCGTCGGCGAAGAACCGCCAGCCGTGGGACTTCGTGATCGTCACGGACCGGGCGCAACTGCAGGAACTGTCGACCGTCTGGCAGGGCGCGGGGCACATCGCCGCCGCGGCGGCGGCGATTGCCATCGTGGTGCCCGTGCCGCCCGACGAGCGCCGGGTGGTGACCGACAATTACGACGTCGGGCAGGCCACGATGGCGATGATGATCGCGGCCACGGACCTGGGAATCGGGACCGGGCATTCGTCAGTGGGGGACCAGGAGAAGGCGCGAACCATCCTGGGTGTCCCCGAGGACCGGCTGGTGGCCTTCCTGCTCGGCGTCGGCTATCCCGCCGACCGCCCGCTCACCCCGATCCGCACACCGAACCGGCGGCCGTTCGACGAGGTCGTCCACCACGGTCGTTGGTGAGAAAGCGGTCTTAAGCTCTTCATCGTGGATGACCACCGGGGCGACTACGGAATCGACGGCTCGTTTCACACCGTCTCGGCGCGCTGGCAGGCGATGGGCATCGCCGCGCAGACCGCGGCCCTGGCCGGGTGGGCCGCTATCAACTGGGCGCGCGGCAAGCGGGTGAGGGCGGCGCTGGCAGCGATCTCGGCCGTCGGGATCGCTTCTGGCGCAGCGCTTTACACATACGCGACGCGGGTGGGCAAGTTCGTCGTGTGGGACCGGGTGCTGGGCGACCTCGGGCTGCGGGGTGACGAAACGGTGCTCGACCTCGGCTGCGGGCGGGGCGCGGTGCTGCTCGCCGCGGCCAAGCGGTTGCCGGGGGGCCGGGCGATCGGGGTCGATCTGTGGCACGCCGACCAGACTGACAACTCCCCGGACGCCACCTTGGCGAACGCGGCGCTGGAGCACGTCGCCGATCGCGTCGAGGTGCACACCGCCGACATGACCGCCCTGCCCCTGGCCGACGACAGCGTCGACGTAATCGTCAGCAACCTGGCCATCCACAACATCGCGACACACGCCGGCCGGCGCAAGGCTCTCGACGAAGCGGTCCGGGTGCTGCGCCCGGGTGGGCGGCTGGCCATCGCGGACCTGTGGGAGACGCGCCGGCATGCCGCGCACCTACGGGAACTGGGTTGGCGAAACGTGCGGCGCCGCAACCTCGGATGGCGCATGTACTACGGCGGCCCGTGGTTTTCCACCCGCCTGGTCACCGCGACGAAACCGGGGTGAGGACCGCCGGATCCGCACGGCGGCCGTCGCCGCCGGCGTGCATGCTTGGGGCCATGAACAGACACGAGATCACCGAGCAGATCGTCCTGGCCCGCCTGAGGCTCGGCCTGACGTGGCAGCAGCTGGCCGATGCCATCGACCGGCCGCCGGTATGGACCACCGCGGCGCTGCTCGGCCAACACCCCATTCCCGCTGAACTGGCAAGGATTCTCGCCGAGAAACTGAACTTGGACGAATCGGTGGTGCCCGTGCTGGCGGCACCACCCATGCGCGGCGGCCTGCCGACCGCCGTGCCGACCGACCCAACGATCTACCGCTTCTACGAGGCTTTGCAGGTTTACGGCGGCGCCATCAAGGAGCTGATCCACGAACAGTTCGGCGACGGCATCATGAGCGCGATCAACTTCAGCGTCGACCTGCAGAAGAAATCACACGCGTCCGGCGACCGCGTGGTGGTGACCCTGGACGGCAAATTCCTTCCATACCAGTGGATTTCGTCGGATACCTGAAATGGCGGCCGAGGCGAAGCCGGTAGACCTCGTTCTCTCCGGCGGGGGCGTGAAGTTCATCGGCCTGGTCGGTGCGGTCGCCGCGCTCATGGATGCCGGGTACTCGGCCTATCGGGTGTCGGGTGTTTCGGCCGGATCGGTGGTCGCGGTGATCTCGGCGGCCGCGTCCAACGGGGATCAACTGACCAGTGGTCAGGTCAGGGAACTCGCGCTGTCGGTGCCGTTGCGGAGTTGGCGGGACGCGGGCCCGGTGCCCTTCGTCGGGTCCGCGTGGGGGCTGGTGCGAGACACGGCCATGTACCGCGGCGATTTCGCCCACGCGTGGATCCGCAGCGAGCTGAAGAACCTGGGGGTTGTCACGTTCGGTGATCTCGCGCTCCACGACGCCGACCTTCCTCCCGAACGGCGCTACAAGGTGGCGGTCACGGTCGCCGATGTCACCGCGGCGCAGCTGGTGCGACTGCCCTGGGACTATCAGCGGCTTTACGGGCTCGATCCCGACGAGCAGCCCGTCGCCGACGCCGTCCGCGCCTCGATGGCGATCCCGTTCTTCTACCCCCCGGTCAGGCTGACCGACACCATGGGGCTCACCTCCAACCTGGTCGACGGCGGGGTGCTGTCGAACTTCCCGGTCGACTCGCTGGACCGCACCGACGGCAAACCGCCGCGCTGGCCGACATTCGGGATCACGGTGATGCCCAAGCTCGCCGAGGGCGTGGAACAGGTGTTCCCCGCGTTGCGCCCGCTGCGTTTCCTCAAGCAGTCCGCGCTGCTGCAAAGCCTCTTCACCACCATGCTGGTCGGCCATGACCAGGCACAGCTGAGCCTGCCGTGGGTCAAATGTCGCACCATCGGAGTCGCGTCCACCGACGTGAGCGTTCTCGACTTCGGTATTTCCAGGGCTCGCCTGGAAGAGCTCTGCGACAGGGGCTACGCGGCCGCGCAGGATTTTTTGTCGACCTGGGACTGGCCGGCGTATCTGGACCGGTTCCGATGAATCGTCGCGGAAGTGAAGTGACGGCACGTCGCGCACATGTCAGACTGGCGGCGAGGAGGCGAAGGGAACGCGGTGGCGGCTAGCAGCGGCCACCGCGTTCGCCATTCAGTTCATCAATACCTGTGGCGAAAGTTCCTTCAGCATCGCGTTGGCCCAGCGCATCTGGCGCAGCGTCTCGGGGTGGCAGCGCGACGCCAAGCTCAGCAGTTCGGAATCCTTGGCGGCCTGCGCGCCCTGGGCCAGCAACTCCCAATCCAGTGACACCCCCGCCGCCAGGCGGTGAATCCGCCGCAAGTCGGCGAGCAGCACCAGGCCCGGCTCCGGCCGATGCCGCAGGATGCCGCTCATCCGGGACTGCACGGCGCGGGTGATCGCGCGGGTGCGGGGCTCGGCGGACAGGTGCAGACCGTAGTGGCGGCCGTGCTCGGCCAGTTCGTTCAGGTGCTGTCGCGACCAGCCGGCCAGGTCTTGCGCCAGGTGATCGATGTCCGGGTCGCTGTGGTGCCGGGCGGCCACCAGGTTGAGTTTGTGGGCCAGTTTGCGTTCGGAGCGGTGCAGCTCGCGGATCGCCATTTTGAGCTTCATCGCCGCCCCCCGGTCGCCAGGACTTCGGTCACGGCGGCGGCCGCCCCGCCCGCCGTGGCGGGCACCGCCCCATTGACCGGCGCGGACGCCGTTGTGGTGGGCGCGTGCGCGGCGCCGTTTCTTTCGGCCTGGCCCGCTCGACGCTTCTGGATTCGAGCTGCCGCGGTCTTGTAGATCGGCTGCTTGGAAACAGGATCCCAATCGGTGAGGGTGAGTTCGTTGCCGGCCCGCTGGTGGGCCTTGCTGCCGGTGTCCCAATAGCCGTAATGGAAGGGCACGAACAGAACGCCGGCGCGGATGCCGCAGATGCGGGCGGCGCAGGTGACGCGGCCGCGCGGCGTGCTCACGTCCACAAGGTCGCCCTCACCGATGCCCAGACGCCGGGCGTCGGGTTCCGAGACCTCGACCCACACCTCGGGTGCCGCATCCTGAAGCTGCTGTGCGCGAGCCGTTTTCGTGCGGGTGTGGAAGTGGTAGACGGTGCGGCCGGTGATCAACGCGAACGGATACTCGGAGCTGGGCCGCTCGTGCGGGGGAAGGTATTCGGCCGCCTTGATGATGGCCTTGCCGAAGGGATTCATGGAGCGGTATTCATCCGGCTGCAACGGGGCGCCCGTGATCAGGTCTTTGCCGTACGCCTCGCAGTAGTCCGGTGCCGACCAGAACCCGGCGTCGGCGTAGAGCCGTTCGGTGCCGTCGGGATGCTCTGCGTTGCAAGGCCATTGGATGCCGCTGCCGCCGCGCAGCTTCTCATAACTCAGGCCGGTGTAGTCGCACGGCCGGCCCGCGGTGCATTCCTTCCACGCCTCGAACGCCGACTCGGGATCGGTCCACGGCGGGAACGGTTGGCCGTCCTTGTCGCGGAAGTCCATCCGCCGCGCATAGTCCAGGAAGATGTCGAGGTCCGAACGCGCGGAACCCGGTGGCTCCACGGCCTTTTCGGACAGGTGCACGGTGCGGTCCGCGTTGGTGAAGGCACCGGTCTTCTCCCCCCATGCCGCGGCCGGCAACACCACGTCGGCCAGCGCGGCGGTCTCGGTCATGAAGATGTCCTGGACGATGAGAAACAACCGCTCTTGGGAGAAGATGTCACGGATCCGCGGCAACTCCGGCAGGGACACCGCGGGATTGGTGGCGGTGACCCACAACATCCGCAGGGTCCCCTCCTCGGCGAAGCGGAACATCTGCATGGCATGGGTCGGCGGGCCGTAGTGCGGAATCTGGAGGGGCTCCAGGTTCCACAACTTCGCCAGCTGCTTGATGTGGGAGTCGTTCGACCAGTTGCGGAAGCCGGCCAGGTCCCCGTCCGCGCCGCACTCGCGGGTGTTCTCGGCGGTCGGCTGCCCGTTCATCTGCAGCACTCCGCAGCCGGGCTTGCCCAGCATGCCGCGCACCAAATGAATGTTGTTGACCTGCACGGCCGCCGCGGTCGCCTGGTGTGATTGATAGAAACCCTGCAACACGGTGGACAGCAACCGCTCGGCGGTGCCGAGTAGCCGCGCCGCGCGCCGGATGTCCTCGGCCGCCACCCCGCAAATCTCGGCGACCCGTTCCGGCGGGAACTCCTCGGCCCGGCTGCGCAGCTCGCCGAAACCGACTGTGTGCGTGTCGATGTAGTCCCGGTCGATCCAGCCGTGGCCGATGATCTCGTGTAGCAGGCCGTTCATCAGTGCCACGTTGGTGCCGGGCAGCGGCGCGAGGTGAACGGTGGCGTGCCGGGCAACCGGCGTGAGCCGGGGGTCGACGCACACGATGGCCGGCGGTGAGTCGCCGGCCAGCCGGTCCAGCATCCTGGCCCACAGCACCGTTTGCGTCTCGGCGACGTTGTGGCCGAACAGCGCGATGACGTCGGCATGGTCGACGTCGGTGTAGGAACCCGGTTGCCCGTCGCAGCCGAACGATTCCTTGAGGGCCTCGGCCGCCGTCGCGGTGCACAGGCGGGTGTTGCCGTCGACGTGGTTGGTGCCGATCGCCCCGTGCGCGATGGCCCCCTGGGTGTAGTACGCCTCTAGGAACAACTGCCCGGAGGTGTAGAAGCCGATGGAACTGGGGCCGTAGTTGTCCAGCAGTCGCCTACTGCGAGCCACGATGTGGTCCATCGCGGTGTCCCAATCGCACGGCCTCAGTTCGCCGCCGACTCGAATCATCGGACTGGTCAACCGGTCTCGCGAGTTATTGGCCTGCCAGCCGAACAGGTCTTTGGGGTCGAGCCGGCCGTGGTTGACCCGGTCGACGGCGCGGCCGCGTACCCCCACGATCCGTCCGTCCTTGACGGCGATGTCCAGGCCGTCTCCGTTGGAATGCAACACGGCCGCCGACTGCACCCAGCGGTCCACCGACTCGGGTGTGACGCCGTCGGCCAGGTAGGTGTCGACGCGCTCGGGCCACCGCGTACCCGGTCCGTACGGTGTCCGCGTTCCCCAGGGCTCCGCGATCCGGTCTACTGTCACGCCGGGGGCGTACCCGGCCGCCGGGGTCCAAAACGTGCTGGCCAGGCCGCCTACAGGCCGAACTCGGCCTCGATGCCGTCGATCCCGGCCCGAATGGCCTTTAGCGCGTCGGCCCGGGCACGCAATTTCGTTGCGGCGTGGGCGCGTTGGTGCAGACCGGCGAACTCACGCGCGGCCTCCTCGGCCCGGCTCGCCACCATCTCCGGCAGCACGATCTCGTCGACGAAGCCGGCGGCCAGCGCCGTCTCACCGAAGAACGTCCTGGCGAGCCCGGCGGCTTGCTGGTACGCCGAGTGCGTCAGCCGCAGCTTCATGATCTCCAGCGCCGCGTACGGGATGACCATGCCGATCGCCACCTCGTTGGCCTGAATGTTGTAGGCGTGCGCGGCCACCCGGTGATCGCCGGACGACAGCAGGAACGCCCCCATCGCGATGGCGTGGCCGGTGCAGGCCATCACGACCGGCTTGGGATGCGACAGCAGCCGATAGGACAGCTCGAAGCCCCCGCGCAGCATGTCGATCGCCGGCTGCGCCTCGCCGGAGGTGAGGATCTTCAGGTCGAAGCCGCCGCTGAACACCCGGTCGTTGCCGGTGATCACCAGCGCCCCGGCGTTGTCCGCCTCGGCCCGGTCGATCGCCTCTCCCAACGCCTGCTGCATGGTCGGACCCAAGGCGTTGACCTTGCCGTCGTCCATCTTGATGACCGCGATGGAATCCTTGAGGCTGTAGTGGACCGGGCCGCTCATCGGTTGCTGGCTCCTTGCCGTCACGCGGGCTGACTGTGGTGTTTGCCCAGGTCGTCCTCGGCCTCGCCCCAGCGCAGGCTGACATCGGTGGGCTCGTCGAGCTGGCGGGTGCGCCATCTGTCCTGCGTTTCCCGCACCGCCCCGTTGATCCGTTCGATCTCGCTGCGGAACACCTCGGGACGGGTTTCCTTGCTCGCGTAGTGGAAGTACGTCAGCAGCCCGCGCAGCAGCTCCAGCTTCTGCTTCTCGCGCTTCGCCAGGTCGTGGGTCGTCATCAGCTCGATGCGCTGGACGGGCGGCAGGGAGTCCCAGTCCAGCACCACCTGGGTCTCCAGCGGAACGCGCTCGCGCTCGAAGAACCGTCGCCCGTGCGGGCGCTCCGGGCGATCGAAGTAGCTGATGGTGCCGGTGAAGCGAGACTCGATGCCACTGCCGATCTCGGCGCGGTCGAGGGCCGAATCCCACACCATGCGCCATTCCTGGCCGGGGGCCAGCACCGGCACCTCGCGGGGGAGTCGCAGTTCGGCGACGTCGGCGTACCCGTCGGTGGCGTTCTCGTATTCGGCCACCGTCGGCGGATTCATGAACGAGAACGTGATGTCGTACGCCGCCGTCTGACCGAAGTTCCGAACCACCAGTTCGATGACGTGCCAGTCGGCGGGATGCGGTTCCATGAACATCGCGACTTGCGGCCGGGTCTGCTCGGCGACCAGCCGGCGGTTACGGGTGATCTGCCGGTTGGTGAAGATCAGGGTGACGACCGCGAGCGCGATCGCCGCCCATGCCGCCCACGCGATCCAGGTGCTGGACCCAACGTGCGTGATTCCGTGCCAGCCGTCCTGGATCCACCCCATGGAAGCCACCCTCCGCTTATATCACAGGCCGGTTGCCGGCCCGTCCCGATCGAGCGATCGCCGCCCGCCTCAGCCGCCCATCAGCATTCGCCACTGCGCCAGGTCCGCGGCGCGATACACGTAATTGGACCGTTTGACTTCCGACAACGATGCGCTCGGTTCCGCCGAATACCAATGCCCGGGAAAAACCGTCGGGTCGCCGGGCAGGGTCGCGAGTTGCTGCAGGCTGCGGTACATCTCGTCGGAGTCGCCGCCGGGAAAATCGGTCCGGCCGCAGCCCTCCAGGAACAACGTGTCACCGGCCACGAGGCGACCATCGAGCAGGAAGCACTGGCTGCCGGGGGTGTGGCCGGGCGTGTGCAGCAACTCGATCTCGATGTCGCCGATGCTGACCTTGTCGTGATTCTCGTGGGCGGTGAGATCACCCACGCCGATCCCGGTAACTCGCGAAATCCATTGTGCTTCATGGGTATTGACATGCACCGGCACGGCTTTGCGTTCCAGCAGCTCGGCCAGGCCCTGCAGGGTGAAGCCCATCATCGATCCGCCCACGTGGTCGGGATGATGATGGGTCACCAGGACCCCCGACAGGTGCATGCCGTCGGCCTCGAGCGTGTCGAGCAGTTCGCCGGCCGCGTAGGCGGGGTCGACCACCACGCAATCGCCCGTTTCACGGTCGCCGATCAGGTAGGCGAAGTTGCGCATCTGGGTCGCGAACATGTCGCCGGCGGCGAAATCGCGCCCCGAGAGCAGTTGACGAAAGTACAGCCGGTCCGTTGACACGTGACCAGACTAGGGCGTGCCCGCGGAGGGTCCGCAGCGCAGGCGACCGCCGGGCCCAAAGCCCGTGGTTTGGTCCGGTTGCGCGCCAGGTTGTACCCTCTTTTAGGCCCACGGCACTGCCGATTCGGGTGAACGGCCCCCTTAGCTCAGTCGGTAGAGCGTTTCCATGGTAAGGAAAAGGTCAACGGTTCGATTCCGTTAGGGGGCTCGGCGGACGCCGAGCAGGCGTGGCGGCTTCAACCCCGAATGGGGTGGCCAGAGGCGATGTAGCTCAGTCGGTTAGAGCGAACGACTCATAATCGTTAGGTCGCCGGTTCGAGTCCGGCCATCGCTACAACACAACAATGCATTTTTGAGAGATTCGAGAGAGAACCGTCATGGCTTCCAGTACCGACGTGCGGCCGAAGATCACCTTGGCATGCGAGGTGTGCAAGCACCGCAACTACATCACCAAGAAGAACCGCCGGAACGACCCGGACCGGATGGAGCTGAAGAAGTTCTGCCCGAACTGCGGCAAGCACCAGGCGCATCGAGAGACGCGCTAGCGGTGACCCGCGAGTGATTATTGAGACCGACTAGGTAGATTTTAGAGCCGTGCCGTTAACCGAAGACATCGTCGGTATGCACTTCCGCTATCCCGACCATTATGTCGTGGAGCGGGAGAAGATCCGCGAGCACGCGGTCGCCGTGCAGAACGACGATGCCGCATTCCTCGAGGAGAAGGCGGCGGCAGAACTCGGGTACGACGGGCTGCTGGCCCCGCTGACGTTCATCTGCGTGTTCGGCTACAAGGCGCAGACGGCGTTCTTCAAGTATGCGAACATCGCCGTGCAGGACGCGCAGATCGTTCAGGTCGACCAGGTGCTGAAGTTCAACGCGCCGATCGTGGCGGGTGACAAGCTGTACTGCGACGTCTACGTGGATTCGATGCGGGTGTCGCACGGCACCCAGATCATCGTGACCAAGAACATCATCACCAATGACGCCGGTGATGTCGTGCAGGAGACCTACACGACCCTGGCGGGTCGTGCGGGTGAGGATGGAGAAGAGGGATTTTCTGATGCCACTGCGTGAGTTCAGCTCGGTGAAGGTGGGTGACCAGCTCCCCGAGCGGACCTACCCGCTGACCCGTCAGGATCTGGTGAACTACGCGGGCGTCTCGGGCGACCTGAACCCGATCCACTGGGACGACGAGATGGCCAAGGTCGTGGGGCTGGACACCGCGATCGCGCACGGCATGCTCACCATGGGCATCGGTGGCGGCTACGTCACCGCGTGGATCGGTGACCCCGGTGCGGTCACCGAGTACAACGTGCGGTTCACCGCGGTGGTGCCGGTGCCCAACGACGGCAAGGGCGCCGAGCTGGTCTTCAGCGGCCGGGTGAAGTCGGTCGACCCGGAGACCAAGTCCGTGACCATCGCGCTGACGGCCACCACCGGCGGCAAGAAGATCTTCGGTAGGGCCATCGCGTCCGCGACCCTCGCGTAGGCCGGGCCTGTTAATGGCTTTAAAAACCGATATCCGCGGAATGATCTGGCGGTATCCGGACTACTTCGTCGTGGGCCGTGAACAGCTCCGCCAGTTCGCCTTGGCCGTCAAGGACCGCCACCCCGCCCACTACCGGGAGGACGCGGCCGCCGCACTCGGCCACGACGCGATCCTCGCGCCGCTGACCTTCGCGACCATCTTCGCCAAGCTGGTCCAGCTGGATTTCTTCCGGCACGTCGACATCGGCATGGAAACTCTGGTGATCGTGCAGGTCGATCAGCGGTTCGTGTTTGCCAAGCCGATCAAGGCCGGCGACAAGCTGTGGGCCCGGATGGACGTCATGTCGGTGGTCGAGCGGTTCGGCGCCGACATCGTGGTCACCAAGAACATCTGCATCAATGAGGATGGTGAGTTGGTCTTGGAGGCCTACACCACGCTGATGAGCCAGCACGCCGACCAGTCGGACAACCTGCGCTGGGACCCGGAGTCCGGGCAGGTCGTCAGAACGGCGTAATTAGTATCTGACTCGCGCGTCGATGTACACTCGGACCTCGGGGTTTTCCCAGCATCAGCGCGCTTTCCGTGAAGTCGAGCAATCGGAAGGCGCGCGTGTCATGTAAGCCCCGGTAGGTAAGCGCAGGTTGGCCTGCCAACCGCGAAGGGGCGTAGCTCAACTGGCAGAGCAGCGGTCTCCAAAACCGCAGGTTGCAGGTTCAAGTCCTGTCGCCCCTGCTGAACGCGACGTCCGGGGACGATGCGGGCCGGAACGGCCCGAGGAGGAGCCGGACAATAGAAAAGGCGTGCCATGGTGGACACTGGAATAGTGGCCGTCCACCACGGGACGGCCCGCGGGATACTAGCAAACTTAAGGAGCATGCGGTGAGCGACGAAGGCGACGCTGCCAACGACGCCACAAGCGACGGCGCTGACAGGGAGGACGACCGCGCAAACGGCGGTCGGACCGCTGTGGTGACGCGGCCGCAGCGCCCCACCGGCAAACGATCTCGGCAGCGGGCGGCCGACGCCGGCGAGGACGTCGACGTAGAGTCGGCGGACGAGGCCGAGGTTGCCAAAGAGGACAAGGCCACCAAGGGCGCCAAAGCCAAGAAGGCCAAGAAGCCGAAGAAGCCAGGGGACCGTTCGGCCAACCCGTTCGTGTTCGTCTTCAACTACCTCAAGCAGGTGGTTGCAGAGATGCGGAAGGTTATCTGGCCCAACCGCAAGCAGATGCTCACCTACACATCGGTGGTGCTGGCGTTCCTGGCTTTCATGGTGGCGCTGGTCGGCCTCGCGGACTTCGGCCTCACCAAGCTTGTGCTGCTGGTGTTCGGCTGAGCGAGAAGATAGAGAGGACTGAAAACCGTGACTACCTTCGACGGTGACACGTCCGCGGGTGAAGCGGTCGACGTAGAAGAGCGCGCCGAGGGCGCTGCGGAGGCCCCGGAAACGGAGGCTGAAGCGGCCCCGGAAACGGACGCTGAAACCTCGGCGGCCGAGGCTCCCGAGGAGTCGGCCGAAGAGGTCGACCCGGCGGCCGCGCTCAAGGCGGAACTGCGCCGCAAGCCCGGCGACTGGTACGTCATCCACTCCTACGCGGGATACGAGAACAAGGTCAAAGCCAATCTCGAGACCCGTGTGCAGAACCTGGACGTCGGCGACTACATCTTCCAGGTCGAGGTGCCCACCGAAGAGGTCACCGAGATCAAGAACGGTCAGCGCAAGCAGGTCAACCGCAAGGTGCTGCCCGGCTACATCCTGGTGCGCATGGATCTGACCGACGACTCGTGGGCCGCGGTGCGCAACACGCCGGGCGTCACCGGGTTCGTCGGGGCGACGTCGCGCCCGTCGGCCCTGACGCTCGACGACGTGGTCAAGTTCCTGCTGCCGCGGGGCGCGACCAAGAAGGCCGCCAAGGGCGCGGCCACCACCGCCGCGGCCGCCGAGGCGGGCGGGCTGGAGCGTCCGGCCATCGAGGTCGACTACGAGGTCGGCGAATCGGTGACGGTCATGGACGGGCCGTTCGCCACGCTGCCGGCGACCATCAGCGAGGTCAACGGCGAACAGCAGAAGCTCAAGGTGCTGGTGTCGATCTTCGGCCGCGAAACGCCGGTCGAATTGACGTTCAGCCAGGTCTCCAAGATTTAGCTCGGGCCGTTGCGCCCACCCCCAGGAAGGAACACCAACATCTCATGGCCCCGAAGAAGAAAGTCGTTGGGCTGATCAAGCTGCAGATCGTGGCGGGGCAGGCCAACCCTGCGCCGCCGGTCGGACCCGCGCTCGGCCAGCATGGCGTCAACATCATGGAGTTCTGCAAGGCCTACAACGCGGCCACGGAGAACCAGCGCGGCCAGGTCATCCCGGTGGAGATCACGGTCTACGAGGACCGCAGCTTCACCTTCGCCCTCAAGACGCCGCCCGCCGCCAAGCTGCTGCTCAAGGCCGCCGGCGTGGGCAAGGGCTCGGCCGAGCCGCACAAGACCAAGGTCGCCAAGGTCACCTGGGACCAGGTTCGTGAGATCGCCGAGACCAAGAAGACCGATCTCAACGCCAACGACATCGACGCCGCCGCCAAGATCATCGCCGGCACCGCCCGGTCGATGGGGATCACCGTCGAATAGTTTTCAACACCGACACCGTGGGAGGGCCAGCTTCGGCCCGCTAACCACGACCCAACACCCGATTGGATGAATCAATGAGCAAGAACAGCAAGGCATACCGCGCCGCCGCCGAGAAGGTGGACCGCAACAGCCTGTACAGCCCGCTCGAGGCGGCCAAGCTCGCCAAGGAGACCGCGTCGGCCAAGCAGGACGCGACGGTCGAGGTGGCGATCCGGCTCGGCGTCGACCCCCGCAAGGCGGACCAGATGGTCCGCGGCACGGTCAACCTGCCGCACGGCACCGGTAAGACCGCCCGCGTCGCGGTGTTCGCGGTCGGCGACAAAGCCGAACAGGCGCAGGCCGCCGGCGCCGACATCGTCGGCAGTGACGACCTGATCGAGAAGATCCAGGGCGGCTTCCTGGACTTCGACGCCGCGATCGCGACCCCGGACCAGATGGCCAAGGTCGGTCGCATCGCTCGCGTGCTTGGCCCGCGCGGCCTGATGCCGAACCCCAAGACGGGCACCGTGACCCCCGATGTCGCCAAGGCCGTCGCCGACATCAAGGGCGGCAAGATTAACTTCCGCATCGACAAGCAGGCCAACCTGCACTTCGTCATCGGCAAGGCGTCCTTCGACGAGAAGGCCCTCGCCGAGAACTACGGCGCCGCGCTCGACGAGGTGTTGCGGCTCAAGCCGTCCGCCTCGAAGGGCCGTTACCTGAAGAAGATCACCGTGTCGACGACCACGGGCCCGGGCATCCCGGTGGACCCGGCCGTCACCCGCAACTTCGCGGAGGCCTGAGCCCTACTACCCGCCGCACTCCGCGATGCGGCGGCGCAGGAACTCGCGGCCCGGCTCGGAACCGTTGACTCGCAACGCTTCTCGGTACCAGGTGACGGCATCGCCCGGTCTGCCCGCACGCCTGAGCAGGTCGGCGCGCACCGTCGCGACCAGATTGGAGCGGCCGAGCCGGGGGTCGTGGGCCACCTCGTCCAGGGCCGCGAGGCCGGCGTCGGGTCCGTCGCGGAAGCCGACCGCCAGGGCGCGGTTGGCGCGCACGACCGGTGAGTCGGTCAGCGTCAGCAGCCGGTCGTAGGCCGCGCAGATGGTGGCCCAGTCGGTCCGGTCCCAGGACGGCGCCGTCGCGTGCAGCGCGGCGATCACCGCCTGTGGCAGATAGGGGCCCGTCGAACCCTCGGCCCGGCGTAACCGGTCCAGCCCCCGGGCGATTCGGCCGCGGTCCCACCGGCGACGGTCCTGCTCCTCGAGCGGCACCAGCATCCCGGCGTCGTCGACCCGGGTGGCTCGTCGCGAATCGTGCAGCAGCATCAGGGCCGCCAGCGCCTGGGCCTCGGGCTCCTGCGGCATCAGCGCGCACAGCTCGCCGGCCAGCCTGATCCCCTCGTCGCACAGCTCGTCGCGGATCGCCGACGGGCCCGCCGTGGACCAATAGCCCTCGGTGAACACCGAGTAGACGCAGCCGAGCACGTGCGGGGTGCGTTCGGGCAGCAGCTCGGCGGGCGGCACCCGCAACGGGATGTTGGCATGCCGAATCTTGTTCTTGGCGCGCGTGATTCGCTGCCCGATCGCCACGTCGGTCTGCAGCAGCGCGCGGGCGATCTCGGGGACGGTCAGCCCGGATACCATCCGCAGGGTGAGCGCCAGTTGGGATTGGCGGTCCAGGGCGGGGTGCGCACAGGTGAACATCATCCGCAACTCGTCGTCACGAACGGGAGACGGGTCGGTGTGATCGGTGCGCGCCCGTATTTCGTCGATCACGGCCGCCAATTCCTTTCCGGGACGGACGGATTCGCGGCGCAGGCGGTCGCGCGCCCGGTTGCGGGCGACGGTCACCAGCCATCCGCCGGGATTGTCCGGCAGGTCATCGCGGTCCCAGGTGCGAAGCGCCTCGGCGCAGGCTTCCTGGACGGCGTCCTCCGCCACGGTGAGGTCGCCGGACCACCGCGCGAGCGCGGCGACCGCGGGTCCCCATTCCCGCCGGAAGACGCCGTCCAGGTCGGACACCGGCGACGCTCAGAGCCCCGAGAGCCCGGCCAGCTGCCGCACCTGCACCGTCGAGGCGGGGATCATCGAGGCCAGCTTGACGGCCTCTTCGCGGTCCGCGGCATTCAACAAATAGATCCCGGTGGCGATTTCGGCGCCTTCCACGTAGGGCCCGTCGGTGATCAGGACCTCTCCGTCGCGCACCCGCACGGTCGTTGCCGTGGAGCGATCGTGCAGCGCGGCGCCGCCGATGATGTGATCGCCTGCGGCCGCGTGGAGATCGGCGTGCTTTGCCGCCACCGCTTCCCACTCCGGTGTGCCCGGCGTGTGCGCGGATTCGGCCGGCTCCAGCAGCAGCGCGAGCCAGTCGTTGCCGCTGAGCTCGCGGGACAGCTCGACCGAGTGCACCGTGGGCCAGACCTCCACCGCGCCGAACGTGGCGAGCGGGACGTCACGCGCCAACGCCAGTGCCTCGTCGAGGTTTTCGGCTTCGAACAGGTAGAAGCCGCAGGCCACTTCGGCGGATTCGGCGAAGGGGCCGTCGGTGACCACCGGCGCATCCGGGCCGCCGGTGATGACCGCCGCGGCGGCGGCGGGCGCCAGGGCATCCCCGGATTTGATCGCCGCGCCGGCCTTGGCGTGAAATTCTCCCCAGGCGGCCATCGCGTCCGGGCCTTCGGGCGCGCGGTCCTGTTCCCTGCTGATCAATAAGGCGAAGTACTGCATGTCTCGTCACCTCCAGATAGCGAGCGAAGCCCCGTGCTCCACTCTCTACCTATCCGACGAACGACGCAGCCCTAATCCGACAGCGGCGGAGAAATCAGCTGACGGCTCCGGGCTTCAGGTACGTCACCAGGCTGACGTCGAGCGCCTCGTCGGTGAAGTAGTGCTCGCAGCCGCGCAGGTACTTGATGTAGCGGTTGTAGACCTCTTCGGACGTGACCTCGATGGCCTTCTGCTTGTTGGACTCCAGTGTGTCGCCCCAGATGTGCAGCGTCTTGACGTAGTGCGGTCGCAGTGAAAGCGGCTCGGGTACAACGAATCCCGCCTTCTCGCCATGGTCGACCATCATCTGGGTGGAGGGCAGCCGGCCACCCGGGAAGATCTCGGTGAGGATGAACTTGATGAACCGGGCCGTCTCGAATGTCAGCTTCTTGCCGCGGGCGGCCAGGTCGTACGGGTGATAGCTGACGCTGCTCTGCACGGTCATCCGGCCGTCGTCGGGCATGATGTCGAAGGTCCGCTTGAAGAAGTCGTCGTAGTTCTCGTGCCCGAAGTGCTCGAAAGCCTCGATCGACACGATGCGGTCGACGGGCTCGTTGAAGTCCTCCCAGTTCTGCAACCGCACCTCACGCGACCGGTTGGTGTCGATGGAGGCCAACACCTGCTCACAGCGGGCATGCTGGTTCTTGGACAGGGTCAGGCCGATGACGTTGACGTCGAACCGCTCGACCGCGCGCTTCATGGTGGTGCCCCAGCCGCAGCCGATGTCCAGCAGGGTCATCCCCGGCTTGAGGTCCAGCTGGTCCAGGTTCAGGTCGATCTTGGCGTACTGGGCCTCTTCCAGCGTCATGTCGTCACGCTCGAAGTAGGCGCAGCTGTAGGTCCGGGTGGGGTCCTGGAACAGGGCGAAGAAGTCGTCGGAGACGTCGTAGTGCGCCTGAATGTCTTCGGGAGCCGTCCGTATCTTCGTGGGGCTAGCCGGTTGATCAGCCATTTTCGTCTGGTTCTCCTGGATGAAGTTCACTGCGTATTTCCCACGGCTTTGCCTCGGGGTGTGACGTGCAACGATACCCAACTCTACTTTTCCAGCGTGAATTGGTTGCAGTCGATGTATCCCGTGCGGAAGGCCCCGGCGCAGCCGGTCAGGTACTTCATGTAGCGCTCGTAGACCTCCTCGGACTGGATGTCGATGGCCTCGGCTCGGCGCGCCTGCAGGGCGCCGGCCCACAGGTCGAGGGTCCTGGCGAAGTCGGTCCGCAGCGACTGGACGTTGGTCACCCGGAAGCCGATCTTCGTCGAGTGCTCCTCGATGGTCTCGATCATCGGCAGCCGGCCGCCCGGAAATATTTCGGTCAAGATGAACTTGATGAACCTTGCCACCCCCATCGTCAGGGGCAGGCCGCGCTCGATGGCCTGCCTTCCGTGCAATGCCGAGATCGAGTGCAGCAGCATCACACCGTTGCGGGGCAGGGCGGTATAGGCGAATTTGAAGAAGTCGTCGTAGCGGTGAAAGCCGAAGTGCTCCAACGCCTCGATGGTGACGATGCGGTCCACCGGTTCGCTGAACTCGGCCCAGTCGCACAGCAGCGCCCGCCGTGACCGGCCGGTGTCGATCCCGTCGAGCACCTGTTGGCAATAGGAGTGCTGGTTTTTGGACAGGGTCAGCCCGACGACGTTGACGTCGTAGCGCTCGACGGCGCGTTTCAACATCGAACCCCAACCGCAGCCCACGTCGAGCAGGGTCATCCCCGGCTCGAGCCGGAGCTTGTCCAGGGTCAGGTCGAGCTTGGCGAGCTGCGCCTCCTGCAGCGTCATGTCCTGGCGGGGGAAATACGCGCAGCTGTAGGTGCGGGTCGGGTCCTGGAAGAGCGCGAAGAATTCGTTCGACAGGTCGTAGTGCGCCCGTACGTCGTCGAAATTGGAGCGCGTACGAACAGCGCCGGCCGGGTTGTCAGACATATGTCCTCCCGAGAGGACGGCCGCCAGAGAGGTGGCCATCTCCGGGGGCACGCTACCCGCCGGGGCTGGAAAACCCCGCATTTGCGCGCGTGCGCCGAAGTTTTTACGGGTCCGCTTCGTTTACCGTCGGCCCCGGCGGCTGGGCGCTACTTGGTCAGCGTGTACTGGGCCACGTTGGAGATGCCCTTGCGGAACAGGTTCGCGCAGCCGGTGAGATAGCGCATGAAGCGGTCGTAGACCACTTCGGACTGGATGGCGATGGCGCGCTCGCGATTGGCCTCCAGATTGGCCGCCCACATGTCCAGGGTCCGCGCGTAATGCGGCTGCATGTATTGGATCTGCTCGACCGAGAAACCGCTGGCTTGCGCATAGTCGACGATGTCGGCTTCACCGCACATCTGCCCGCCGGGGAAGATTTCCTTGCCGAGGAAATGCAAGAAACGCAGATCCGACATCGTGATTTGGACGCCGCGCTCCTGCCAGTTCGCCTGCGGGTACGTGAATATGCTGTGCATCATCATCCGGCTGTTGTCGGGGAGGGTCTTATAGGCCCAATCCCAGAACGCGGGCCAACGTTCCTTCTTGAACGCGTCGAAGGCCTCGAAGCTGATGATCCGATCCACCTGCTCGTCGAACTCTTCCCAACCCTGCAGCCGGGCCTCGGCCCGCCGCGTCGTGGGAATGGCGGCCAGCCTTTCCTTGGTGCGCGCGTAGTGGTTGCGGCTCAGCGTGATGCCGATGACGTTCACGTCGTATTTCTCAACCGCGCGGACCACCGCCCCACCCCAGCCGCACCCGACGTCGAGCACCGTCATGCCAGGCTCGAGCTCCAGCTTGTCCAGCCCCAGATCGAGCTTGGCGAGCTGCGCCTCTTCCAGCGTCATGTCGTCGTTCTCGAAGTACGCGCAGGTGTACACCATGTTGGGGTCGAGGAACAGCGCGAAGAAGTCGTCTGAGATGTCGTAGGTTGCCTGCGACTCTTCGTAATACGGCTTCAGCTTGGCCATTGGTGGACCCACCTCCTTGGACAACCGTACAACCCGGCGATACGGACTGGGATCGCAGGGGAAGCGTTTCTCTCGAGTGTTTTTGGCTCAGTTCGCTCTGGCGAAGTTGCCCGCCAACACGCCGATCACCTGATCCCACAACTGCTGTGGCAGATCATGGCCCATCCCGTCGAATAACACCAATCGGGCGCCGTCGATGGATCTGGCCACCGCGCGGCCGCCGAAGGGCCGCATCAGCTTGTCCGCCCGGCCGTGAATCACCACGGTCGGGGCGGCGGTCCGGCGGTTGTAGCGCCTCAGGCTGCCGCTGCCCAGCACGGCGTCGAAATGCCGGGCGACGCCCCAGGGGTAATAGCTGCGTTCGTAGCTCTCGATGGCCTCGGCCCGAAGTTGCTCCTCGGAAGCCAAAAAGCGCCGGCTGCCGATGATCTTGCTGACCCGGATGGAGTTATCGACGATCACCTCGCGCGGCGAGCTCGGCGGCGGCCCCTTGATGAGCGCCAGCAACTGGCGCGGACCGGGTGGTGGCAGGAAGGCCGAGTTATTGCTGGAGAAGATGACCCCGAGGGTTCTCGTCCGCTCATGGAATCGCGCCGCGAAAATCTGGGCGATCATGCCGCCCATCGACGCGCCCACGACGTGTGCGTGCTCGATGCCCAGGTGATCCAGCACGGCCGCGGCGTCGTCGGCCATGTCCTCGAGCCTGTATGCCGCCTCGCTCGGCAGGCCCAGCCAGGAGCGCGCCAGCCGCGTCACCAGCGGCTGCCCCGAGCTGCGGTGCTGAGTTTTGCTCGACAGGCCGACGTCCCGGTTGTCGTACCTGATGACGCGCAGCCCGTGGTCGACCAGCCGCTCGCAGAAAGCGGTTCGCCACAGCAGCAGCTGGGCGCCCAGCCCCATGATCAGCAGCACGGGTGGGTCGTCGATGTCGCCCATGTCCTCGTAATAGAGCTTCAAGTCGCCGACGGTGGCGGTCCCGGTGCGGATCTGCATCAGAGTGCCCCTACACCTCCAGATCGGGGGAGTGCTCGCGGCTTACCTCGACCATGAAGTTGGCGAAGTAGCCGGTCAGCTGCGGGTCGGACATCATCTGCCACTTGGGGGCGAGCAGCTTCATGTACCGCTCGACGTAGAGGAACTGCTTGCCGATCAGCACCAGCTCGCGGGGCAGCTTGACGTCGTAGGCGTCGGCCAGGGCCGACAGTTGCCGCCCGATGTCGGCGTAGGACAGGTCGCCCAGCGTCTGCATGGTCAGCGGGGTGGCGAAGCGCTCCAGGTCCTTGGCGGCCTGAGCCTCGGGTTTCATGGTCCCGACGGCGCCCATCAGCACCACGATCTTGCCCGCGGCGGCGTGGTCCTTCTTCACCAGCAGCGCGTACACCAGCTCGCGCAGCAGCCAGCGGGTGCGCGGGTCGATGCGGCCCATGATCCCGAAGTCGAAGAACACGATGCGGCCCGCCTCGTCGACGTAGAGGTTGCCGGCGTGCAGGTCGCCGTGAAACAGCCCGTGCCGCAGCCCACCCTCGAAAAGCGAGAACAGCAGCGCCTTCACCAGTTCGACCCCGTCGAACCCGGCCTTGCGGATGGCGGCGACGTCGTCGATGCGGATGCCCTGCACCCGCTCCATCGTCAGCACCCGCTCGGAGGTGAAGTCCCAGTGCACCTGCGGCACCCGGATGTTGCGGCCCAGCGGGGAGGCGTGCAGGTGCGAGACCCACGCGTCCATCGACTGCGCCTCCAGCCGGAAGTTCAGCTCCTCGGCCAGGTTGTCGGAGAAGTCGGCGACCACGTCCTGCGCCGAGAGCCGGCGGCCCATCTTTGCCAGTTCGACGGCCTGGGCGAAGCGCTTGAGGATCTGCAGGTCGGCGGCGACCCGGCGGCGAATGCCGGGGCGCTGGATCTTGACGACGACCTCTTCGCCGGTGTGCAGGGTGGCGTAATGCACCTGGGCGATGGACGCCGACGCGAACGGCGTCTCCTCCCACTTGGCGAACAGGTCGGCGGGGTCACCCCCGAGCTCCTCGACGAGGAGCTTGTGCACCTCTTCGGTGTCGGCGGGCGGCACCCGGTCGAGCAGGCCGCGGAATTCGCGGGACAGCGATTCGCCGAACGCCCCGGGGCTGGACGCGATGATCTGACCGAATTTCACGTACGTCGGGCCGAGGTCGGCGAAGGTCTGCGGGAGCTGCTTGATCGCCTTCTGCTGCCACGGGCCCTTGCCCGGCAGCTTGCTGACGATCCGCGCGGCGGTGCGGGTGACCTGCCAACCGGTGACGGCCACCCGGGCCGCTTCCACCGGCAGCGGCACCCGGTCAAGCCTGGCCACGTCTCGATGTTTGGTAGAGCTCATCTAAAGCAGTCTGCCAAATCGGCGGAGTCAGTCCCAATTCCTCTAGCTCGGGCTCCAGGGTTGCACCCAGCCCTGGATCGCCCAGCCCTCCAGCGCCGCGATCAACTCGTACATGGTCGCGCCGTCGATGGTTTCGCGGATGATGTCGGCGTGCCCGGCGTGCCGGGCCAACTCGTTGATCACATGGAGGATCACCCAGCGCACCGACCAGGCCTTCTGGTCCTTGGGAAACCACGGGATGTCCTGCGGAACCGGCACCGCCGCGTCGAGGTCCGCGGTCTCCGCCAGGCGCAGCGACGTCGCGTTCTGTTCTTCGAATGCCCGCAGCAGACCGGCCAGCGTCTCGTCGGGCCGCATCACGTGCTGATCCGCGAACTCCTTGGTGATCTGCTCGAACGGGCGAGGGTCTTTCGGCGGCGCGTCCGGTGCGGCGGCGACCCGCGCCATCCAGCTGCGCTGCATCGCGGTGGCGTGCTTGATCAGCCCGCCGATCGACAGCGCGCTGACCGAGGGGGTGGACCGCGCCTGTTCGTCGGTCAGGCCGTAGGACACCGCGAAGTACGCGCTTTGGTGGTAGGCCAGGTATTCGCGCAGGGCGCTGCGTTCGTCGGCTACGGGCCGGGCAAGAGCGGGCATTCTCAGGCCTTCCGGTCGGTGATCTGGCGATGGACGTAGAGGTCTCGAAGACAAGCGATCTCGGCGCCGTGGTGGATCGCTTCCCGGTTGATGTGCAGGACGAGCTCGCTCAGCTGGTGCTCAGCGTAGGGCCCCTCCGCCGGACCGCAGCGGCGGCTGAGATCCGCCGCCGAGAGCGACCGCACTCCGTTGATCCACGTGGCGTAACAGTCATCGAGCTGTCTCAATGCGGTGACGGCGTCGGTGGCGTAGTTCCAACTCAGGTAGTCGGCGGGCGGGCCACCGAAGTGGTTGTGGTTGCGCATGGCGAAAACTCCGACGATGACGTGTGCCATGCGCCAGGCGATCGTGGTGAACGGCGGCGGGGAGGGGGCCGGGTAGGTGTAGTCCACCGACCCGTCCGGTTGTACCGTCCAGCAGTTCGGCACCGGCCGCCAGAAATACTCGTGATCGGTCAGGCCTTCCAGCCGAGGGCGCAGGTGTCCCCGCCAGTGCCAGTCGAGCTGGTCGGCCAGTTGGGTGGTGATGTCCGCCATGGCGCCTAGCTTTCCAGCAGGGGGTGACACCCGTAAGGTTCGGGGATGCAGCTGGTTTCGGCCCTCTCGACCGAGCTGTTCGTCGGGCCGCCGGATGCGCCGCTGCAGGTGGTGCGCGTGGCCGTCTCCGGGTGCGCCGAGCCGACGCCGGTCCGCGTCGGCGGCGACGGGCTGGGCGGGGAGGCGCTCGCGCAGCCCGGCCGCGAGGTGGTCGAGGTCCCGGTCGCGCTGCGCGATCCGGTCGCCGGTGAGCGCCGGGCCGCGCGCGTCGACGCCGCCGGCGCCGCCCTGCCGTTCGACTTCGTCGTGGCCGAGCCCGGCTGGACCATGTTCATGGTCAGCCACTTCCACTACGACCCGGTGTGGTGGAACACCCAGGGCGCCTACACCAGCGAGTGGACCGAGGACCCGCCGGGGCGCGCCCGGCAGACGAACGGCTTCGAGCTGGTGCACGCCCACCTGGAAATGGCCCGCCGCGAGCCCGAGTACAAGTTCGTGCTGGCCGAGGTCGACTACCTCAAGCCCTATTGGGACACCCGGCCCGAGGACCGCGCCGACCTGCGCCGGTTCATCGCGCAGGGTCGCGTCGAGGTGATGGGCGGCACATACAACGAACCCAACACCAACCTGACCAGCCCGGAAACAACCATTCGAAACCTGGTGCACGGCATCGGTTTTCAGCGTGACGTGCTGGGCGCCGATCCGGCCACCGCCTGGCAGCTGGACGTGTTCGGCCACGATCCGCAATTCCCCGGGCTGGCCGCCGACGCCGGGCTGACGTCGAGCTCGTGGGCCCGCGGCCCGCACCACCAGTGGGGCCCGGCGCTGGGCGGCGGGGACGTCGAGCGGATGCAGTTCAGCAGCGAGTTCGAGTGGATTTCGCCGTCGGGCCGCGGGCTGCTCACCCACTACATGCCCGCGCACTACTCGGCGGGCTGGTGGATGGACTCGGCCACGTCGGTGGCCGAGGCCGAGGATGCCACCTTTGCGCTCTTCGATCAGCTGAAAAGGGTCGCGCTGACGCGCAACGTGCTGCTGCCCGTCGGCACCGACTACACGCCGCCGAACAAGTGGGTGACCGCCATCCACCGCGACTGGGCCGCCCGCTACACCTGGCCGCGCTTCGTGTGCGCGCTGCCGCGGGAGTTCTTCGCGGCCGTGCGCGCCGGACTGGCCGAGCGCGGCCGCGCGCCGTCGCCGCAGACCCGGGACATGAACCCGATCTACACCGGCAAGGACGTGTCCTTCATCGACACCAAGCAGGCGAACCGGGCCGCGGAGAACGCCGTCCTGCAGGCCGAGCGGTTCGCCGTGTTCGCCGGGCTGTTGGCCGGCGCCGAGTACCCGCAGGCGGCGCTGGCCAAGGCGTGGGTGCAGCTCGCGTACGGGGCGCACCACGACGGCATCACCGGCTCGGAATCCGACCAGGTCTACCTCGACCTGCTGACCGGGTGGCGCGACGCGTGGGAGCTGGGCCGAGCGACGCGTGACGCCTCGCTGGCGTTGCTGTCCAGCGCGGTCGGCGGTGACGTCGTCGTGTGGAATCCGCTGGCGCAGAAGCGGACCGACGTCGTCACCGCGCGGCTCGACGCGCCGCTCGCGGGCGGGGTCCGGGTGCTGGACGCCGACGGTGCCGAGTCGCCCGCGCACGTCGAGCACGGCGGCCGGTCGGTCACCTGGCTGGCGCGGGAGGTGCCGTCGATGGGGTGGCGGGCCTACCGGCTGGTTCCCGATGACGGCCCGAGCGGCTGGCAACCCGTGGCGGGCTCGGCGATCGCGAACGAGCACTACCGCTTGGAGGTCGACCCGGCGCGCGGCGGGGGAGTCGTGTCCCTGGTCGCGGACGGCCGCGAGCTGGTCGCCGAGGGCCGGGTGGGCAACGAGCTCGCGGTCTACGAGGAATACGCGGCGCACCCGACGCAGGCCGAGGGCCCGTGGCACCTGCTGCCCAAGGGGCCGGTGGTCTGCTCGTCGGATTCACCGGCGCGGGCGCGGACCTACCACGGCCCGCTGGGGCAGCGGATCGTCGTCACCGGGCGGATCGACACGGTGGCGCGCTACACCCAGACTCTGACGCTGTGGCGCGGGGTGCCGCGGGTGGACTGCCGCACCACCATCGACGAATTCACCGGGGCCGACCGCCTGGTGCGGCTGCGCTGGCCGTGCCCGCTGCCGGGCGCCATGCCGGTCAGCGAGGTCGGTGACGCCGTCGTGGGGCGGGGTTTCGGGTTGCTGCACGACGGGACCGAATCGGTGGACACCGCGCGGCACCCGTGGACGCTGGACAACCCCGCCTACGGCTGGTTCGGCCTGTCCTCGGCGGCGCGCGTGCGGGTGGGCTCGCCGCACAGCCAAGCCGTGCGCGCGATCTCGGTGGCCGAGGTGGTGTCGCCGGACGAGGCGGTGTCCGGTCCGCTCGCGCGCGAGCTGATGGTTGCGCTGGTCCGCGCCGGGGTGACGGCGACCTGCAGCGGCGCGGACAAGCAGCGCTACGGCCACCTCGACGTCGATTCGAACCTGCCCGACGTGCGCATCGCGCTGGGCGGACCGGCCCGCAACGCGTTCACCAAGGCGGTGCTGGCGCAGGCGGACCCGGTGTACGCGGAAGACCTCGACCGCCAGTTGGCGACGACGGGACGGGCCAGGGTCTGGGTGCCGGCCGCGACGCCGTTGGCCGCGGTGTGGGTGCCGAGCGCCGATCTGCGCGCGCCGGACGCGCTGCCGGTGCTGGTGATCGCCGGCCGCGACGCGGAGAGCCTGGCCGCCGAGATCGCGTCGGTGGCCGACGACCTCGGCGACGCCGAAGTCGTCGTCACGCAGCGCGCGCCGGCGGGAACCGGCGAATTCGAGGACCGCACCGTCGCCCTGCTCAACCGGGGCGTGCCCAGCTTCGCCGTCGACGCCGAGGGCACCCTGCACACCGCGTTGATGCGGTCCTGCACCGGTTGGCCGTCGGGCATCTGGATCGACGAGCCGCGCCGGACCGCCCCGGACGGCTCGAACTTTCAACTGCAGCACTGGACACACGTTTTCGACTACGCGCTGGTCTGCGGGGCCGGCGACTGGCGGCGCGCCGAGATCCCCAGCCGCAGCGCACAGTTCTCCCACCCGCTGCTGGCGTGCGCATCCGGCCGGGCGGGGGGCGCGTTGCCCGCGGCGGGATCCCTGCTGAGCGTCGAGCCCGCCGGCCGGGTGCAGCTGGCGGCGCTCAAGGCGGCCGGCAACCCGCTCACGGCGGGCAGCGCCCGGCCCGTCGACCCGAGCGCGGTGGCCCTGCGACTCGTGGAGACGACGGGGTCGCCAACCAGCGTGGTGATCGGTTCGGACATCGGCGAGGTGAGCGACTTCCGCGACGCCGACCTACTCGAATCGCCGCGCGCCGGCAGCCGGCCGCTCGACCTGCACGGCTATCAGGTGGCCACCGTGCTGGCCCGATTCCGAGCGCCCCCCGTGCGGACGGGTTCGGGCGCGCTGGCCCCGCAGGCCGAAACCGCGCAGCCGTTGTACGCGCGCTACTGGCTGCACAACCGGGGCCCCGCGCCGCTCGGCGGGCTGCCGGCCGTCGCTCATCTGCATCCCGCGCGGGTGGCCGCCGAGCCCGGCGGCGAGGTCATGCTGCGCCTCACGGCGGCCAGCGACTGCAGCGACACGACCCTGACCGGGGCGGTCACCCTGGTGTGTCCGCAGGGCTGGTCGGCCAAGCCCGACGAGCTCCCCCTGACACTGCGCAGCGGCGAATACCGCGAGACCGACGTGGCGGTGTCGGTGCCCGCCCACGCCCAGCCGGGGCTGTACCCGGTCCGCGCCCAGCTCCGCATCGGCGGGGAAGACGTCCCGCCCGCGTGGCGACAGACGGTCGAGGATGTCTGCCTGGTCGAGGTCGGCGCGTGCCACGAGGCGCAGCCGGTCTACCTGGTCGACGGGCCGGCTGACGTCGAGGTGACCGCCGGCGGTACGGCGGCGCTGAGCGTAAGGGTCGGCACCCACGCCGGGGCGGACCTGGCGCTCGAGGCGCACCTGATCAGCCCGTGGGGCACGTGGGAGTGGCTGGGCCCCGCCGCGGTGGGTGCCGTGCTGCCCGCCCACGGCACCGTTGACGTTCACTTCGACGTGAGCCCGCCGGCCGGGCTGGACCGCGGCGAGTGGTGGGCCCTGGTCCGGTTCGGCTGCGCCGGCCGGCTGGTCTACACCCCGGCGATACGGGTGACGGTGACATGAGCGTGGTCGCGACGGTGGCCGGCGTTCCGGTGCTTGTCGACGAGGTCGACGCGGCCGAGGCGCGGCTGCGCGGCGGGCGGGCCGCGGCCGCGCTCCCGGCCGGCGGCACCGCGGAGGGGCGTCAACTGCGGCGCTGGCTGACCCAGCTGATCGTGACCGGGCGGGTTGTCGCGGCCGAGGCCGACGCGCGCGGCCTGACCGGGGCGGGTGCGCCGAGCGAGGCCGAACTGCTGCCCGACGCGACGGCCCGGCTGGAGCTCGGCAGCATCGCCGCGGCCGCGCTGGCCGACGCGCGTGCGCGAGCGCTCTTCGCCGACATCACCGCCGCGGCGAGCGTCACCGACGAGGAGGTGGCCGCCTACCACGCCCGCAACCCGCTCCGGTTCGCCGAACCGCGTCACGAGCAGCACGGCTGGCGGGTCCCCGCACCGGTCGGCCCGCCGCTGGACGACGTCCGGCCGGCGATCGCCGACCGGCTGCGGGGCGCCGCGCGGCGGCGCGCCTTCCGGGTCTGGCTGGACGCGCGGCGCGCCGAGCTGGTGCGGCTCGCTCCCGGCTACGAGCATCCCGGCGACCCCCGCCAACCCGACAACGTCCATCGGCACTGATCGCGATGCTCACCCTTTGTCTGGACATCGGCGGCACCAAGATCGCCGCCGGCCTCGTCGATCCCGATGGCGCGCTGGTGCACACCGTCATCCGGCCCACGCCGGCCGGCGGCGGAGCGGACGAGGTCTGGGCGGCGGTCGACGCGGCCATCGCCGACGCGCTGCGCGCGGCCGACGGTGCGGTCGCCGCCGTGGGCATCGGTTCAGCCGGCCCCATCGACCTGCGCCGCGGAACCGTCAGCCCCATCAACATCAAGGGCTGGCAAGGCTTTCCGCTGCGCGACAGGGTGGCCGCCGCCGTGCCGGGTGTGCCGGTACGGCTCGGCGGCGACGGGTTGTGCATGGCGCTGGGTGAGCATTGGCGCGGCGCGGGTCGCGGCGCCGATTTCCTGCTGGGCATGGTGGTGTCCACCGGTGTGGGCGGCGGATTGGTGCTCGGCGGCGTCCCCTACACCGGCCGCACCGGCAATGCCGGCCACGTCGGGCACGTGGTGGTGGAGGACGAGGGGCCGCCCTGCGTGTGCGGCGGTCGCGGCTGCGTCGAGACCATCGCGTCCGGACCGTCGATGGTGCGTTGGGCGCGGGCAAACGGTTGGTCCGCGCCGCCCGCCGCGGGCGCCCGGGACCTGGCCGCCGCGGCGGCGGCGGGTGAGGCCGTCGCCACTCGGGCGTTCCGCCGGGGAGCTACCGCGCTCGCGGCGATGATCGCCTCGGTCGGCGCGGTCTGCGACCTGGATATCGTCGTCATCGGGGGAGGAGTCGCGAACTCCGGCCGGCTGCTCTTCGACCCCTTGCGGGCGAAGCTGGCCGAGTACGCCAGGCTGGACTTCCTGGTCGGTCTGCGGGTGGTGCCCGCCGAACTCGGCGGTGCGGCCGGACTGGTCGGCGCCGCCCGGCTGGCGGCCCTCGGCTGACCGCCCCGGCCGTCTTAAGGCCCCGTTTTGGCTGACGGGGGCGGGTCAGGCTATCCTGATGGCCGATCCACCGAAGACCGTCGGTCACCGAGAAATCGGTTGAAGGTCCGGGAGCATCCCGGCGGCCCACGCAGGAGGACGAGGCAACAACGCCGGCACGCGCCGGCGTCTTTCACGCCCCGGCCGCATCCTGTGCCGGGGCGTACTTCGTTCTAAGGGTGAATCACAGACGACACGTCGGATCGCTTTCACTTCAGGAGGTACGCATGGCCAGGGCTGACAAAGCCACCGCCGTTGCAGACATCGCCGAGCAGTTCAGGGAGGCGACCGCGACCCTGATCACCGAGTACCGCGGTTTGACCGTGGCCAACCTGGCCGACCTGCGCCGGTCGCTGAGCGGATCGGCCACCTACTCGGTGGCCAAGAACACGCTGATCAAGCGCGCGGCGTCGGAAGCCGGCGTGGAAGGTCTCGACGAACTGTTCGCCGGGCCCACCGCCATCGCGTTCGTTACCGGGGAACCGGTCGACGCGGCCAAGGCGATCAAGACCTTCGCCAAGGACAACAAGGCGCTGGTCATCAAGGGCGGCTACATGGACGGCCGCGCGTTGACCGTCGCCGAGGTCGAGCGCATCGCCGACCTGGAGTCGCGCGAGGTGCTGCTGGCCAAGCTGGCCGGCGCGATGAAGGGCAACCTCGCCAAGGCCGCCGGCCTGTTCAACGCGCCCGCCTCGCAGGTTGCCCGCCTCGCGGCCGCCCTGCAGGAAAAGAAGGCGGCAGAAGCGCCTGCGCAGGCGGCAGAGGCGCCTGCGGCGGCCGCCCCAGAACCAGCTTCGGAAGCACCCACTGAGGCTCCGGAAACCCCGGCCGAAGCCGAATAACCCCAACCGGAAATTAGGAAGGACCCACACACCATGGCGAAAATGTCTACCGACGACCTGCTCGACGCCTTCAAGGAAATGACCCTGCTGGAGCTCTCCGACTTCGTCAAGAAGTTCGAGGAGACCTTCGAGGTCACCGCGGCCGCCCCGGTCGCCGTCGCCGCGGCCGGCCCGGCCGCCGGTGGCGCCCCCGCCGAGGCCGCCGAGGAGCAGTCCGAGTTCGACGTCATCCTCGAGGCCGCCGGCGACAAGAAGATCGGTGTCATCAAGGTGGTCCGCGAGATCGTCTCCGGCCTGGGCCTCAAGGAGGCCAAGGACCTGGTCGACGGCGCGCCCAAGCCGCTGCTGGAGAAGGTCGCCAAGGAGGCCGCAGAGGAGGCCAAGACCAAGCTCGAGGCCGCCGGCGCCACCGTCACCGTCAAGTAGCTCCACTCGCAAAACCCCCGGGACCGCGCTGCGGCGCCCCCGGGGGTTTCGTGTGCTCAGCCCGCCGACCGCAGGGATTGCGCCACCCGTTCTGGTGAATCACCCAGCGCCACAAACAGTTTCAACGTCATTTCGTCCATCACCGGCACGACGGCGGCGCCGTCGTCGCCGTAGAAGCCGGCCAGTTCGAGCATGACGAATCCGTGAAGCAACGCCCAGAACTGGGCGGCTGTGGAAACGACGGTCGCGTCGTCGGCTGCGGAACCAACGGTGATTCGCCCCGCCCGCACCGACCGCTGCACTGCGCGAACCACATGCGCGAAGCTGGGAACGTGCCGCTCGATCTCGGCGACCGTGAGGGCCAGGACGTTGCCCGCCGGGGCATGGATGCCATGAGCGCTGGTACTGCCGAACATCAGGCGATACATGTGCGGTCGCTCGATCGCATAGCGCCGGTACGCGGCGCCGAGAGCGAACACATCGGCGACCGGGTCGGCCGTCTCCGGCACGGTCAGCGCGGCGTCGAACTGCCGCAGCCCCTCCGCGGCCACCTCGGCGATCAGGCCCCGCATCCCGCCGAAATGGGTGTACACCGCCATCGTCGACGTCCCCGCCGCGCCGGCGACCTTGCGGGTCTGCAGGGCGTCGGGCCCATGCTCGTTCAGCAGGTCGACGGCCGCGGACAGCATCTCGTCCCGGACACTGCGTTGCCCGGCCGGCGTGGTGCCCGAAGTCGCTTGTGAAGTCATCGTTGCCATCTTCCCATCCGCGGCGTACGTTACCTATAACAGCGTCATATCGATGTTATAGGAGCTCAGCGATGACGTCAGTGCAAACCGCCGAAACCCGGAATCCCTATCTGGAGGGCTTGCTGGCGCCGGTGCGCGCCGAAGTGACCGCCACCGACCTGCCGGTCACGGGGCACATCCCGGAGCACCTCGACGGACGCTATCTGCGCAACGGACCCAACCCGGCCGAGGAGGTCGACCCCGCCACCTATCACTGGTTCAGCGGCGACGGGATGGTGCACGGCGTCGCGCTGCGCGACGGGAAAGCCCAGTGGTACCGCAACCGCTGGGTACGCAGCCTGTCGGTGTGCGGCGCCCTGGGCGAGCCGACGCCGCGCCGGCTCGACCCCCGGGCGGGGATGCTCTCGCTGGGCGCCAACACCAACGTCCTGGCCCACGCCGGGCGCACGCTGGCTCTGGTCGAGGGCGGTGTGGCCAACTACGAGCTGACCAACGAGCTGGACACCATCGGGACCTGCGACTTCGACGGCACCCTGGCCGGCGGCTACACCGCCCACCCGCACCGCGATCCGCGCACCGGCGAATTGCACGCCGTCTCTTACTCGTTCGCCCGCGGGCGGACCGTGCAGTATTCGGTGATCGACACCCAGGGGCGCGCGCGCCGCACGGTGGACATCGAGGTGTCGGGGTCGCCGATGATGCACGACTTCTCGCTGACCGACTCCTACGTCGTCGTCTACGACCTGCCGGTGACGTTCGACCCGATGCAGGTGCTGCCGGCGGCCATGCCCCGCTGGCTCGGCCTGCCGGCCCGGCTGGTGATGCAGTCGCTGATCGGGCGCGTACGGGTGCCGAGCCCGATCAGCGCGATGATGAACCGGAACCCGAAGCACTCCGACCGGATGCCGTACGCCTGGGACCCCGACTACCCGGCGCGCATCGGGGTCATGCCGCGCGAGGGCGCAAACTCCGACATCCGCTGGTTCGACATCGAACCCTGCTACGTCTACCACCCACTCAACGCCTACTCCGAGATGCGGGACGGGACCGAGATTTTGGTGCTCGACGTGGTGCGGTACGCGCGAATGTTCGACCGCGACCGGCGCGGGCCCGGCGAATCCCCGCCGACCCTCGAACGCTGGACCATCAACCTCGCGAGCGGCGCGGTGAGCACCGAATGCCGCGACGACCGGCCGCAGGAATTCCCGCGGATCAACGAGACGCTGCTGGGCCGGGAACACCGCTTCGGCTACACCGTCGGCGCGTCCTTCCAGGGCGCCGCGCCGGCACTGTACAAGCACGACTACGCGACCGGGGGCAGCGTCGTCGCGCCGCTCGATCCGGACCTTTTGCTCGGCGAGATGTCCTTTGTGCCCAACCCCGGCGCCGGCACGACAAAACGAGCCGAGGACGACGGCATTCTGCTGGGCTACGGCTATCACCGCGGCCGCGACGAAGGCCAGTTGGTCTTGCTGGACGCCGCGACGCTCGAGCCGGTGGCTACCGTGCACCTGCCGCAGCGGGTGCCGATGGGCTTCCACGGCAACTGGGCGCCCACTGGCTAACGTGAGTTGAATAGCACGCCCGGCGCCGAGCGCGGCCGGATCTCAGGTCAGCCAATTTTTGTCGGCTGTGCCGCGCAACCCTGATGCCGTGCAGCAAGCGTGCGCTACAGTGACTCATGCCACATAAAAGGGCAGGTGGCGGGCATGCGCGTCGACGGAAGGATCTCTGATGGGTGTCGCTATTGAGGTGAACGGCCTCACGAAGTCCTTCGGGTCGTCGAGGATTTGGGAAGACGTGACGCTGGAGATCCCCGCCGGGGAGGTCAGCGTCCTGCTGGGGCCGTCGGGTACCGGCAAATCGGTGTTCCTGAAGTCCCTGATCGGTCTGCTGCGGCCGGAGCGCGGCTCGGTCGTGATCGACGGCACCGACATCCTGCAGTGCTCGGCCAAGGAGCTCTACGAGATCCGCACGCTGTTCGGCGTCATGTTCCAGGACGGCGCGCTGTTCGGTTCGATGAACCTGTTCGACAACGCCGCCTTCCCGCTGCGCGAGCACACCAAGAAGAAGGAAGGCGAGATCCGTGACATCGTCATGGAGAAGCTGACCCTGGTGGGTCTGGGCGGCGACGAGAAGAAGTTCCCCGGCGAGATCTCGGGTGGTATGCGCAAGCGCGCCAGCCTGGCCCGCGCCCTGGTGATGGACCCGCAGATCATCCTTTGCGACGAGCCCGACTCGGGTCTGGACCCGGTTCGCACCGCCTACCTGAGCCAGCTGATCCTCGACATCAACGCCCAAATCGACGCCACCGTCCTGATCGTCACGCACAACATCAACATCGCCCGCACCGTGCCGGACAACATGGGCATGCTTTTCCGGCGCAAGCTGGTCATGTTCGGCCCGCGCGAGGTGCTGCTGACCAGCGACGAGCCGGTCGTGCGGCAGTTCCTCAACGGCCGCCGCATCGGGCCGATCGGCATGTCCGAGGAAAAGGACGAGTCGACCATGGCCGAGGAGCAGGCCGCCCTCGAGGCCGGCCAGCACGCCGGCGGTGTCGAGGAGATCGAGGGAGTGCCCCCGCAGATCGTCGCCTCGCCGGGTATGCCGGAGCGCAAGGCCGTCGCCCGCCGCCAGGCCCGGGTGCGCGAGATTCTGCACACCCTGCCGCAGAAGGCGCAGGCCGCGATCATCGACGACATGGAGGGCACCCACAAGTACCGCGCGCACGAAGTCGGCGACTAAAGACCCGGTCCGAGTTTTCGCGATAACTTCGCGTAACTCCCCGGCCCGCCCTCTTGACGACGAGCCGTAAACCGGCCAGTCTGTTGGGCAGCATGTATCCAGTGGAAAGTCGAGATGCCAGCCAGCGCCGATGTCCCTGGATCGCTTGTGCTGGACAGTTGAGGAATGCGCCGCCCTGCGCTATTGTTGGACGTTGCGCTGGCTACCTCCTGCCCACCTCACCCGCCACTTGACAACGTGGTCTAAGCCTGAGCCCCCTCTAGCGGCTTGGTTCTTTAGTTGTGCGCGTGAGATTCGGACAGATCGTTCGCCGGCCAAACCGACACAATTCGCGGCGAACAGACCGGTGGTTCCGGTTCTCGTGAGTCGCACGAGGTGCTGGAAGGATGCATCTTGGCTGATTCCCGCCAGAGCAAAACGGATCGCCCACAAAGTTCCTCTAATGGAAGTTCCTTAAACGGCTCCGTACCCGGAGCGCCTAACCGAGTTTCTTTCGCCAAGCTCCGCGAACCGCTCGAGGTTCCCGGCCTGCTCGACGTGCAGATCGACTCCTTCGAGTGGTTGATCGGCTCGCCCCGCTGGCGCGAGGCCGCGGCCGCCCGCGGCGACGTCAAGCCGGTGGGTGGTCTCGAGGAAGTGCTCGACGAGCTCTCCCCGATCGAGGACTTCTCCGGCTCGATGTCGCTGTCGTTCTCCGACCCCCGCTTCGACGAGGTCAAGGCGCCGGTCGACGAGTGCAAAGACAAGGACATGACGTACGCGGCTCCGCTGTTCGTCACGGCCGAGTTCATCAACAACAACACCGGCGAGATCAAGAGCCAGACGGTGTTCATGGGTGACTTCCCGATGATGACCGAGAAGGGCACCTTCATCATCAACGGGACCGAGCGCGTGGTCGTCAGCCAGCTGGTCCGTTCGCCCGGCGTGTACTTCGACGAGAGCATCGACAAGTCCACCGAGAAGCTGCTGCACAGCGTCAAGGTGATCCCCAGCCGCGGCGCGTGGCTGGAGTTCGACGTCGACAAGCGCGACACCGTCGGCGTGCGCATCGACCGCAAGCGGCGCCAGCCCGTCACCGTGCTGCTCAAGGCGCTCGGGTGGACTAACGAGCGGATCCACGAGCGGTTCGGCTTCTCCGAGATCATGATGGGCACGCTGGAGAAGGACAACACCGCCGGCACCGACGAGGCGCTGCTGGACATCTACCGCAAGCTGCGTCCGGGCGAGCCGCCGACCAAGGAGTCCGCGCAGACGCTGCTGGAGAACCTGTTCTTCAAGGAGAAGCGCTACGACCTGGCCCGCGTCGGCCGCTACAAGGTCAACAAGAAGTTGGGCCTGCACGCCGGTGAGCCGATCACGTCGTCGACGCTGACCGAGGAAGACGTCGTCGCCACCATCGAGTACCTGGTTCGCCTGCACCACGCCCGCACGGATGGCCAGGCCGCCGTCATGACGGTCCCGGGTGGCATCGAGGTGCCGGTGGAAACCGACGACATCGACCACTTCGGCAACCGCCGGCTGCGTACCGTCGGCGAGTTGATCCAGAACCAGATCCGGGTCGGCATGTCCCGGATGGAGCGGGTCGTCCGCGAGCGGATGACCACGCAGGACGTCGAGGCGATCACGCCGCAGACGCTGATCAACATCCGGCCGGTGGTCGCCGCCATCAAGGAGTTCTTCGGCACCAGCCAGCTCTCCCAGTTCATGGACCAGAACAACCCGCTGTCGGGTCTCACCCACAAGCGCCGGTTGTCGGCGCTGGGCCCCGGTGGTCTGTCCCGTGAGCGGGCCGGGCTGGAGGTCCGCGACGTGCACCCGTCGCACTACGGCCGGATGTGCCCGATCGAGACCCCCGAGGGTCCCAACATCGGTCTGATCGGCTCGCTGTCGGTGTACGCGCGGGTCAACCCGTTCGGCTTCATCGAGACGCCCTACCGCAAGGTGGTCGACGGTGTGGTCACCGACGAGATCCACTATCTGACCGCCGACGAGGAGGACCGCCACGTCGTGGCGCAGGCCAACTCGCCGATCGACGACAGCGGCCGGTTCGAAGAGTCGCGCGTGCTGGTGCGCCGCAAGGCGGGCGAGGTCGAGTACGTGCCGTCGTCCGAGGTGGACTACATGGACGTCTCGCCGCGCCAGATGGTGTCGGTGGCCACGGCCATGATCCCGTTCCTCGAGCACGACGACGCCAACCGTGCCCTGATGGGCGCCAACATGCAGCGCCAGGCGGTTCCGCTGGTGCGCAGCGAGGCGCCGCTGGTGGGCACCGGCATGGAGCTGCGCGCCGCGATCGACGCCGGCGACGTCGTCGTCGCGGACAAGGCCGGGGTGATCGAGGAGGTCTCCGCCGACTACATCACCGTGATGGCCGACGACGGCACCCGGCACACCTACCGGATGCGCAAGTTCGAGCGCTCCAACCACGGGACGTGCGCCAACCAGTCGCCGATCGTGGACGCCGGGGACCGGGTCGAGGCCGGCCAGGTCATCGCCGACGGCCCCTGCACCGAGAACGGCGAGATGGCCCTGGGCAAGAACCTGCTCGTGGCGATCATGCCGTGGGAGGGCCACAACTACGAGGACGCGATCATCCTCTCCAACCGCCTGGTCGAAGAGGACGTGCTCACCTCGATCCACATCGAGGAGCACGAGATCGATGCCCGCGACACCAAGCTGGGCGCCGAGGAGATCACCCGGGACATCCCGAACGTCTCCGACGAGGTGCTGGCTGACCTCGACGAGCGCGGCATCGTCCGCATCGGCGCCGAGGTCCGCGACGGCGACATCCTGGTCGGCAAGGTCACCCCGAAGGGGGAGACCGAGCTGACCCCGGAGGAGCGGCTGCTGCGGGCGATCTTCGGTGAGAAGGCCCGTGAGGTCCGTGACACTTCGCTGAAGGTGCCGCACGGCGAGTCCGGCAAGGTCATCGGCATTCGGGTGTTCTCCCGCGAGGACGACGACGAGCTGCCCGCCGGTGTCAACGAGCTGGTGCGCGTCTACGTGGCCCAGAAGCGGAAGATCTCCGACGGCGACAAGCTCGCCGGCCGGCACGGCAACAAGGGCGTGATCGGCAAGATCCTGCCCGTCGAGGACATGCCGTTCCTGCCGGACGGCACGCCGGTGGACATCATCTTGAACACCCACGGTGTGCCGCGACGGATGAACATCGGCCAGATCCTGGAAACCCACCTCGGGTGGGTGGCCAAGTCCGGCTGGAACATCGAGGGTTCGCCCGATTGGGCCGCCAACCTGCCCAAGGAGCTGCAGAGCGCGGAGCCCAACGCCATCGTGTCGACGCCGGTGTTCGACGGCGCCCGGGAGGCGGAGCTGCAGGGGCTGCTGTCCTGCACGCTGCCCAACCGGGACAACGAGGTGATGGTGAACGGCGACGGCAAGGCGGTGCTCTTCGACGGCCGCAGCGGTGAGCCGTTCCCGTACCCGGTGACGGTGGGCTTCATGTACATCATGAAGCTGCACCACCTGGTGGACGACAAGATCCACGCCCGCTCCACCGGTCCGTACTCGATGATCACCCAGCAGCCGCTGGGTGGTAAGGCGCAGTTCGGTGGCCAGCGGTTCGGTGAGATGGAGTGCTGGGCCATGCAGGCCTACGGCGCCGCGTACACGCTGCAGGAGCTGTTGACCATCAAGTCCGACGACACGGTCGGCCGGGTCAAGGTGTACGAGGCGATCGTCAAGGGCGAGAACATCCCCGAGCCGGGCATCCCCGAGTCGTTCAAGGTGCTGCTCAAGGAGCTGCAGTCGCTGTGTCTGAACGTCGAGGTGCTCTCGTCGGACGGCGCAGCGATCGAATTGCGCGAAGGCGAGGACGAGGACCTCGAGCGGGCTGCGGCCAACTTGGGAATCAACTTGTCGCGCAACGAATCCGCCTCCGTTGAGGACCTGGCTTAATCACTTTTAGTTACTAAACCCGCAAGGGGAAAGGGAGTTACGTGCTCGACGTCAACTTCTTCGATGAACTCCGTATCGGCCTGGCCACCGCGGAGGACATCAGGCAATGGTCTTACGGCGAGGTCAAGAAGCCGGAGACAATCAACTACCGCACGCTGAAGCCTGAGAAGGACGGCCTGTTCTGCGAGAAGATCTTCGGACCGACTCGCGACTGGGAGTGCTACTGCGGCAAGTACAAGCGCGTCCGCTTCAAGGGCATCATCTGCGAGCGCTGCGGCGTCGAGGTGACCCGCGCCAAGGTCCGCCGCGAGCGGATGGGCCACATTGAGCTGGCCGCACCCGTCACGCACATCTGGTACTTCAAGGGTGTGCCGAGCCGGCTCGGCTACCTGCTCGACCTGGCCCCGAAGGATCTCGAGAAGATCATCTACTTCGCGGCGTACGTGATCACGTCGGTCGACGACGAGATGCGGCACAACGAGCTGTCCACGCTCGAGGCGGAAATGATGGTGGAGCGCAAGGCCGTTGAGGACCAGCGCGACGCCGACCTGGAGGCCCGCGCGCAGAAGCTCGAGGCCGACCTGGCCGAGCTGGAGGCCGAGGGCGCCAAGGCCGACGCCCGCCGCAAGGTTCGCGACGGCGGCGAGCGGGAGATGCGCCAGCTTCGGGACCGGGCCCAGCGTGAGCTGGACCGGCTGGAGGACATCTGGAGCACCTTCACCAAACTGGCCCCCAAGCAGCTGATCGTCGACGAGAACCTCTACCGGGAGCTCGTCGACCGTTACGGTGAATACTTCACCGGCGCCATGGGCGCGGAGTCGATCCAGAAGCTGATCGAGAACTTCGACATCGACGCCGAGGCCGACATCCTGCGTGACGTCATCCGAAACGGTAAGGGGCAGAAGAAACTTCGTGCGCTCAAGCGCCTGAAGGTGGTCGCGGCCTTCCAACAGTCGGGCAACTCGCCGATGGGCATGGTGCTCGACGCGGTGCCGGTCATCCCGCCGGAGCTGCGTCCGATGGTGCAGCTCGACGGTGGCCGGTTCGCCACCAGCGACCTGAATGACCTGTACCGCCGCGTGATCAACCGCAACAACCGCCTCAAGAGGCTGATCGACCTCGGTGCGCCCGAGATCATCGTCAACAACGAGAAGCGGATGCTGCAGGAGTCCGTCGACGCGCTGTTCGACAACGGTCGCCGCGGCCGCCCGGTCACCGGGCCGGGCAACCGTCCGCTGAAGTCGCTGAGCGATCTGCTCAAGGGTAAGCAGGGCCGGTTCCGCCAGAACCTGCTCGGTAAGCGTGTCGACTACTCGGGCCGTTCGGTCATCGTGGTCGGCCCGCAGCTCAAGCTCCACCAGTGCGGTCTGCCCAAGCTGATGGCGCTGGAGCTGTTCAAGCCGTTCGTGATGAAGCGGCTCGTCGACCTCAACCATGCGCAGAACATCAAGAGCGCCAAGCGCATGGTGGAGCGGCAGCGTCCCCAGGTGTGGGACGTCCTCGAAGAGGTCATCGCCGAGCACCCGGTGCTGCTGAACCGCGCACCCACCCTGCACCGGCTGGGCATCCAGGCCTTCGAGCCGATGCTGGTGGAAGGCAAGGCGATTCAGCTGCACCCGTTGGTGTGTGAGGCGTTCAACGCCGACTTCGACGGTGACCAGATGGCGGTGCACCTGCCGCTGAGCGCGGAGGCGCAGGCCGAGGCGCGCATCCTGATGCTGTCCAGTAACAACATCCTGTCGCCCGCGTCCGGGCGTCCGCTGGCCATGCCGCGGCTGGACATGGTGACCGGCCTGTACTTCCTCACCACCGAGGTCGACGGCGACAAGGGCGAATTCCGGGCGGCCGCAAAGGATCAGCCGGAGGTCGGCGTGTACTCCTCGCCGGCCGAGGCGATCATGGCCGCCGACCGCGGCGTGCTCTCGGTGCGGGCCAAGATCAAGGTGCGACTGACGCAGCTGCGTCCGCCCGCCGAGATCGAAGCGGAGCTGTTCCCCAACGGTTGGCAGCCGGGCGACTCCTGGATGGCCGAGACCACGCTGGGCCGGGTGCTGTTCAACGAGCTGCTGCCGGTGGCTTACCCGTTCGTGAACAAGCAGATGCACAAGAAGGTGCAGGCCGCCATCATCAACGACCTCGCCGAGCGCTACCCGATGATCGTGGTCGCGCAGACCGTGGACAAGCTGAAGGACGCCGGTTTCTACTGGGCGACCCGCAGCGGTGTCACGGTCTCGATGGCCGACGTGTTGGTGCCGCCCCGCAAGAAGGAGATCCTCGACCAGTACGAGGAGCGGGCCGAGAAGGTCGAAAAGCAGTTCCAGCGCGGCGCTTTGAACCACGACGAGCGCAACGAGGCACTGGTGGAGATCTGGAAGGAAGCCACCGACGAGGTCGGTCAGGCGCTCCGCGAGCACTACCCTGCCGACAACCCGATCATCACGATCGTCGACTCGGGTGCCACGGGTAACTTCACCCAGACCCGAACGCTGGCCGGCATGAAGGGCCTGGTGACCAACCCGAAGGGTGAGTTCATCCCGCGTCCGGTCAAGTCGTCGTTCCGCGAGGGCCTGACCGTGCTGGAGTACTTCATCAACACGCACGGTGCTCGAAAGGGCCTGGCGGACACCGCGTTGCGTACCGCCGACTCGGGTTACCTGACCCGTCGTCTGGTGGACGTCAGCCAGGACGTCATCGTCCGCGAGCACGACTGCGAGACCGAGCGCGGCATCCTCGTCGAGCTGGCCGAGCGTCAGCCCGACGGCACCCTGATCCGCGACCCGTACATCGAAACCTCGGCGTACGCACGGACTCTGGGCGCCGACGCGGTCGACGAGGCCGGCAACGTCGTCGTGCGCCGCGGTGAAGACCTGGGTGACCCGGAGATCGACGCCCTGCTGGCGGCCGGCATCACGCAGGTCAAGGTGCGCTCGGTGCTGACGTGTACCACCGGCACCGGCGTGTGCGCGACCTGCTACGGGCGGTCCATGGCCACCGGAAAACTGGTCGACATCGGCGAGGCCGTCGGTATCGTCGCCGCCCAGTCCATCGGTGAGCCCGGCACGCAGCTGACCATGCGTACCTTCCACCAGGGTGGTGTCGGTGAGGACATCACCGGCGGTCTGCCCCGGGTGCAGGAGCTGTTCGAGGCCCGCGTCCCGCGCGGCAAGGCCCCGATCGCCGACCTGACCGGGCGGATCCGCCTCGAGGAGGGTGAGCGCTTCTACAAGATCACCGTCATTCCCGACGACGGGAGCGAGGAGGTCGTCTACGACAAGCTCTCCAAGCGGCAGCGGTTGCGGGTGTTCAAACACGACGACGGTTCCGAGCGGGTGCTTTCCGACGGCGACCACGTCGAGGTGGGCCAGCAGCTGATGGAGGGCTCGGCCGACCCGCACGAGGTGCTGCGCGTGCAGGGCCCCCGCGAGGTGCAGATCCACCTGGTCCGCGAGGTCCAGGAGGTCTACCGGGCTCAGGGTGTGTCGATCCACGACAAGCACATCGAGGTGATCGTGCGCCAGATGCTGCGCCGCGTCACCATCATCGACTCGGGCGCGACGGAGTTCCTGCCCGGGTCGCTGATCGATCGTGCGGAGTTCGAGGCGGAGAACCGCCGGGTGGTGGCCGAGGGCGGCGAGCCCGCCGCCGGACGTCCGGTGCTGATGGGTATCACGAAGGCGAGCCTCGCCACGGACTCGTGGCTGAGCGCGGCGTCCTTCCAGGAGACCACGCGCGTGCTGACCGATGCGGCGATCAACTGCCGCAGCGACAAGCTGCAGGGTCTGAAGGAGAACGTGATCATCGGAAAGCTGATCCCGGCCGGTACCGGTATCAACCGGTACCGCAACATCCAGGTGCAGCCGACCGAGGAGGCTCGGGCCGCCGCGTACACGATCCCGTCCTACGAGGATCAGTACTACAGCCCGGACTTCGGCCAGGCCACCGGTGCCGCGGTGCCGCTGGACGACTACGGCTACAGCGACTACCGCTAGTTCGACGAGGAAGAGCTCCCGCCCAGTGCGGGGGCTCTTTTCTTGTTCGCGAGCAGATATTGCATGAATCTGGCTGCGCCGGCGCGATTTCGTGTCTGCTCGTCAGTCGAAGCGGCCAACGGCGATGAGTTCCGCCATCGGTCCAGGTCTACCTATTGACCGTAGAAGACCTCAGGAGGAATGCGTGGCCCAACTGCTCAGAGTCCAGAATTTCATGTTGTCGCGTGATGGGTTCGGCGCCGGGCTCAACCAGTGCTTCGAGCGCCCGTTCGGCGACGCCGACCAAGGTGCCCTGTTCGCCTGGGCCGGCGCGACCGCGAGTTGGGTGGGCCGCAGCGAGCCCGGCGGGAATCGCGGCCTCGACGACTACTTCATCCGCGACTTCACCAACAACATCGGCGCGGAGATCATGGGTCGCAACAAGTTCAGCCCGTACCGCGGCCGATGGCAGGACCACCCCGACTGGCAGGGGTGGTGGGGTGACGAGCCGCCGTTCCATACCCCGGTGTTCGTCATGACGCACTATGACCGCCCGCCGTTGGCACTGTCGGACACGACATTTCACTTCGTCTCGGGAGATCCGATGAGCGTCCTGGAGCAGGCGAAGCTCGCCGCCGGCGGCAAGGATGTCCGGCTCGGCGGTGGCGCGAGCACCGTGCGCCGATTTCTGGACGCGGGCGTCGTCGACGCTCTTCACGTTGCGGTCGCGGATGTGGAGATCGGCGCCGGATCGCGCCTCTGGGAGTCCCCTGAAGAGCTCGAGGACAGGTTCCACCACGAGGTCGTGCCCAGCGCCAGTGGGGTCACGCATCACTTGTTCTGGCGGCGATGACGGCCGCTCGCCAACTACACTGGCCGCGTGCTCATCGGTTCACACGTCCACAACGACGACCCGCTGGCCGCCGCGCAGGCGGACGGCGCCGACGCGGTGCAGTTCTTCCTGGGTAACCCGCAGAGCTGGAAGAAGCCCAAGCCGCGCGACGACGCCGAGGTGCTCAAGGCGTCCACCATCCCGCTGTACGTCCACGCGCCGTATCTGATCAACGTGGCATCGGCCAACAACCGTATCCGCATCCCGTCGCGCAAGATCCTGCAGGACACCTGCGACGCCGCCTCGGAGATCAACGCGACCGCCGTGATCGTGCACGGCGGCCATGCCGACGACAACGACATGGATGCCGGCTTCGAGCGCTGGGTCAAGGCGCTGGACTATCTGGAAACAGACGTGCAGGTGTTCCTGGAGAACACCGCCGGCGGCGACCATGCGATGGCCCGCCACTTCGACACCATCGGCAGGCTCTGGGATCGCATCGGCGACAAGGGCATTGGATTCTGCCTGGACACCTGTCACGCATGGGCCGCCGGGGAGGCGCTGATTGATGCGGTCGACAGGATCAGGGCCCTGACCGGACGCATCGACCTGGTGCACTGCAACGACTCGCGCGACGCCGCCGGCTCGGGTGCCGACCGGCACGCCAACTTCGGCACCGGCCAGATCGATCCCGAGCTGCTGGCCGCGGTCGTCAGGTCGGCGGACGCGCCCGTCATCTGCGAGACGGCGGACGAGGGCCGCAAGGACGACATCGCGTTCCTGCGGGAAAAGACCAGCGGCTGAGTTACGGCCCGTGCTCGGTCGGCTCGCGGCGCTTCTGGGGGTAGTCCTTCTGGCTGTGGGTTGTTCGCCGCTGAAACCTGAGCCGCCCTCGGGCTTCGTCAAGGGCACCAGCTTGCACCACATCAATGTGGGCGGACACGATCGCAGCTATCGGCTCTACGAGCCCCCGGGAGCACCGGCTTCGGCGCCGCTCGTCGTGGTGCTGCACGGCTATTCCGGGAGCGCGAGGCAAGTCGAAAGGGATTACGGCTGGGACGAATTGGCCGATTCGGCCAAGTTCGTCGTCGCCTACCCGGATGGACTCGACCGGGCCTGGAATGTCGACGGGGAGGGCTGCTGCGGCCGGCCGGGCCGGGAGGGCGTCGACGACGTCGCCTTCGTCAGCGCGGCCGTCGCCGACGTCGCCAAGCACCTCGGCACCGACCCCGCCCGCATCTATGTCAGCGGCATGAGTAACGGCGGCATCATGGCCTACACGCTGGCGTGCACCACCGATATCTTCGCGGCGATCGGTCCGGTGGCCGGCACGCAGCTGAACCGCTGCCCCAACCCACGTCCGATGTCGATCATGCACATCCACGGCACGGCGGACCGGCTGGTGCCCTATGGCGGCGGGCAGGGTTTCAGCGTCATCAACGGGCCCTCGGTACCCGACGTGAATGCGTTCTGGCGCAACGTCGATCAGTGCGCCGCCCCGGCCACCACGATGAATGGCCCCCTCACCACGTCGACGGCGGGATGTGCGGGCAGCCGCGGCGTCACGCTGATCACGATCGAGGCGGGCGGCCACGAGTGGCCCCCGTTCGCCGCGCGGACGCTTTGGGAATTCTTCGCCGCGCACCCACGATGACGCCCTATTACACCTCTTGTGCGGCTGTCGGAAAAATGTAACATGAGTGGCATGTCGGATACGCATGTCGTCACCAACCAGGTCCCTCCGCTGGAGAACTACAACCCCGCGACGTCCACGGTGCTCATCGAGGCTCTGATCCGCGAGGGCGGGGGATGGGGCTCAGAAGAGGTGAACGAGGTGGGCGCGATCGCGGGTGGCCGCGAAGCGCAGCGATGGGGCGAGCTCGCCGACCGCAACCGGCCCATCCTGCACACCCACGACAAGTACGGCCACCGGATCGACGAGGTCGAGTACGACCCGGCCTACCACGAGCTGATGCGCACGGCGATCGCCACCGGCATCCACGCCGCACCGTGGGCCGACGACCGCCCGGGCGCGCACGTGGTGCGCGCGGCGAAGATGTCGGTCTGGAACGTCGAGCCCGGCCACACCTGCCCGATCTCGATGACCTACGCCGTCGTTCCCGCGCTGCGCTACAACCCAGAGCTCGCGGCGGTCTACGAGCCCCTGCTGACCAGCCGCGAATACGACCCCGAACTCAAGCTGGCCACCACCAAGCGCGGCATCACCGCCGGCATGTCGATGACCGAGAAGCAGGGCGGATCCGACGTGCGCGCCGGCACCACGCAGGCGACCCCGAACGGCGACGGCAGCTACAGCCTGACCGGCCACAAGTGGTTCACCTCGGCGCCGATGTGCGACATCTTCCTCGTCCTCGCGCAGGCCCCGGGCGGGCTGTCGTGCTTCCTGCTGCCGCGGGTGCTGCCCGATGGCAGCCGCAACCGAATGTTCCTGCAGCGGCTCAAGGACAAGCTCGGCAACCACGCGAACGCATCCAGTGAGGTCGAATACGATGGCGCCACCGCGTGGTTGGTGGGCGAGGAGGGCCGCGGCGTCCCCACCATCATCGAGATGGTCAACCTGACCCGGCTGGACTGCACCCTGGGCAGCGCCACCAGCATGCGCACCGGATTGACCCGCGCGATCCACCACGCGCAGCACCGAAAGGCGTTCGGCGCCTACCTGATCGACCAGCCGCTGATGCGCAACGTCCTGGCCGACCTCGCCGTGGAGGCCGAGGCCGCGACCATCGTCGCGATGCGGATGGCCGGCGCCACCGACAAGGCGTTGCGCGGCGACGACCAGGAGGCGCTGCTGCGCCGCATCGGCCTGGCGGCCAGCAAGTACTGGGTGTGCAAGCGAGCCACCCCGCACGCCGCCGAAGCGCTGGAATGCCTGGGCGGCAACGGCTACGTCGAGGACTCGGGCATGCCGCGGCTGTACCGCGAGGCGCCGCTGATGGGAATCTGGGAGGGGTCGGGCAACGTCAGCGCGCTGGACACGTTGCGCGCCATGGCAACTCGGCCCGAATGCGTCGATGTGCTGTTCACCGAACTGGCCGAAAGCGCCGGCGCGGACCCGCGACTGGGCGGTCACGTCGAGCGCCTGCGGCAGGACCTGACCGACCTGGACAGTATCGCGCACCGGGCCCGCAAGGTGGCCGAGGACATCTGTCTGGCGCTGCAGGGCTCGCTGCTGGTGCGCCACGGCCACCCCGCCGTCGCCGAGGCCTTCCTGACGACCCGGCTCGACCGCCAGTGGGGTGGGGCGTACGGCACCATGCCCGCCGGCCTGGATCTGGCCCCGATCCTCGAGCGTGCCCTGGTCAAGGGCTGAGCTCCAATATGACTCACGCGATCAGGCCGGTCGACTTCGACAACCTGAAGACCATGACCTACGAGGTCACCGACCGGGTTGCCCGGATCACCTTCAACCGGCCGGAGAAGGGCAACGCGATCGTCGCGGACACCCCGCTGGAGCTCTCGGCGCTGGTCGAGCGCGCCGACCTCGACCCCAATGTGCACGTCATCCTGGTGTCCGGCCGCGGCGAGGGGTTCTGCGCGGGTTTCGACCTGAGCGCCTACGCCGACCGCACCGGATCGGCCGGCGGGACCGGGGCCTATGCGGGCACCGTGCTGAGCGGAAAAACCCAGGCGGTCAACCACTTACCCGACCAGCCCTGGGACCCGATGATCGACTACCAGATGATGAGCCGGTTCGTGCGTGGTTTCTCCAGCCTGATGCACGCCGACAAGCCGACGGTCGTCAAGATCCACGGTTACTGCGTGGCCGGGGGCACCGACATCGCGTTGCATGCCGACCAGGTGATCGCCGCCGCCGACGCCAAGATCGGCTATCCGCCCACGCGGGTGTGGGGCGTCCCGGCGGCCGGGCTGTGGGCGCACCGGCTCGGCGACCAGCGCGCCAAGCGCCTGCTGTTCACCGGTGATTGCATAACCGGCGCGCAAGCCGCCGAATGGGGCCTGGCGGTCGAGGCGCCGGACCCGGCGGACCTCGACGAGCGCACCGAACGGCTCGTCCAGCGGATCGCCGCGGTGCCCGTCAATCAGCTGATGATGGTCAAGCTCGCGCTGAATTCGGCTTTGCTGCAACAAGGTGTGGGCACCAGCAGGATGGTCAGCACCGTGTTCGACGGCGTTGCCCGGCATACGCCCGAGGGCCACGCCTTCGTGGCCGACGCCGTGGAGCACGGCTTCCGGGACGCGGTGCGGCATCGCGACGAACCTTTCGGTGACTACGGCCGCCGCGCGTCTCAGGTGTAGCCATGCCCACCATGACGGCCCGGTCGGTGGTGCTCAGCGTGCTGCTGGGGGCCCACCCGGCTTGCGCCAGCGCGAGTGAATTGGTCAGGCTCACTGCCGATTTCGGCATCAAAGAGACCACCCTGCGGGTGGCGCTGACCCGGATGGTAGGCGCGGGCGACCTGATCCGCTCCGCCGACGGCTACCGGCTCTCGGATCGCCTGCTGGCCCGCCAGCGGCGGCAGGACGACGCCATCAACCCGCGAGTCAGGCCGTGGCGCGGGGAGTGGATCACGCTGATCGTGACCAGCGTGGGCGGCGACGCACGCACCCGGGCGGCGCTTCGAACCGCCCTGCACGGTAAGCGCTTCGGCGAACTGCGCGAAGGCGTCTGGATGCGACCCGACAACCTCGAGCTCGACCTCGACCCCGAGATCGACGCTCGCGTGCGCGTCCTGCGGGCACGCGACGACGATCCCGCGCAGCTCGCCGCCCAGCTGTGGGACCTGCCGGCCTGGGCCCGGGCCGGCAGCCGCATGCTCGACGAGATGGCCACCGCACCAGACATTCCCGGCCGATTCGTGGTCGCGGCGGCGACGGTGCGACACCTGCTCACCGACCCGGTGTTACCCGACGAACTACTGCCGGACGACTGGCCCGGCGCCCGGCTGCGCGCGGCTTACCACGACTTCGCCACCGAGTTGCTCGAGCGGCGCGAACCACTATTTGCGGAGGCAAAATGAACGATCCGGTGCGTATCGAACGCAACGGCCCGGTGACGACGGTGATCCTGAACCGCCCGGCGGCGCGCAACGCGGTCAACGGCCCCACCGCCGCGGCCCTGTACGCGGCGTTCGACGAATTCGACCGCGACGACACGGCGTCGGTCGCCGTCTTGTGGGGAGACGGTGGAACATTTTGTGCCGGGGCTGATTTGAAGGCCTTCGGCACACCGGACGCGAACGCCGTGCACCGGACGGGCCCGGGCCCGATGGGTCCCACGCGGATGGTGTTGTCCAAACCCGTGATCGCCGCGGTCAGCGGCTACGCCGTCGCAGGGGGCCTGGAGTTGGCCGTCTGGTGCGACCTGCGGGTGGCCGAGGAGGACGCCGTGTTCGGGGTGTTCTGCCGCCGGTGGGGGGTACCGTTGATCGACGGCGGCACCGTGCGGCTGCCGCGGCTGATCGGGCACAGCCGCGCGATGGACATGATTCTCACCGGCCGCGGCGTCAAGGCCGACGAAGCCCTGGCGATGGGCTTGGCCAACCGCGTCGTGCCCAACGGCCAGGCGCGGCAGGCGGCGGAGGAACTGGCGGCGCAACTGGCCGCGCTACCGCAGCAGTGCCTGCGGTCCGACCGGCTTTCGGCGCTACACCAATGGGGGACAACGGAACCCGAGGCGATCGACTTCGAATTCGCCAGCATCTCCCGCGTCGCCGCCGAGGCGAACGAGGGGGCCGGACGGTTCGCCGCGGGCGCGGGCCGGCACGGGGCATCCGCCGGCTAGCCGGCGCATCGTTCGGTCCCTTACGGCGCGAGCCGCACCCTGCCGGGCGGTGTGGGCGGCGTGGGCGGCGACTCCGGACCAGCGCCGCTACCGCCGGGCGCGGGAGCAGCAGGCGCCTGCGGTTGCGGTCCCGGTTGCGGGTCCTGCGCCGGGGGTGGCGGTTGTTGCCGTGGAGACGGCGTCGCGACCGGCGCGGGTGGCGTCAGGATCTGGGCCGTCGGCGGCGGCGGTGGGGGAAGTTGCGGTGGGTCGGGCTGGCCGGTTTCCCCCAAGGGGACCATGCGCATTGCCGATTGCGGGTCTCGAAGGTCGCTCCACCAGCTGGCTGCGATGTACGAGGGGCTCCGCGGCATCGATTCGTTCGAGCCGGGCACCGGATTCGCCATGGCCTGAAGGGAAGCAATCTTCGGTTGGTTGTTCGGACAGTAGGCCTCGACTGAGGCGGAGATGAAGCGGGCAATGGTGCGCGCGACGCGGTCGGGAGGGTATTGGCCGCCGGCCCCGTTGGCATTGAACGCCCGTTCCCGCATGTCGGCAACGACGCCGTCCGCCGGCATTCCGCCATCGAGTTGGCGACAAATTCTGTGGGCGGTGGCGATGAGGCTCGGCACGTTCTCGAGGGCGGGGATCTGCTTCTGGTCGAGCAGCGCCAAAAACTGGTCGTCGGGGTTGGGATCGGCCGCCGCCGCGCCGTGGGGCAGCATCACGACGCCGGTCAGTACCACGACGGCCGCAACCAGTGCGCGGGCGTGATTGCTGGTACTGGTGAACATGGCTGGCTTCCGTTCTGCTGGCAGAATCATATGCCCCGGATCTGCCCGTGGCACCTCGGCGGCGCGGTGTGTGGGTCAAACACCGCGCGGCCCCAGCAGTAGCGGCGGCATGCGCCCCGACCGCAACGCATCGGGGTATGAAAGCCGTTGTGGCGCAACGGTAAAACCCGCGTTCGCAGGCTACCTGCGCACGATTGCCGGCTAGCCGCCCTTGGTGATGGTGTTGCCCGAACCCAGGTTGTCGACCTTGGGCTCACCGTCTTTATAGGTGATGGTGTTGTTCAACCCGACCACGCTGATGCGGGTGTCGACCTTGTCCAGAGTGATCTTGTTGTCCGTGCCGCCGACGGTCACCGTCACGCAGCTGCCGGTGACGGTCAGGGTGTTGTTGGAACCGCCCACATTCAGCGACTTGCCGCTGGCGCAGTCAAGCGTCGCGGTGGTGCCCATCGACCCGTAGTTGAGCGTGTTGCCGATCTCCACCGACGCGGTGGTGCTCGCGCCGCTCGACCCCGTGGTGGGGGCCGCCCCGGCGCTCGTCGTCGTCGTCGTGCTGCTCTTCGTTGTGGTCGTGGAACCGGCGGGCGGGTTGGCGGTCGAACTGCAGCCGGCCAGCAACACGGACGCGACGGCCGGCACCACGGCGAGCGCGGTCAACCCCGAGGGGCGGGCAAAGATGTGGGCGGACATTGTTTCTCGATTCCCCTCGATTTGGATGGCAGCTACGGTTTGAGTGGCGATGTGGTGTGTGGTTCAGCCGGGCACCTGCTGGAGCCGATTGGTCATGCCCAGCTCGCGGCCGCGGTCCCAGATGAACGGCGTGCCGTTGTGGTAGAACACCGTCTGGTCGTAGCCGTAGACAGTGATGTCGTGCGAGACCGAGTCGGCGACGACGGTGTTGGACGAGCCCATCACCGTGACCGCGTAGCAGTTGCCCAGCGCGGTGACGTTGTTGAAGGAGCCGTTGACGAACAGCGTGGCGTCGTTGCAGTCCAGCGTCTGCTGGATGCCCTGCCCGACGACGTGGGTGTCGCCGTTCTTCGCGTGAGCCGGGGGAGCGGGTGCTGCGACGACGGTGACGACGCAGGTTGCCAGCGACCCGGCGGCGGTTGTCCAGTTCACTGCGGGCCCCCTTTTGTGACGGGTGGATCTGCTCGATGAGATTACGTCCATCCGGCCATGGCTGAAACGGTTTCGCGGTTGGCGTCAACTAGAGTCATTAGTTAAGCACCACGATCATCGCAAGCGAAGGGCCCCGCCATGGCAGCTCAGCCGGAAACGCCGTCGGCGGGCGGGCGCCCGCGCGCGGGGAGAACCGGCTCGCGCCCGGCAAAGCTGAGCCGCGAAGGCATCATCGACGGCGCGCTCACCTTCCTGGACCGGGAGGGCTGGGACGCCCTCACCATCAACGCGCTGGCGATGCAGCTGGGCACCAAGGGACCGTCGCTCTACAACCACGTCGACAGCCTGGAGGATCTGCGCCGCGCGGTGCGGATCCGCGTCATCGACGACATCATCACGATGCTGAACAGGGTCGGCGAGGGCCGCGCCCGTGACGACGCGGTGCTGGTCATGGCGGGCGCCTACCGCAGCTACGCCCATCACCACCCCGGCCGGTACTCGGCGTTCACCCGGATGCCGCTGGGTGGTGACGATCCGGAGTACACGGCGGCCACCCGAGGCGCTGCCGCGCCGGTGATCTCGGTGCTGTCCTCCTACGGTCTCGACGGCGACGAGGCGTTCCACGCGGCCCTGGAGTTCTGGTCCGCGCTGCACGGCTTCGTGCTTCTGGAAATGACCGGTGTCATGGACGACATCGACACCGACGCGCTGTTCTCGGACATGGTGCTGCGGCTGGCGGCGGGTCTGGAACGGCGCGTCGCGCACGGTCAACCGCCGCTTTGACCTGCAAGACCGGCGGCGGGTATTGTGGAGGCTCGTGCCTGGCGGCTTACGGCGCCTAACCGTAAGGAAGTGAATGCCGGGCGAATTCGCATGTCCACGATGCATCGGATCTTCTCTGGTGCGCGGCGCGTGCGACACACCCGGCCGCGGGGTAGTGCGGCCGGACAAAACTGCAGTACGAAGACTTGAGAACAGCCGAAAAACGCACAACACGAACACAGAAAGCCGGTAGATGCCAACGATTCAGCAGCTGGTCCGCAAGGGTCGCCGCGACAAGATCGCCAAGGTCAAGACCGCGGCCCTGAAGGGCAGCCCGCAGCGCCGTGGCGTATGCACTCGCGTGTACACCACCACCCCGAAGAAGCCGAACTCGGCGCTTCGGAAGGTTGCGCGCGTGAAGCTGACGAGCCAGGTCGAGGTCACCGCCTACATCCCGGGCGAGGGCCACAACCTGCAGGAGCACTCGATGGTGCTGGTGCGTGGTGGCCGAGTCAAGGACCTGCCCGGTGTGCGGTACAAGATCATCCGCGGTTCCCTCGACACCCAGGGGGTCAAGAACCGCAAGCAGGCCCGCAGCCGTTACGGCGCGAAGAAGGAGAAGAGCTGATGCCGCGCAAGGGGCCCGCGCCGAAGCGTCCGTTGGTCAACGATCCGGTCTACGGGTCGCAACTGGTCACCCAGCTGGTGAACAAAGTTCTCCTGCAGGGGAAGAAATCGCTGGCCGAGCGCATTGTTTATGGTGCGCTCGAGAACGCCCGGGACAAGACGGGCACCGATCCTGTGATCACGCTCAAGCGCGCTCTCGACAACGTCAAGCCCGCGCTGGAGGTGCGCAGCCGCCGCGTCGGCGGTGCGACCTACCAGGTGCCGGTCGAGGTCCGTCCGGACCGGTCCACCACGCTCGCGCTGCGCTGGCTTGTCAGCTTCTCGCGGCAACGCCGGGAGAAGACGATGGTCGAGCGGCTGGCGAACGAGATCCTGGACGCCAGCAACGGCCTGGGGGCCTCCGTCAAGCGGCGTGAGGACACCCACAAGATGGCCGAGGCCAACCGCGCGTTCGCGCATTATCGCTGGTGACAGCTTCCGGCGATGATGCCGGAGGCTAAATAGACAGCAACCAAGCAATCGAAAGAGTGGGAAGACTTCTGTGGCACAGAAGGACGTGCTGACCGACCTCACCAAGGTCCGCAACATCGGCATCATGGCGCATATCGACGCCGGCAAGACGACGACGACGGAGCGCATCCTCTACTACACCGGTATCAGCTACAAGATCGGTGAGGTCCACGACGGCGCCGCCACCATGGACTGGATGGAGCAGGAACAGGAGCGGGGAATCACCATCACCTCCGCGGCCACCACCTGCTTCTGGAACGACAACCAGATCAACATCATCGACACCCCCGGCCACGTCGACTTCACCGTCGAGGTGGAGCGCAGCCTGCGCGTGCTCGACGGCGCGGTCGCCGTCTTTGACGGCAAGGAGGGCGTCGAGCCGCAGTCCGAGCAGGTGTGGCGCCAGGCCGACAAGTACGACGTCCCGCGGATCTGCTTCGTCAACAAGATGGACAAGATCGGCGCCGACTTCTACTTCTCGGTCCGCACCATGGAGGAGCGCCTGGGCGCGAACGTCATCCCGATCCAGTTGCCTGTCGGCTCCGAGGGTGATTTCGAGGGCGTCGTCGACCTGGTCGAGATGAAGGCCAAGGTGTGGAGCGCCGAGGCCAAGCTCGGCGAGAAGTACGACGTGGTCGACATTCCCGCCGACCTGCAGGAGAAGGCCGACGAGTACCGCACCAAGCTGCTCGAGGCGGTCGCCGAGACCGACGAGGCGCTGCTGGAGAAGTATTTCGGCGGCGAGGAGCTCACCGTCGAGGAGATCAAGGGCGCGATCCGCAAGCTGACCATCAGCTCGGAGGCCTACCCGGTGCTGTGCGGCAGCGCGTTCAAGAACAAGGGCGTGCAGCCGATGCTGGACGCGGTCATCGACTACCTGCCCTCGCCGCTGGACGTGCCCCCGGCCGTCGGCCACGCGCCCGGCAAGGAGGACGTCGAGGTCATCCGCAAGCCGTCGACCGACGAGCCGTTCTCGGCGCTGGCCTTCAAGGTCGCGACGCACCCGTTCTTCGGCAAGCTGACCTACGTCCGGGTGTACTCGGGCAAGGTCGATTCCGGCAGCCAGGTCATCAACTCCACCAAGGGCAAGAAGGAGCGGCTGGGCAAGCTGTTCCAGATGCACTCCAACAAGGAGAACCCGGTGGAGACCGCATCGGCGGGTCACATCTACGCGGTGATCGGCCTGAAGGACACCACCACCGGCGACACCCTGAGCGACCCGAACGACCAAGTCGTGCTCGAGTCCATGACGTTCCCGGACCCGGTCATCGAGGTGGCCATCGAGCCCAAGACCAAGAGCGACCAGGAGAAGCTGAGCCTGTCGATCCAGAAGCTCGCCGAGGAGGACCCGACGTTCAAGGTCCACCAGGACGCCGAGACCGGCCAGACCGTGATCGGTGGCATGGGCGAACTCCACCTGGACATCCTGGTGGACCGCATGCGCCGCGAGTTCAAGGTCGAGGCCAACGTCGGCAAGCCGCAGGTCGCCTACAAGGAGACCATCAAGCGGCTGGTGGAGAAGGTCGAGTTCACCCATAAGAAGCAGACCGGCGGCTCGGGACAGTTCGCGAAGGTGCTGATCAACCTCGAGCCGTTCCATGGCGAGGACGGTGCGACCTACGAGTTCGAGAACAAGGTCACCGGTGGCCGCATCCCGCGCGAGTACATCCCGTCGGTGGACGCCGGCGCCCAGGACGCGATGCAGTACGGCGTGCTGGCCGGCTACCCGCTGGTGAACTTGAAGGTCACCCTGCTCGACGGCGCCTTCCACGAGGTGGACTCGTCGGAGATGGCGTTCAAGATCGCCGGTTCGCAGGTGCTGAAGAAGGCTGCGCAGCAGGCCCAGCCGGTGATCCTGGAACCGATCATGGCCGTCGAGGTCACCACGCCCGAGGACTACATGGGCGACGTGATCGGCGACTTGAACTCCCGCCGTGGCCAGATCCAGGCCATGGAGGAGCGGAGCGGTGCACGCGTCGTCAAGGCGCACGTGCCGCTGTCGGAGATGTTCGGCTACGTCGGCGACCTGAGGTCCAAGACCCAAGGCCGGGCGAACTACTCCATGGTGTTCGACTCGTACGCCGAAGTACCGGCGAACGTGTCGAAGGAGATCATCGCGAAGGCGACGGGTCAGTAAATATCGCCTCGGAGTAATCTTGCCGGGTCATTGCAAAGCCTTGGGCGCGGCACAACTGAAAACACCAACACTGCTTTAACGAGCACCAACAGTCCAGGAGGACAACGAAGTGGCGAAGGCGAAGTTCGAGCGGACGAAGCCGCACGTCAACATTGGGACCATCGGTCACGTTGACCACGGCAAGACGACGCTGACCGCGGCTATCACCAAGGTTCTGCACGACAAGTACCCGGACCTGAACGAGTCCCGCGCGTTCGACCAGATCGACAACGCTCCCGAGGAGCGTCAGCGCGGTATCACGATCAACATCTCCCACGTGGAGTACCAGACCGACAAGCGGCACTATGCCCACGTCGACGCCCCGGGTCACGCCGACTACATCAAGAACATGATCACCGGTGCGGCCCAGATGGACGGCGCGATCCTGGTGGTTGCCGCCACCGACGGCCCGATGCCGCAGACCCGTGAGCACGTGCTGCTCGCGCGTCAGGTCGGGGTGCCCTACATCCTGGTCGCCCTGAACAAGGCCGACATGGTCGACGACGAGGAGCTGCTCGAGCTCGTCGAGATGGAGGTCCGCGAACTGCTGGCCGCCCAGGAGTTCGACGAGGACGCCCCGGTGGTTCGGGTCTCGGCGCTGAAGGCGCTCGAGGGCGACGCCAAGTGGGTGGAGTCGGTCGAGCAGCTGATGGAGGCCGTCGACGAGTCGATCCCGGACCCCGTCCGCGAGACCGAGAAGCCGTTCCTGATGCCCGTGGAGGACGTCTTCACGATCACCGGTCGTGGCACCGTGGTCACCGGTCGTGTCGAGCGCGGTGTGATCAACGTGAACGAGGAAGTCGAGATCGTCGGTATCAAGCCGACCAGCACCAAGACCACCGTCACCGGTGTGGAGATGTTCCGCAAGCTGCTCGACCAGGGACAGGCCGGCGACAACGTCGGACTGTTGCTGCGTGGCATCAAGCGCGAGGACGTCGAGCGCGGTCAGGTCGTCGTGAAGCCCGGCACCACCACGCCGCACACCGAGTTCGAGGGCAGCGTCTACATCCTGTCCAAGGACGAGGGCGGCCGGCACACGCCGTTCTTCAACAACTACCGCCCGCAGTTCTACTTCCGCACCACCGACGTGACCGGTGTGGTGACGCTGCCGGAGGGCACCGAAATGGTGATGCCCGGTGACAACACCAACATCTCGGTCAAGCTGATCCAGCCCGTCGCCATGGACGACGGTCTGCGGTTCGCGATCCGCGAGGGTGGCCGCACCGTCGGCGCCGGCCGGGTCGTCAAGATCATCAAGTAGATCCAGTTCGCCGTAGGGCCCGGATTGCCGATTTCGGCGGTCCGGGCTTTACGCGTTTTACCGGGCCGGATCTTGACGATTCCGCTACGATTCCGGGACAAGGGTGTCGGGGGAAGATGGCCGGGAGGTTCGGATGTCCTTCGTATTCGCGACGCCCGAGTACGTCGCCGCCGCGGCGTCGGATTTAGCCAGGATCGGCTGGACGATCACGTCGGCGAACTCGATGGCGCTGGGGCCGACCTCGAGCGTGCTGGCCCCGGGTGCCGACGAGGTGTCGGCTGGCATCGCGGCGCTGTTCGACGCGCATTCTCAGGTCTACCAGGCGCTCAGCGCTCAAGCCGCGGCGTTCCACAACCAGTTCGTGCAGCTGATGAACGGCGGCGCTGCGCAGTATCTCGCCACCGAGGCCGCCAACACAACGCCCCTGCAGTCCGCGGCGGCCCCCGCGTCGATGGCGGCACAGCTGCCTGCGGCGACGGCCGCGGGCGGTTCGGCGCCGGGTGTACCGGCGGGTCCCCTGATGTCGGCGGTCGCGCCGGCCTCGGCGATCGCCGGGGCGCAGGCACCCGCCAGCCCGACCGTAGCCGCGGCCACCACGGGGCCGGCCGCAGTGGCCCCGGCCACCACTTCGGCGACGCCGGTGCGGATGGTGGCCCCCGCCTATACCCCGGCCACCACGCAGCCCGCGGCGCCGGCCCCGGCGCCGGTCAATCCGCTCGCGTCGACGCCGGCGCAGGTGCAGACACCGCCGGCCGCCGCGGCCCCGGCGATGCCGGTATCGACCGGCACGCCGGTGAAGATGGTGTCGGCCCATTCGCCCACCGCGACGACGTCGGCGGAGTCTTCGACGCGCCCCGCCCCGGCACTGATTCCCAAGGTGGACTGAGGCCGGACCGGTTTGCGTTTATGGCGCGCGCGGTGACACCGCGAGGGCTAACCTGACACGAAAATCCCAGCAAGGGTAAGGAGACACTCGTGTTGGCGCGCTATCTGAAAGCACAGTTGGTGGTTTTGCTGTGCGGCGGCCTGGTCGGGCCGATTTTCCTGATCGTCTACTTCACCCTCGGCCTGGGCAGCCTGCTGCAGTGGATGTTCTACGTCGGCCTGCTCATCACGGTGGCCGACGTGCTGATCGCGCTGGCGCTGGCCAACTACGGCGCGAAGTCCTCGGCCAAGACGGCGGAGCTCGAACAGCACGGGGTGCTGGCGCTCGCTCAAATCACCGGCGTCACCGAGACGGGGACGTGGATCAACAATCAGCAGGTGGTGAAGGTGAACCTGCACATCTCCGGGCCGGGTTTTCTGCCGTTCGACAGCGAAGACCGGGTGATCGCGAGCGTGACCCGGCTCGGCAACCTGAGCGCCCGCAAGGTGGTGGTGCTGGTCAACCCCACCACCAACGAGTACCGAATCGACTGGGAGCGAAGCGCGTTGGTCAACGGTCTGGTGCCGGCGCAGTTCACCGTGGCCGAGGACAACAGGACCTACGACCTGAGCGGGCAGGCCGGCCCGTTGATGGAGATCCTGCAGATCCTCAAGGCCAACAACGTTCCGCTCAACCGGATGGTCGACATCCGGTCGAACCCGGCGCTGCGCCAGCAGGTCCAGGCGGTGGTGCGCCGCGCGGCCGAACAACAGGCGCCGGCCACGCAGGCCGCCCAGCCGGCCGCTGCCGCCGGCCCGGCCCCGGTGGTGACGCCCCCGCAGCCATCGATCGCTCAGCGGCTTCAGGAGCTCGAGACGTTGCGCGCCAGCGGCGCGCTGACCGACCAGGAGTACAACAGCCGGCGGGCCCAGATCATCTCCGAAATCTGATCGGCGGGCGAGTTAGAACAGGTTTCAGTTTCGCTGCTAGCCTGGCTGCGTGGCGGGACAAACTGGATCACTGCAGGGGCGGGTGGCTTTCATTACCGGCGCCGCCCGCGCCCAGGGCCGTTCGCACGCGGTGCGGCTGGCCCGGGAGGGCGCCGACATCATCGCGCTCGACATCTGCGCCTCGGCGTCGACGAGCCTGACCTACGCGCCGGCCACGCCGGAGGACCTCAGCGAGACCGTCCGCCTGGTGGAAGCCGAGGGCCGCAAGGTGCTGGCCCGTGAAGCGGACATCCGGGACGACGCCGCGCTGCGCCAACTGGTGGCCGACGGCGTCGAACAATTCGGACGGCTCGACATCGTGGTGGCCAACGCGGGAGTCCTGAGCTGGGGCCGGCTTTGGGAGCTGACCGATGAGCAGTGGGACACGGTGATCGGGGTCAACCTGACCGGCACCTGGCGCACACTGCGCGCCACCGTGCCCGCAATGATCGAGGCCGGCAACGGGGGGTCGATCGTGGTGGTCAGCTCGTCGGCGGGGCTGAAAGCCACTCCTGGCAACGGGCATTACTCGGCCAGCAAGCACGGACTCACCGCGCTGACCAACACCCTCGCCATCGAGCTCGGCGAATACAACATCCGGGTCAACTCCATCCACCCCTACTCGGTCGATACCCCGATGATCGAGCCGGAGGCGATGATGGAGATTTTTGCCCGCCATCCCAGCTTCGTGCACAGCTTTCCCCCGATGCCCTTGCAGCCCAACGGCTTCATGACGCCCGACGAGGTGGCCGATGTCGTGGCATGGCTAGCTGGCGACGGGTCGGGCACGGTGACCGGCACCCAGATCCCCGTGGACAAGGGCGCCTTGAAGTATTGACCGGCGATCGTGGTATGAACTCCACGTGACCGCTAGCAAAGGAATCGTGATCGTCGGTGGGGGTCTGGCCGCCGCCCGGACCGCCGAGCAGCTGCGGCGATCCGAGTACGCCGGCCGCGTCACGATCATCAGCGACGAGGCGCACGTGCCCTACGATCGCCCGCCGCTGTCAAAAGAGGTGCTGCGCAAAGAGGTCGACGACGTGGCCCTCAAACCGCGCGAGTGGTACGACGAGAACGACATCACCCTGCGGCTGGGTGTGGCGGCCACCGGCCTGGACACCGTGGCCCAGACGGTGACGCTGGCCGACGGGTCCGTGATCGGCTACGACGAACTCGTCATCGCGACCGGCTTGGTGCCGCGGCGCATTCCGACGCTGCCCGATCTGGCGGGCATCCGGGTGCTGCGCACGTTCGACGAGAGCATGGCGCTGCGTGAGCACGCCTCCGCGTGCCAGCGTGCTGTCGTCGTCGGCGCCGGCTTCATCGGCTGTGAGGTGGCGGCCAGCCTACGGAGCCTCGGGGTGGACGTCGTGTTGGTTGAGCCGCAGCCGACGCCCCTGGCGTCGGTGCTCGGCGAGCGAATCGGCGAGCTGGTCGCGCGCCTGCACCGCGCGGAGGGGGTCGACGTGCGCCTCGGTGTCGGGGTGGCCGAAGTGCGCGGCGACGAGCGGGTGGACACCGTGGTGCTGAGCGACGGCACCGAGCTCGCCGCGGACCTGGTGGTCGTCGGCATCGGATCCCGCCCCGCCACGGGGTGGCTCGAGGGCAGCGGCGTCGAGGTCGACAACGGCGTGCTCTGCGACGAGGCCGGACGAACCAGCGCGCCGAACGTGTGGGCGCTCGGTGACGTCGCGTCCTGGCGCGACGCGACCGGACATCAAGCGCGCGTAGAACATTGGAGCAACGTCGCCGACCAGACCCGCGTGGTGGTGCCCGCGATGCTGGGGCAGGACGTCTCGTCGGCCGTGGTCGTCCCCTACTTCTGGAGCGACCAGTACGACGTCAAGATCCAGTGCCTCGGAGAGCCCGAAGCCACCGACACCGTCCACCTCGTCGAAGACGACGGCCGCAAGTTCCTGGCCTATTACGAGCGCGACGGGGTGCTGGTCGGGGTGGTGGGCGGCGGGATGCCGGGCAAAGTCATGAAGGTGCGCGCCAAGATCTCCGCCGGCGCGCCCATCGCGGACGTGCTGGGCTGACTCTGGCGGAAGCCGCTGCGCCCCAGCAGTTTTCGTGTCCACCGCTCACAGCCAGCGCACCGGCGGTCCATGCGGATGGCATTCGCCGAGAATCTCCAGGTCGCCGCCCGGCCAGCGGCGCGCCCGCACCAGGAACCGGATTGGTGAGTCGGGCCGGTCACGCGCCGGCTCCAGGGTGAGGTGGACGAACGGCGATCGCTCATCCGCCTGCTCGCCCAGCGCGTGAACGCGGGCGCGGACCGTGTCCCGCTCCCCGTCGGACAGGTATTGCCAGGTGATTGAATGCCACAGCACCGTCAGCGCGCCCGCGGCCAGGGTGAGGCCGGCGACCGCGTCGGCCGCCGTCTGGCGCTCCAGCCCGGCCGGCACACGCCGGGCGACCTCGATGGCGCCGCGCAACCGCTCTAGTCGGGCGCTCTGGTCGGGCCACACGTAGCTCAACACGGTGAGCTCCCCGGCGGCCCCGGTGACGTCGATGGGTGCGATGTCATAGCCGTGCCGCTCGATGATCCGTACCCGGCCGTGCGGCAGCGCGCCGCGCCACGCATCCTCGATGGTCACCGGCGAATCATCCGGCCCCCACTGGCCGCCGGCGAATCGGTAACCGTAATGGTCTCCGCGCAGGTTCAGCCCCGCGCTCGATCCGATCTCGAAAAGCCTTATCGGCAGGTCGAATTCACGGTTGACGCGCAACAGGCCACCGATGAGCGCGGCGGACCGCCCGACCTCGTTGGTCTGGGGCGGTTGCCGCAACGCCGCCCGCAGCGCCTCGGAGTGGCCGGCCGCGACGTCCTTGATCTCCGGCCACGCCGACTCGGCGTCCCAGCTGCCCCCGGTGCTGGGATACCACCGGCGCAATTGCGCTGCCCGGCCGTCGAGCACCAATCGGTGCAGCCCGCCGAGCAGACGCAGCGGCACCGCAAGGCGCGACGGGTCGTCCTCGTGCCCGGACAAGATGGCGGCGAAGACGCCGCCGGCCGCGACGTCGATGGCCACCAGCTCGAAAAGCTCCCCATACATCGGTGAGCCCGAGCCGGCGCAAAACCGTCCCTGCGCGCGCAGGGTGTGCAGCAGGTGGTCACCGGTCACCGATCCAGCCTGTCAAGTCCGGCGCCGACGACGTCAAACGCGTTGCCCAGCGCGGTCGGCAGCGGGACGGACTCGTCACCCAACCAATGCTCGTAGGCCGACAGCGCCACCGCGAGCATGGTCCAGGCGGCGGTCTGGGGCAGCAGGTCGGTCGTCTTGATGTCCGACCGGCGGGCCACGAAGCCGGCGATCACCTCGCGCCAGCCCGCGTACATCGTCATCGAATAGGCCTGCAGTTCGGCCGTCTGCAGGATCACCCGCATCCGCTGGCGGTGCCGCGCGGTCTCGGACTCGTCAAAGGTGTTGAACGCCAACAGCGCATCGCGCAGAGCCTGGCCCAGTGGCACCCGCGGATCGACGTTGTCGAGCAGGTCGCGCAGGTGCGCGAGGTGGGTGTCGAAGTCGCCCCAGGGGATGGCGTTCTTGGACGCGTAGTAGCGGAACAGCGTCCGCCGCGAGATGCCGGCGGCCTGCGCGACGTCGTCGACGCTGACGTCGGCGAAACCGCGGGCGCTGAACAGTTCGATGGCCACGTCGGTGATGTGGTGCGGAGTCGTCGAGCGGCGACGGCCCACCCGTGGCTGCGGCACCATGACACCCCGCCCTTCCATTTCGGCACTCGATGCCATATTCTGACGAAGCTTGTGACTCGATCCCCATCGTTGTCAAGAACCGACGAAAGGCAATGACCCGTGGACCACGAAACCGAGACCGAGACCCAGCTCGTCGCCGAGACCCTGGTCGAAGAGGTGTCCATCGACGGCATGTGCGGGGTGTACTGACCCGCGTGTTCGACCCCGACCGCGGCTGGCGGTTGCACCCCCAGGTGGCGGTTCGACCCGAACCGTTCGGGGCGCTGCTCTATCACTTCGGCACCCGCAAGCTGTCTTTTCTCAAGAACCGCACCATCCTGACGGTGGTGCGGTCGCTGGCCGACCATCCCGATGTGCATTCCGCCTGCCGCGCGGCGGGTGTGGACGACTCGGGTGAGGCGCCGTACCTACACGCGCTGGGCGTGTTGGCCGATTCGAAGATGTTGGTACCTCAGGAGGTTCCATGACCGCCGGACTGGCCAGAGTGCCGCGGCTCATCGAGCAGTTCGAGAGCGGGCTGGATGCGCCAATCTGCCTGACGTGGGAGCTGACGTACGCCTGCAACCTGGCGTGCGTGCACTGCCTGTCGTCCTCGGGTAAACGTGATCCGCGGGAGCTGTCCACCCGGCAGTGCATGGACATCATCGACGAGCTCGAACGCATGCAGGTGTTCTACGTCAACATCGGCGGCGGTGAGCCGACCGTGCGCCCGGACTTCTGGGAGCTGGTCGATTACGCCACCGCGCACCACGTCGGGGTGAAGTTCTCCACCAACGGGGTCCGCATCACCGAAGAGGTCGCCGCCCGGCTGGCCGCCAGCGACTACGTCGATGTCCAGATCTCGCTCGACGGGGCCACCGCGGAGGTCAACGACGCGGTCCGGGGCCCGGGGTCCTTCGCCATGGCCGTGCGCGCGCTGGAGAACCTGGCCAGTGCAGGCTTCGCCGACGCGAAGATCTCCGTCGTGGTCACCCGGCACAACGTCGACCAACTCGACGAATTCGCCGCGCTGGCAAGCCGTTACGGTGCCACCCTGCGGATCACCCGGCTGCGTCCCTCGGGCCGCGGCGCCGACGTCTGGGAGGACCTGCACCCCACCGCCGAGCAGCAGGTGCAGCTCTACGACTGGCTGGTCGCCAAGGGGGAGCGGGTCCTCACCGGCGACTCCTTCTTCCACCTGTCGCCGCTGGGGTCCTCCGGCGCGCTGGCCGGGCTGAACATGTGCGGTGCCGGCCGGGTGGTGTGCCTGATCGACCCGGTGGGCGACGTGTACGCCTGCCCGTTCGCCATCCACGACCGCTTCCTGGCCGGAAATGTGCTGTCGGACGGTGGATTCGACCAGGTCTGGAAGAACGCACCGCTGTTCCGTGAGCTCCGCGAACCGCAGTCCGCGGGCGCGTGTGGCAGCTGCGGCCACTACGACGCCTGCCGGGGCGGCTGCATGGCGGCCAAGTTCTTCACCGGCCTGCCGATGGACGGGCCGGATCCCGAGTGCGTCCAGGGCCACAGCGCGTCGGCGCTGGCCCGCCGGCGCGAGACGCCGCGCCCCCGGGCCGACCATTCCCACGGGCGGCGCGTTCGCCAGCCGGTGCCCTTGACGCTGTCCGTGCGGCCACCGGACGTGCCACCCGCGCGGCTGTGCAACGAAAGCCCGGTGTGACCATGGCCGGCCAGTGGTTTGAAACCGTTGCCATCGCGCAGCAGCGCGCGAAGCGGCGACTGCCGAAATCCGTCTACTCGGCGCTGCTTGCGGGAAGCGAAAAGGGAGTCACTGTCTCCGATAACGTCGCGGCGTTCGGTGAACTGGGATTCGCCCCGCACGTCGTGGGCGCGCAGGAAAAGCGCGACCTATCGACTACCGTGATGGGACAAGATATTTCGATGCCGGTGCTGATTTCGCCAACCGGTGTCCAGGCGGTCGACCCGGACGGTGAGGTCGCGGTCGCGCGGGCAGCGGCGGCGCGGGGAACGGCGATGGGCCTGTCCTCTTTCGCCAGCAAACCGATCGAGGAGGTCGTCGCCGCCAATCCCAAAATCTTCTTCCAGGTGTACTGGCTGGGCGGGCGCGACGCGATCGCCGAGCGGGTGGAACGGGCGCGCCAGGCCGGTGCGGTCGGTTTGATCGTCACCACCGACTGGTCGTTCTCCCACGGGCGCGACTGGGGTAGTCCCCAGATTCCCGAAGCGATGAACCTGCGGACCGTCCTGCGGCAGTCTCCGGAAGCGGTGTTCAAGCCACGCTGGCTGTGGAAATACGGCAAGACACTGCGCCCGCCGGATTTGCGGGTGCCCAACCAGGGTCGCCCCGGTGAACCCGGCCCGCCCTTCTTCGCGGCCTACGGCGAGTGGATGGGTACGCCGCCCCCGACGTGGGAGGACATCGCGTGGCTACGCGAGCTGTGGGGCGGTCCCTTCATGCTCAAGGGCGTGATGCGTGTTGACGACGCGAAAAGGGCTGTGGATGCCGGGGTTTCGGCGATTTCGGTGTCGAACCACGGTGGTAACAACCTCGACGGCACGCCGGCCTCCATCCGCGCGCTGCCCGCCGTGGCCGCCGCGGTGGGCGATGAGGTCGAGGTGCTGCTCGATGGTGGCATCCGCCGCGGCAGCGACGTCGTCAAGGCCGTGGCGCTCGGGGCGCGCGCGGTGATGATCGGCCGCGCCTACCTGTGGGGCCTCGCCGCGGCCGGCCAGGCGGGCGTGGAGAACGTGCTCGACATCCTGCGCGGGGGCATCGACTCGGCGCTGATGGGTCTGGGCCACGCCAGCGTCCACGACCTCGGCCCGGAGGACATCTTGGTGCCCGCCGGCTTCACCCGGGCGCTCGGGGTCCCGTCCGGCGGGGACGCCTGATCGGCTAATTACCGAATCCCGGGCAGATTTATCCGGAATGCTCGGCGGCCCCGAAACGGTGGTACACGCGTGGTACCCGTGACGAACGAGCACAAATTTAGAACCCCTGATGAACCAGTCAGAAAAAAAATGTTTTCTCCGAACAACAATTGGTGCACGCCAGGTGAATTCGTCCTACCATCACCGAGTGCCCGTACTCGGCGAATTGGCAATGGCGACGTCAAGCCAGCTATCGGGCACCTCGCCGTCGATATTGATCCCGCTGGGGTCGACCGAACAGCACGGCCCGCATCTGCCGTTGGACACCGACACCCGGATCGCCACCGCGGTCGCCCGGGGGGTTCGGGCCGGTCTCGAAGCGATCCTCGAGCGCGAGTGGTTGCTGGCGCCGGCCATCGCCTACGGCGCCAGCGGCGAGCACCAGAGTTTCGCCGGAACGATCTCCATCGGCACCGAAGCCCTGACGATGCTGCTCGTGGAGTACGGCCGGTCGGCCGCTAGCTGGGCCAATCGCCTGGTCTTCGTCAACGGCCACGGCGGCAACGTCGCCGCGCTGACCGCTGCGGTGGCGCGACTGCGGGCCGAGGGACGCGACGCCGGCTGGTGCCCATGCCTGGCCGACGGTGGCGATGCCCACGCCGGGCACACCGAAACATCGATGTTGCTGCACATCTCGCCCGGCGACGTGCTGACCGACCGATGGCTCACCGGCAACCGGGCGCCGCTGCCGGAATTACTCCCGTCGATGCGGCGCGGGGGAGTCGCGGCGGTCAGCCCCGTGGGCGTGCTGGGGGACCCGACAACCGCGACCGCCGCCGAAGGCAAGCGCATCCTTGCCGAGATGGTCGACGGCTGTGTCCGGCGAGTGGCCCGGTGGTCGCCCGGGCGCGACGGGATGCTTACATGACGGCGGCCCGGCTGCCGGATGGCTTCGCCGTCCAGGTCGACCGGCGGGTGCGGGTGCTCGGTGATGGCTCGGCGCTGCTCGGTGGTTCACCGACCCGGCTGCTGAAGCTGGCGCCGGCCGCCCAGGACATGCTGTGCGACGGCCGGCTGAAGGTTCGCGACGACGTCAGCGCCCAGCTGGCCCGCACCCTGCTCGACGCCACGGTGGCGCATCCGCGGCCGGCGGGCGGCCCGTCGCACCACGACGTCACCGTGGTAATTCCGGTGCGCGACAACCTTTCCGGGGTGCGCCGCTTGGTGAGCTCGCTGCGCGGCCTGCGGGTCATCGTGGTGGACGACGGTTCGAGCCCGCCGATCGAGCCCGACGACTTCGTCGGCGCGCACTGCGACGTCGAAGTGTTGCGGCACTCCCGCTCCAGAGGCCCGGCCGCCGCCCGCAACACCGGGTTGGCCGCCTGCAGGACCGACTACGTCGCGTTTCTGGATTCCGACGTCGCTCCGCGGCGCGGCTGGCTGGAGGCGCTGCTCGGGCATTTCTGCGATCCCACCGTGGCCCTGTCCGCGCCGCGCATCGTCGGTTTGTCGCACAGTGAGAATGTGGTGGCCCGTTACGAGGCGCTGCACTCGTCGCTCGACCTCGGCGAGCGCGAAGCGCCGGTGCTGCCCCACAGCCAGGTGTCCTACGTGCCCAGCGCGGCGATCATCTGTCGGTGCTCCGCCCTGCGCAGTGTCGGCGGGTTCGACGAGACCCTGCAATCCGGCGAAGACGTCGACCTGTGTTGGCGGCTCATCGAGGCCGGCGCCCGGCTGCGCTACGAACCCATCGCGCTGGTCGCCCACGACCACCGCACCGAACTGCGGGATTGGCTCGCGCGCAAGGCGTTCTATGGTGGATCGGCGGCCCCGCTCTCGGTTCGCCACCCGGACAAGACGGCCCCGGTGGTGATCTCCGGCTGGGCGCTGATGACCTGGATCCTGATGGCGTTCGGGACCAGCCTGTCCCAGCTGGCGTCCATCGTCGTCGCCGTCCTGACCGGCCGCAGGATCGCCAGGGCGATGCGCGGCGCCGAGACGTCCATCGCCGACGTGGCGATGATCGCGACCCGTGGCCTGTGGTCGGCGGCACTGCAGCTGGCGTCGGCCCTGTGTCGGCACTATTGGCCGGTGGCGCTGCTTGCCGCCACGCTGTCGCGACACTTCCGACGCGTCGTGCTGGTCGCGGCGATCATGGACGGCGTGGTGGACTGGCTGCGGCGCCGCGACGCCATCGGCGACGATGCCGAACCGATCGGCCTGTTGACCTATCTGTTGCTCAAGCGTGTCGACGACCTGGCGTACGGCCTCGGGTTGTGGTGGGGAGTGGTGCGGGAGCGCAACCTGCGGGCGCTGAAACCCCAGATTCGGAGCTAGCCGCCACCTTGACCCGCCCTTGAGTAAGGCCGCCCCGCACAGCGACGTGCTGATCGTCGGTGCCGGTAGCGCTGGATCGGTTGTCGCCGAACGTCTTTCTGCCGAGCCGGGCTGCGCGGTGACCGTCCTCGAGGCGGGGCCGGCCCTCGATGATCCGGGATTGCTCGCTCAGACCGCGAACGGGTTGCAGCTGCCGATCGGGGTCGGCAGCCCGCTGGTGTGCCGTTATCAGACCAGCCTGACCGATCGACCCATGCGCGCGCATCCGATCGTGCGCGGGGCGACGGTCGGTGGCTCGGGCGCAATCAATGGCGGCTACTTCTGCCGCGGATTGCCGCGCGACTTCGACCGGTTATCGCTACCCGGCTGGGCCTGGTCCGACGTCCTCGAAAGCTTCCGCGCCATCGAGACCGACCTGGACTTCAGCGGGCCGGCCCATGGCGACAGCGGTCCCATCCGGGTCCGTCGTACCCACGAAATGACGGGAACCACCGAGCGTTTCATCACCGCCGCGCAGCGCGCCGGGTTCGACTGGATCGAAGATCTCAATGACTGTGGGCCGGAACTGGTTTCGGGAGTAGGCGCCGTCCCGCTCAACATCGTGGACGGTGTGCGTACCGGATCCGGCGCGGGATTTCTGCTGCCGGCGCTGCGCCGGCCGAATCTGACATTGCACTCCCGGACGCGCGCCGCGCGGTTGCGCTTCGCCGGCGCCGCCGCCGCGGGTGTCGACGCGATCGGCCCGCACGGCCGCTTGACGCTGACCGCGGACCGGATCGTGCTGTGTGCCGGCGCCATCCAAACGGCGCAGCTGCTGATGCTCTCCGGCATCGGAGCCGAGAAGGGGCTGCGGTCCGTCGGCGTACCCGTGGTGAAGCCGCTGCCGGTGGGGACGTCGTTCAGCGATCACCCCGAATGGGTGTTGCCCACCGACTGGACGGTGGCTCCCGGCCGGCCGGTGCTCGAAGTCGTACTCAGCACCGCCGACGGGCTCGAGATCAGACCGTACACAGGGGGATTCGTCGCGATGACCGGGGACGGCACCGCCGGTCATGCCGACTGGCCGCACATCGGGGTTGCGCTCATGCGGCCGCGCGCACGGGGGCGTATTGCGCTGGCGTCGGCGGATCCCGAGGCGGCGCCCCGCATCGAGCACCGCTACGACAGCGAGCCCGAAGACGTCGCGGCGCTACGCCAAGGCGCCGAACTTGCCCGCGAATTGGCGCGTACCGCAACGCATGTCGGTGAACCCGTATGGTCCACGTCGCAACATCTCTGCGGCACAGCGCCGATGGGCGCCGATACCGACCCGCGAGCCGTCGTAGACCATCGCTGCCGGGTGCACGGTATCGACAACCTTTGGGTGATCGACGGCTCGATCCTGCCCGAAATCACCAGCCGGGGGCCGCACGCCAGCATCGTCATGCTCGGTCATCGCGCCGCCGAATTCGTTCGGTGATGCGTGCGTGAGGGCGGGCCTCAAGGCTGAGGCATGAGGCCCGCCCCGCGAGCGGCGATTGTTCATGCGGTCCACGTAGATGGCCACGTCGAGTGGCAGTGCGCGCGCAGGTGGTGCGTCACGCGACAATAGCGTCGCAATATTCGTGGACTGCACGGTCGCCATTTCACTGTTCGATTACCCGTGCTTGTCTCTTCTCGGTTACCTCCCTTCGCCGATGCGTGAAACATGCCGGCAGGCCGGAGGTGAACGCTGCCGGGCCCAGATCAGGGAGGCCGGCCAGCGAGTCCGCCGCCCGAGGGTGTGCGCCGCGCGGCCGGCGCGCGTCGATTCGGTGGACACCAGGGTGCTCGTCTGGCGCCGGCAGCGCCGCGCCGTGGGAAACTCACAGCTGGGGTGCCGAGCCGGCTCGCTCTCTCGCCTCAGGCGTACCCATTCGGCCTCCACGATCGCCGCCGCCTCATGCATCACCGGGCATACCGGCTCGACCACGCTCGCAACACCCATCAACACCACATCCACCTCGCTCGCAGAGATGATCTGTATCTGTCGATATACGTCTGGTGATACCAGAACCGGCAGACATTTTCAAGCGTTGAACCCGCTGTCGGACAACAGCATTGGCCGAAGCGGTCGCGCCCCGGCGGCGTGTCAGCGATGGCGGCCGGACAGCATCCCGCGTACCGGCCGAAGCTGCCGGCCGTCGCGGCCCGGCGCCCAAACCGCGATCAGCAGCGCGGCGGCGGCGACGATCACGGCCATCGTGATGGTCGACGCGTGCAAGGCCGCCAGGAACGCGGACTTGCTGATGTCGGCCAGCTGGCGGCCCTGGGGCCCCATCCGGCCCGCCACCTCGACCGCCTTGGCCAGCGAATCGGTGGCCGGCCCCCGGACCGGCCCGGGAAAGCCCGCCAGCTTCGGGGCGAGCTCGTGCGAATAGCGGCCGGCCAGAATCGAACCCGCCACCGCGATTCCCAACGCGCCGCCCATCTCCCGGGACGTATCGTTCACCGCGGAGGCGACGCCCTGCTTCTCGTCGGGCACCGCTCCCATGATCGCCGATGTCGTCGGTGCCGTGCAGATTCCGATGCCGGTTGCCAGGATCAGTGTGGGCCAGGCGAATTCCAGATAGGAAGAGTGCAGGTTCAACCGGTACATGCACGCGAAGCCGACCGCCATCAGCAGCGTGCCGATGAACAGCACCAGCCGCAGGCCCAGCTTGGGCACGTACCAGAACGACAGCGCCGAGAAGATGCCCAGCGGCACCATGAACGGGCCGAAGGAGATTGCCGTCGCCAGGGCCGAGTAGCCCATGATCTGTTGCACGTATTGCATGCCGATGTAGAAGAACCCGAACGTGGCGCCGAACAGGATGACGATCGCGGCGACGCCGGTGGCGAAATTCGGGTCGGCGAACAACCGGACGTCGAGCAGGGGTTGCCTGCTGCGCCAGGCGAGGCGCAGCTCGACGGCACCGAACGCCGCCGCGAGCACCGCGCCCGCGACAAGCCCGCCCCAGACCAGGGGGTCGCTCCATCCGCGGGTCGGCGCTTCCAGGATCGCCGCCACGGCGATCGCCAGCGCGGCGCCGATCAGGACCGCGCCCAGCCCATCGATCCGCGGGGCGCCGCTGTCGCGGGACGAAGCGACGGTGCACGCCAGCGCGAAGATCACCAGCCCGGCGGCGCCCAGTGACCAGAAGATCGCGTGCCAGTCCCAAAAGCGAAGCAGCAAACCGGAACCGATCATGCCCAGCACGCCACCGGATCCGGCCGTGCCGGCCCAGATCCCAACCGCCTTGGTGCGCTGGGCTTTCGGATAGGCCACGCTCAGCAGCGACAGCGTCGCCGGCATCACGAAGGCGGCGCCGATCCCGGCCGCCGCGCGGCCGGCGATGATCTGCGCCGGGCTGTGCAGCATCGCCGGAGCCATCGAGCCGACCGAGAAGACCACCAAACCGATCAGCAGGGCGCCGCGCCTGCCGTAGCGGTCGCCGATCGCGCCGGCGGGCAAGAGCAGACACGCCAGGGCCACGGTGTATCCGTCGACGATCCAGTTCAGCTGGGACTGGGTGGCCGAGGTGGCCACCGCGAGGTCTCCCAGCGCGGTGTTCAAGGCCGTCATCGAGGCGACAACCAGGGCGACTCCCATGCAGGCGACGGCCAGCGTCCAGTTTCGCGCTCGGGGACTATTGCCGATGCTGACCGCATCAGTACGCTGGTCAGGCCGGACCAGGGTTTCGACCATGATGCGCCTCCTCACGGTGGCGTTGGGAAGTTTCGAGACCGACAGTCTTGTAGGTAGACCGATAGTCTCGTTTCCAAACAGGGAGGTGGATCACAATCACTGGCAGTACCAGCGACCCCCGCCCAGCGCGCTCGCGGGCCCGTTTGCTCGAGGCCGCCGCCGCGCTGCTGAGTTCCGGTGGTCCCAGCGCGGTGACCGTCGACGCGGTCACCCGTACCGCCAACGTCGCGAGGGCCACGTTGTATCGCCACTTCCCGAGCGGAAACGATTTGCTGGCAGCGGCTTTCAACAGCCTCATCCCGCCGTCACCCGCGCCGCCGGCCGAGGGTTCGCTGCGCGACCGCCTGGTGGCGGTGGTGTTGGCGCAGGCCGAGTCGGTGGCCCAGGCGCCCGCCGTCATGACGGCGATGTCGTGGCTGGCCCTGGGCCGCGACCTGGACGAGATGCCGGAACCCCGCGACAGTCAGGCGGCGGACAGCGCGGCGATCACCACGCTGCGCGAGCGCATCGCCCAGCAGTACGCGGCCCCGTTCGACGCCATCTTCGACAGCCCGGAGGCCGCCGAACTCGGCGAGGTGGACCGCTCCCGGGCCATCGCGCTCCTCATCGGCCCCCTAGTGCTGGGGCGCCTTTCCACGCTTCCCGACTTCGATTACCGCGAGTGCGCGCTCGCGTCCGTCGACGGTTTCCTCTATGTTCAGCGCGCACACAACCGGGCCGACGCGGCGAGCGTCGAATCGGCGGGTGCCTGAGGCCGGCTACGGCCGCTGACCAGCGGGTTGGCCGCCCGGCGGGGCCGCGTCGGCGGCGTTCGGCCGGGATTTGGCCAAACCCACGATCTAGGGCATACTGTTCAGGTTGCCTTGGGCCGGGTTTGCGCCTGGTCGGGCATACGACCAGCGCCCAAACGGGCGCGTCCGGTCCCATCCTTGGAGCGCGACAAATTTTGCCGCGGTCCAGGCTGCGTGAGGGTGACACACCCGACCGCGGGGGCCGGTGGACCACGACAGGTAAACAGCGGCGCAGTATCCGGCGCGACGCTCGATCGGCCCAGGGTTGACCCGGGCTCGATCAGCGCGCTGGGAGCACCAGGTCCGGACACGGATTTTTGTAAGTGGAGTGAGGGTAGGAGAAGCGTGGCGGGACAAAAGATCCGCATCAGGCTCAAGGCCTACGACCATGAGGCCATCGACGCATCGGCGCGCAAAATCGTCGAGACCGTCGTCCGCACGGGTGCCAGTGTCGTAGGTCCGGTGCCGCTGCCGACTGAGAAGAACGTGTACTGCGTCATTCGCTCTCCGCATAAGTACAAGGACTCGCGGGAGCACTTCGAGATGCGTACTCACAAGCGGTTGATCGACATCCTCGACCCGACGCCGAAGACCGTCGACGCGCTGATGCGCATCGACCTTCCGGCCAGTGTCGACGTCAACATCCAGTAGGGGCTTGGTGAACTCATGGCAAGAAAAGGCATTCTGGGTACCAAGCTGGGCATGACGCAGGTGTTCGACGAGAACAACCGGGTCGTCCCCGTGACGGTGGTCAAAGCGGGGCCCAACGTGGTCACCCGCATCCGCACGCCCGAGCGCGACGGCTACAGCGCCGTCCAGCTGGCCTACGGCGAGATCAGCCCCCGCAAGGTGAACAAGCCGGTGACCGGTCAGTACAGCGCCGCGGGCGTGAACCCGCGCCGGCACCTCGCCGAGCTGCGGCTGGATGACGAGGCCGCGACCAGCGAATACGAAGTCGGCCAGGAGCTGACGGCGGAGATCTTCGCCGACGGCGCCTATGTCGACGTGACCGGTACCTCCAAGGGCAAGGGCTTCGCCGGCACCATGAAGCGCCACGGCTTCAAGGGCCAGGGCGCCAGCCACGGTGCGCAGGCGGTGCACCGCCGTCCCGGTTCCATCGGCGGCTGCGCCACTCCCGCGCGCGTCTTCAAGGGCACCCGGATGGCCGGCCGGATGGGTAACGACCGGGTGACCGTGCAGAACCTGGTGGTGCACAAGGTTGATGCCGAGAACGGCGTGCTGCTGATCAAGGGCGCGGTCCCAGGCCGCACCGGTGGGCTCGTGGTGGTCCGCAGCGCGATCAAACGAGGTGAGAAGTAATGGCGACCAAAGGCCAGACACTCAAGATTGACGTCAAGACGCCGGACGGCAAGGTCGACGGCTCCGTCGAATTGCCGGCCGAATTGTTCGACGCCCCGGCCAATATCGCGTTGATGCACCAGGTGGTCACCGCGCAGCGGGCGGCGGCTCGCCAGGGCACGCACTCGACCAAGACCCGCGGCGAGGTCAGCGGCGGTGGACGTAAGCCATACCGGCAGAAGGGAACCGGTCGTGCCCGTCAGGGTTCGACGCGGGCCCCGCAGTTCACCGGCGGTGGCGTCGTGCACGGCCCCAAGCCCCGCGATTACGCCCAGCGCACCCCCAAGAAGATGATCGTCGCGGCGTTGCGCGGCGCCTTGTCGGACCGGGCGCGCAACGGCCGCATTCATGCGGTCACCGAGCTGGTGTCGGGCCAGACGCCGTCGACCAAGAACGCTAGGGCATTTCTGGGCACGCTGACCGACCGCAAGAAGGTGCTGATCGTGATCGGCCGCAGCGACGAGGCCGGCGCCAAGAGCGTGCGCAACCTGCCCGGTGTGCACATCCTGACGCCCGACCAGCTCAACACCTATGACGTGCTGCGCTCCGACGACGTGGTGTTCAGCGTTGAGGCGCTCAACGCCTACATCAGTGCCCAGGCGGGCGCCAGCACCGCTAGCACCGAGGAGGTAACGGCGTAGATGGCGACCATCACCGACCCCCGCGACATCATCCTGGCCCCGGTCATCTCGGAAAAGTCCTACGGGCTGCTGGACGACAACGTGTACACCTTTGTGGTGCACCCCGATTCGAACAAGACGCAGATCAAGATCGCCATCGAGAAGATCTTCTCTGTCAAGGTCGCATCGGTGAACACCGCAAACCGGCAGGGTAAGCGCAAGCGCACCAGGACCGGATACGGCAAGCGCAAGGGCACTAAGCGGGCCATCGTCACGCTGGCGCCCGGTAGCAAGCCCATCGACCTGTTCGGGGCCCCGGCCTAGCCGCGCGCGAGAGAAAGACCTGATTAGACATGGCAATTCGTAAGTACAAGCCGACGACCCCCGGCCGCCGCGGCTCCAGCGTGTCCGACTTCGCCGAGGTCACCCGGTCGGAGCCGGAGAAGTCGTTGGTGCGCCCGCTGCACGGCCACGGTGGCCGTAACGCACACGGCCGCATCACCACCCGCCACAAGGGCGGCGGCCACAAGCGGGCCTACCGGGTGATCGACTTCCGTCGCAACGACAAGGACGGCGTCAACGCCAAGGTCGCGCACATCGAGTACGACCCGAACCGGACCGCCAACATCGCGCTACTGCACTTCCTGGACGGCGAGAAGCGTTACATCATCGCGCCGCAAGGCCTTTCGCAGGGCGACGTGGTGGAGTCGGGCGCGAACGCCGACATCAAGCCCGGCAACAACCTGCCACTGCGCAACATCCCCGCCGGTACCGTGATCCACGCCGTGGAACTGCGGCCGGGCGGTGGCGCCAAGCTGGCCCGGTCCGCCGGCTCGAGCATCCAGCTGCTCGGTAAAGAGGGCACCTACGCGTCGCTGCGTATGCCCAGCGGTGAAATCCGCCGCGTCGACGTGCGCTGCCGCGCCACGGTCGGCGAGGTGGGCAACGCCGAGCAGGCAAACATCAACTGGGGCAAGGCCGGCCGGATGCGGTGGAAGGGCAAGCGCCCCTCGGTCCGTGGTGTGGTCATGAACCCGGTGGACCACCCGCACGGTGGTGGTGAGGGCAAGACCTCCGGTGGTCGCCACCCGGTGAGCCCGTGGGGCAAGCCGGAGGGCCGCACCCGCCACCCGAACAAGGCCAGCAACAAACTCATCGTCCGGCGCCGGCGCACCGGCAAGAAGCACGGTCGCTGAGGAAGTTCCGGGACTAGGAGTACAAGCACATGCCACGCAGCCTGAAGAAGGGCCCGTTCGTCGACGGCCACCTCCTCAAGAAGGTGGACGTTCAGAACGAGAAGAACACCAAGCAGGTCATCAAGACCTGGTCTCGGCGTTCGACGATCATCCCGGACTTCATCGGTCACACCTTTGCCGTCCACGACGGACGCAAGCACGTCCCGGTGTTCGTCACCGAGTCGATGGTCGGTCACAAGCTTGGTGAATTCGCGCCGACGCGAACCTTCAAGGGACACATCAAGGACGACCGGAAGGCCAAACGGCGATGACCACAACTGAATTCCCGTCGGCGGTCGCCAAGGCGCGGTTCGTGCGGGTCTCACCGACGAAGGCACGCCGGGTGATCGACCTGGTGCGGGGCCGGTCGGTGGCCGACGCGCTCGACATCCTGCGCTGGGCGCCCCAGGCGGCCAGCGAGCCGGTAGCCAAGGTGATCGCCAGCGCCGCGGCGAACGCGCAGAACAACAACGGGCTGGACCCGGCCACCCTGGTGGTCGCCACGGTGTACGCCGACGAGGGCCCGACCGCCAAGCGCATTCGTCCGCGCGCCCAGGGTCGCGCATTCCGGATCCGCAAGCGCACCAGCCACATCACGGTCGTGGTGGAGAGCCGGCCGGCCAAGGACCAGCGTTCGGCGAAGTCGACGAGGGCCCGCCGCGCCGAGGCCAGCAAGGCCGCCGCGAAGGCGCCCGCGAAGAAGGCCGCCACCAAGGCACCCGCCAAGAAGGCACCCGCGAAGAAGGCTGCGGCGAAAACCGCCGAGGCGAAGACTTCGAAGGCAACTGCTGAGACCTCGGAAGCGAAGGGAGGCTCAGACTAGTGGGCCAGAAGATAAATCCGCACGGCTTCCGGCTGGGTATCACCACCGACTGGAAGTCCCGCTGGTACGCCGACAAGCAGTACGCGGACTACGTCAAGGAAGACGTCGCGATCCGCAAGCTGCTGTCCACCGGGCTGGAGCGCGCCGGCATCGCCGACGTGGAGATCGAGCGCACCCGCGACCGGGTGCGCGTCGACATCCACACCGCGCGCCCCGGCATCGTCATCGGCCGCCGCGGCACCGAGGCCGACCGCATCCGTGCGGACCTGGAGAAGCTGACCGGCAAGCAGGTTCAGCTCAACATCCTCGAAGTCCGCAATCCTGAGTCCCAGGCGCAATTGGTGGCCCAGGGCGTCGCCGAGCAGCTGAGCAACCGGGTGGCGTTCCGCCGCGCGATGCGTAAGGCCATCCAGTCGGCGATGCGTCAGCCCAACGTCAAGGGCATCCGGGTGCAGTGCTCGGGTCGCCTGGGCGGTGCGGAGATGAGCCGCTCGGAGTTCTACCGCGAGGGGCGGGTGCCGCTGCACACGCTGCGCGCCGACATCGACTACGGCCTGTACGAGGCCAAGACCACCTTCGGCCGGATCGGTGTGAAGGTGTGGATCTACAAGGGCGACATCGTCGGCGGGAAACGCGAACTGGCCGTAGCCGCTCCGGCGGGCGCCGACCGTCCGCGCCGCGAGCGTCCGTCGGGCACGCGCCCCCGGCGCAGCGGTGCGTCGGGGACCACGGCGACCAGCACCGAGGCCGGCCGGGCCGCCGCGGGCGCCGAAGAAAGCACTGCGGCCGCAGCGGCCGAGGCCGCGCCCGCCGCAGAACCGCAGAGCACGGAGAGCTGAATCATGTTGATTCCCCGCAGGGTTAAACACCGCAAGCAGCACCACCCCCGCCAGCGTGGCATCGCCAGCGGCGGCACGGCGGTGAACTTCGGTGACTACGGCATCCAGGCCCTGGAGCACGCCTACGTCACCAACCGGCAGATCGAGTCCGCGCGTATCGCGATCAACCGCCACATCAAGCGTGGCGGCAAGGTGTGGATCAACGTCTTCCCGGACCGCCCGCTGACCAAGAAGCCCGCCGAAACCCGGATGGGTTCGGGTAAGGGCTCGCCGGAATGGTGGGTGGTCAACGTCAAGCCGGGCCGCGTGCTGTTCGAGCTGAGCTACCCCAACGAGCAGGTGGCCCGGGCGGCCCTTACCCGTGCAATCCACAAGCTGCCGATCAAGGCACGCATCGTGACCCGAGAGGATCAGTTCTGATGGCAGTGGGAATTTCGCCTGGCGAACTGCGTGAGCTCACCGACGAGGAGCTGACCGAGCGTCTGCGCGAATCCAAGGAAGAGCTGTTCAACCTGCGTTTCCAGATGGCGACGGGGCAGCTGTCCAACAACCGCCGGCTGCGCGCGGTGCGACAGGAGATCGCGCGCGTGTACACCGTGCTGCGCGAACGAGAACTGGGCCTGGCTTCCGGGCCCGACGGTAAGGAATCCTGATGGCAGAAGCGAAGAAGGCGGCCCCGAAGGCGGCTCCGAAGGCGGCCGCAAAGGACACCGCCTCGAAAGAGAAGGGCCCCAAGCACACTCCGGCCAACCCGAAGGTGCGTGGCCGGCGCAAGGTCCGCATCGGTTACGTGGTGAGCGACAAGATGCAGAAGACCATCGTGGTCGAGCTGGAAGACCGCGTGCGTCACCCGCTGTACGGCAAGATCATCCGTACCACCAAGAAGGTGAAGGCGCACGACGAGAACAGCACCGCGGGCATCGGCGACCGCGTCTCGCTGATGGAGACGCGTCCGACGTCGGCGACCAAACGGTGGCGGCTCGTCGAAATCCTCGAGAAGGCCAAGTAGCCCCCACGGGACATCGAAACGCCCGGGACCTTAGGGTCTCGGGCGTTTCGCTGTGCCGAGCGTAACGCCGCAGGGAAAAAGGATCGGAATTCCCGCGGTGGCGCTACGCTCGGCGCATGTCGCCTGACTCCCATGCCTTTCAAGGCAAGATCGAGCTGGATATCCGGGACTCCGAGCCGGACTGGGGCCCGTACGCCGCCCCGACCGCACCGGAGAACTCGCCCAACATCCTGTACCTGGTCTGGGACGACACCGGCATCGCGACGTGGGACTGTTTCGGCGGCCTGGTCGAGATGCCCGCCATGACCCGCATCGCCGAGCGTGGTGTACGGCTGTCGCAATTTCACACCACCGCGCTGTGCTCGCCGACCCGGGCGTCGTTGTTGACCGGCCGCAACGCCACCACCGTCGGCATGGCCACCATCGAGGAGTTCACCGACGCCTTCCCCAACGCCAACGGCCGGATCCCGTTCGATACCGCGCTGCTCTCCGAAGTGCTGGCCGAGCGCGGCTACAACACGTACTGCGTCGGCAAGTGGCACCTGACGCCGCTCGAAGAATCCAATCTCGCTTCGACGAAACGACATTGGCCCATCTCGCGCGGCTTCGAGCGGTTCTACGGTTTCCTGGGCGGCGAGACCGACCAGTGGTATCCCGACCTGGTCTACGACAACCATCCGGTCAACCCGCCGGGCACGCCGGAAGACGGCTATCACCTTTCGAAGGACATCGCCGACAAGACCATCGAGTTCATCCGCGACGCCAAGGTGATCGCGCCGGACAAGCCCTGGTTCAGCTACGTGTGCCCGGGCGCCGGGCACGCGCCGCACCACGTCTTCAAAGAATGGGCGGACCATTACGCCGGCCGCTTCGACATGGGCTACGAGGCCTACCGCGAGATCGTGCTGGAAAACCAGAAGTCGATGGGCATCGTGCCGCCGGACACCGAGCTGTCGCCGGTCAACCCGTACCTGGACGTCAAGGGACCGCAGGGCGAGCCCTGGCCGCTGCAGGACACGGTGCGGCCGTGGGGCTCGCTGAACGCCGACGAGAAGAAGCTGTTCTCCCGAATGGCCGAGGTGTTTGCCGGCTTCCTCAGCTACACCGACGCCCAAATCGGCCGCATCCTGGACTATTTGGAGGAATCCGGTCAACTGGACAACACCCTCATCGTGGTGATCTCCGACAACGGCGCCAGCGGGGAGGGCGGCCCGAACGGATCGGTCAACGAGGGCAAGTTCTTCAACGGCTACATCGACACCGTCGAAGAGAGCATGAAGCTGTTCGACCACCTCGGCGGCCCGGAGACCTACAACCATTACCCGATCGGCTGGGCGATGGCCTTCAACACCCCGTACAAGCTGTACAAGCGGTACGCGTCGCACGAGGGCGGCATCGCCGACACGGCGATCATCTCGTGGCCCAATGGTGTTGCCGCACATGGGGAGATCCGCGACAACTACGTCAACGTCTGCGACATCACGCCCACGGTCTACGACCTGCTGGGCATGACGCCCCCCGACACCGTGCGGGGCATCGCGCAGAAGCCACTGGACGGCGTGAGTTTCAAAGCGGCCCTTGCTGATTCGGCCGCCAACACCGGGAAGCAGACCCAGTTCTATTCCATGCTCGGCACCCGCGGCATCTGGCATCAGGGCTGGTTCGCCAACACCGTCCACGCGGCCACGCCGGCGGGCTGGTCGCACTTCGACGCCGACCGCTGGGAGCTGTTCCACATCGAGGCCGACCGCAGCCAGTGTCACGACCTGGCCGCCGAGCACCCGGACAAACACGAAGAACTCAAGGCGATGTGGTTCTCCGAGGCCGCCAAGTACAACGGGTTGCCGCTGTCGGACCTGAACATCCTGGAGACGATGACGCGATTTCGCCCTTACCTCGTCGGTGACCGGACCAGCTACATCTACTATCCCGACTGCGCGGACGTGAGCAGCGGCGCCGCCGCAGAAATCCGCGGCAGGTCGTTCGCGGTGCTGGCCGAGGTGAGCGTGGACACCACCGGCGCGGAAGGGGTGCTGTTCAAACACGGCGGCGCCCACGGCGGGCACGTGTTGTTCGTCCAGGACGGGCGGCTGCATTACGTCTACAACTTCCTGGGCGAGCGCCAGCAGACGGTCTCCTCATCGGGCGCGGTGCCGCTCGGCAGGCATCTGCTCGGCGTGAATTATTCGCGGACCGGGACCGTGCCGGACAGCCACACGCCGCTCGGCGACGTCACGTTGTTCATCGACGACGAAGTGGTCGGCACGCTCGCGGACGTGCAGACCCATCCCGGAACGTTCGGGATCGCGGGTGCCGGGATCACCGTCGGCCGCAACGGCGGCTCGGCAGTGTGCAGCCGCTACAAAGCGCCGTTCTCGTTCACCGGGGGCACCATCGCGCAGGTCACCGTCGACCTGTCCGGCCGGCCCTATGTAGACGTGGAAGCCGAAATTGCGCTTGCCTTTTCGCGCGACTGAAGCCCTGGTGCTGTGCTTGTTGGCGCTCGCTGCGGTGGGATGTGAGAAGACCACCGGCGGAACGGCCATCGGTGGCACCGCCTCGTCAACTTCGGCCACCACGCGAGCTTCCGACCCGGCCGAGCCGGTGCCCGGCATCGAGACCACCCTGCCCGACCACATTCCGCCCAATGCCTTGGTGTGCTTCCCGCCGCCCACCAGCGGGTCGATGACCAAGGCCTCCGTGGCGGACCCGGTGGCGCCCGTGCTCACGGTCCCGTTGCCCGACGGCTGGAATGCGGTTCCCGGCACGGGCGACGTGGCGTTGACGTCGACCGGCCCCGACGGCATGTCGGTACGGGTGACCATCGCCCGCACCGACCTCGACCCCGGTGGCGCGTTCCTGCGTTATGCCACCGACTTGGGGACGGCGCACCCCGGGGCCAAGGTCACCGTCACAGCGGCCCAATTCTGCGGCTACAGCAGCCAGCTGCTCAGCGGGACCAATGGCGGGGCCGGAGCAAACGAGTTCGCCGACCGCATCGCCCACATCCGGACCAACACCCAGGCGTACCTGGTCGCCATCCATCTGGAGGGGCCCGGCAAAGCGCCCGGTTTCGAAGCGGCTAAATCGACGGTAATGCAGCAATTCGCCGTCATTATCCCCTGAAATTCGCCGTTGTCCCTGTTAGCATTTGGCCCGTGATGCCTCAATGACCGCCGGGACTCCGGCGCCTCCCGCGCCGCCGGCGCCCGCCGACCACCGGGGTCGGCAAATCGCCATCGCTTTTGGAATAGTCGCCTCCCTCATCGTCATCTACGCTCTCTCGCTGATCGCCGTGCACCTGCTGGCAAAGTCGGCGCCCCCGCTTCCCTCGGTGGATTTGAGCAAGGTGGAGGCCGAAGACAGCGTCGTTCAGGTCCGCCTGGAGAAGCTGGATACCGTCGCGAACCGCCTGACGGTGAATGTGACCGTCTACCCCAAGGATTCGTTGTACGACAAGAACTTCGGGGTGCTGACCACCGACGCCGCGGTGCGCCTGTATCCCGACAACGACCTCGGCGACCTGCAATACCCGGTAGGAAAATCGCCGGCGCAGGTCAGCACGACCATCGTCGCGCACGGCGATCCCGCCAACTGGCCGTTCGACGCCTACAAGACCGAGGTCATCGCCGCCGACGTGTTCACCGGTACCGGCGCCAGCCGCGAGAAGGCACCTGCCCGCGTCGAGGCGACCGGAAAGTTGGACGGCTGGGACGCCACCGTCACCCGCGTCCACGACCCCGAGGACGCCAACCCCGATGTGCAGGACGACTTGATCATCACGCTGCAACGGTCCAAGGGCGCGCTGATCTTCGACGTCGGCATCTGCCTGGTCCTCATCGCCCTGCCGGTGCTCGCATTGTGGGTGGCCATCCCGATGGCGTTGGGCCGGACCACCTTCCTGCCGCCGTTGGGAACCTGGTTCGCGGCGCTGCTGTTCGCCGTCGTCCCGCTGCGCAACTTCCTGCCAGGATCTCCACCGCCGGGTTCCTGGATCGACCAGGCCGTCGTCCTATGGGTACTGATAGGGCTGGTCACTGCGATGTCCCTGTTCATCGTCGCCTGGTGGCGATCCCGCGAGAAAAAGCCGCCGAAGAGGGCCTGACGCCTACTCCGGATTCGGTGCCTCCATCGAGCTGATCGCGTCGACGGCGCTCGAGACCCTGGCCTGGAAGTTGGGCGACAGCGGGATGTAGCCGCTGTTCGCCAGCTCCACCTGGCCGGGTCCGATCGCCGCCTGCAGGAACGCCTTGACCGCCTTGGCGACGTCCAGCGTCGGGTACTTCGAGCAGACGATCTCGTAGGTGGCCAAGACGATCGGGTAGACGTCCGGCTGGGCGGGGTTGTAGAACAACGAGATGTCGAGCACCAGGTCGTTGCCGCTGCCGACGATCTTGGCGCCGGTGATGGTCTTGCCGACGGTGTCGGTGCCGATCCGCACCGGCCGGAGCGACCTGCGGCTCGCCGGGGTTTTGATCTCGGCGGCGTAAAGCCCTTGCTGCAGCGCGAAAGACAGCTCGTTGTAACTGATTGCGCCCTCGGTCGATTTCACCAGTGCCGCGGTGCCGTTGTTGCCGGCGGCGCCGGTGCCGACGCCGCCGTTGAACGCCTTGCCGGCGCCCTTGCTCCAGGCCCCGCCGGACGCGGCCTGCAGGTAGGACTGGAAGTTGTCGGTGGTCCCGGACGCGTCGCTGCGGTAGATGACACGGATCTCTTCGGCCGGCATCGATGCGTTGAGCGCGGTAAGCGCCGGGTCATCCCATCGGGTGATGGTGCCGTCGAAGATCTTGGCTATCGTCGGCGCGTCGAGCACCAAGGAGTCGACCGAGCCGAGGTTGTAGGTGATGGCCAGCGGGCCGAACACCACCGGGAGGTTCCACGCGTCGGCTCCGCCGCAGCGTTGTTTGGCCGCGGCATATTGGTCTCCGGACAGCGGCGTGTCCGACCCGCCGAAATCCGTTTTGCCGGCGAGGAAGTCGCTGATTCCGGCGCCCGATCCGTTCGCGGTGTAGTTGAGGGTCTGCCCGGCGCAGACCTTCCCGTAGGCGGCGACGAACTTCGTCATCGCGTTGGCCTGCGCGGTCGAGCCGCTGGCGGTCAGAGCCTGCTTGCCGCCGCACTCCACCTTTGCGCCGGCGGCATACGCCAGCGTCGGGTGGGAGTCGGTGCTGCATGCTGAGACCGCCACTGCCGCCGCAGCGAACAGGCTGATGGCTGCCGCCGGTAGATTGCGCTTCACGTTGGTTGGCTCCTGGGGGTGGGGCCCGGCGGCGACGGCGAGCAGAGGGGCTTCGCCCCATTTCGACACACGTCGAGAATTACCGTTATCCCAGCCGGCAAGCAAACAAACATCGGGTGAACTGATCCTTTGGCCATGCGAGATGCCGGTGTGCGCGGGGAGCGGACGAGTCGCCCTGGGAAGGATTCGCTGCCCGGCGGCCTGCCGCTGGCGGCGTCGGCCCAACATGCCTGATGGCGACCGATATCTATTTTCGCCCCGCGAGCACATCGAGTTCGCTACCATCTGTCTCGTGCCGCCCAGGGCGGCGGATCGGTCAACCTCGACGAAGGCAGGAAGATGACCCATCACACGCCGCCGCAGCAGCAGCCCGCAACGCCAGCAACGCCTTCGCCCGGCACTACGACGTTGGCGCGGCCCGAAACGCAGTCGCGCAAGCCCAGGCGGCGCCTCGTCATCGGCCTCGGCGCCCTGCTGGCCTTCGTTGCGGTCTATGCGTTGTCCCTGTTCGGCTTCCACCTGCTGGCCAATTCCGGGGCCCCACTCAAGCCGCCGGACTTGAACGCAACCGGTGACACCGTCGTGTTGGTCCGCCTCGAGAAGCTGGACACCATCGCCAATCGCCTGACGGTGAAAGTGCTTGTGATACCCGAAGACTCGATGTTCGACAAACGCCTTGACGTGTTGAAGACCGACACCGCGGTCCGGATGGATCCGCCCAACGACCTGGGCGATCTGCAATACCCGGCGGGGAAGTCGCCGGCGCAGGTTGCCACCACGATCGAGGCACACGGAAACCCCAACGACTGGCCGTTCGATTCGTATCGCACGGATACACTCTCGGCCGATGTTCTCGTTGGCCAGGGCGACGCCCGCCAATACATCCCCGCCCGGGTCGAGGTCACCGGCGCGTTGGATGGCTGGGACGTGAGCGTCCAGCGCGTCGGTGAAGCCAGCCAGGAATCGGACCGGCCGGACAACGTGGTCATCACGCTGCACCGGGCCAAAGGTCCGCTGATCTTCGACCTCGGCATCTGCCTTGTCCTCTTCGCCCTGCCGACCTTGGCGTTCGCGGTGGCCATCCAGATCGCCTTGGGGAGGCGCAAATTCGTGCCGCCCTTCGTGACATGGTTCGCGGCGATGCTGTTCGCCGTCATACCCATCCGCAACTTCCTTCCCGGCTCGCCACCACCCGGGGCATGGATCGACCAGGCGTTGGTGATCTGGGTGCTGCTCGCGCTTGTCGGGGCGATGGGGCTGTACATGCTCACGTGGTATCGGCAATCCGACTGAGCCGCTCGTACCCTGGACTGGTGCTCACCGAGCTGGTCGACCTACCGGGCGGATCGTTCCGCATGGGGTGCACCAGCTTCTATCCCGAAGAGGCGCCGATCCACACCGTCACCGTGGCCTCATTCGCGGTGGAGCGACACCCGGTGACCAATGCGCAGTTCGCCGAATTCGTCTCCGCGACAGGCTATGTGACGGTTGCCGAGCAACCCATCGACCCGGCGCTGTACCCGGGGGCGGACCCGGCCGATCTGCGTCCGGGCGCCATGGTCTTTCGTCCCACTCCCGGCCCGGTCGACCTGCGCGACTGGCGGCAGTGGTGGGACTGGGTGCCGGGTGCGAATTGGCGGCACCCGTTCGGCCCGGACAGCGACATCGCCGAGTTGGCCGATCACCCGGTGGTGCAGGTGGCCTACCCCGACGCCGCCGCGTACGCGCGGTGGGCCGGCCGGCGGCTGCCGACTGAGGCCGAGTGGGAGTACGCCGCCCGCGGCGGGAGCGCGGGCACGTACGCGTGGGGGGACGAACCCAACCCCGACGGTCGGCTGATGGCCAACACCTGGCAGGGTCGCTTCCCATACCGCAACGACGGCGCCCTGGGCTGGGTGGGCACATCGCCGGTGGGCACGTTCCCCCCCAACGGGTTCGGCCTGCTCGACATGATCGGCAACGTGTGGGAGTGGACCGCCACCAGGTTCTCCGCGCACCACCGCCTCGACGAGCCGCCGAAGGCGTGTTGCGCCCCAACGGGGCCGGCGGATCCGGCCGTCAGCCAGACGCTGAAGGGCGGTTCGCACCTGTGCGCGCCGGAGTACTGCCACCGCTATCGTCCGGCCGCGCGGTCACCGCAGTCGCAGGACACCGCGACCACCCACATCGGGTTCCGCTGCGTCACGCAGCAAACGCGGGCCGTTCCCGGGGGCGCCGCCCACACCTGAAACGACGAGCGGGTTACCGCCGCATGGACGGCGAGTGACGGGGCGTGCATCGGCGCGCACGGTGTGCGCGAGTTCGCTAGCATCTGACCACGTGTGGCCCTCGACGAGCCCTGAAACATCAGCGGCTCACCAATGACCGCCGAGGCTCCCGCGGCGCCGGCACCGCCGCCCCCATCGGACGCACCGACACCGTCCGCACCGCCGGCCCGCAAACACATGGCGAAGCGGCCGCGCATCGTGATCGGGGTCGCCGTCCTGGCGGTGGTCGTCACGGCCTACATGCTCTCCCTGTTCGGCGTCCACTGGCTGGAGAGGTCCGAGGGGCCGCTGCCTCCGCTGGACCTGGGCCAGGGCGGGGGCGACGCGACCATCGTGCAGCTGCAGGTCGAGGAATTGAAGCCGGTCGCCAAGCGGCTCGCGGTGAATGTGCTTGTCTATCCGGGGATTTCGGCGTACGACAACAGATTCGACGTGTTGGGCACCGACGTCGCCGTGCGCCTGTACCCGACGAGCGACCTGGGCGACCTGCACTACCCGAAGGGCAAGGCGCCGGCGCAACTCAGCACCACGGTCGTGGCGCACGGCGATCCGGGCAACTGGCCGTTCGACTCCTACCGGACCGAGCCGATCTCCGCCGACGCCTTCGTCGGGTCGGGCGACAACCTGAAGAAGGTGCCCGCCCGGGTCGAGGTGACTGGGGAGTTGGACGGGTGGGACATCACCGTCAACCGCGTCCACGACCCCGGAGCGCTCCCGACGCAGCGCGGCACCGACAACGGGAACGTGGTCATCACCCTGAAGAGGGCCAAGGGCCCGCTGATCTTCGACCTGGGCATCTGCCTGGTCCTCATCAGCCTGCCCACCCTGGCACTGCTGGTCGCCATTCCGATGGCGCTGGGCAGAAGGAAGTTTCTGCCGCCGTTCGCCACCTGGTACGCCGCGAACCTGTTCGCCATCGTCCCGCTGCGCAACATCCTTCCCGGCGCACCACCGCCCGGTTCGTGGATCGACCAGGCCATCGTTCAATGGGTGCTGATCGCGCTCGTCACGGCGATGAGCTTGTACATCTTTGCCTGGGTCCGGCAAGGGGACTAGTGGGCAGGTAGGTGTTGTCAGACCGCCCTGGCATAATCGAATGTATGTTCGAATCGAAGTTGCCGTCGCCCGCGGTGATCGCGGAGTTCGATGAGCACTTCGAGCGGCGGTATCCGTCTGCGACGGCGGAGTCGGCGGCG
>NZ_LZII01000015.1:0-19482 GCF_001667425.1 Mycobacterium sp. 852002-51613_SCH5001154 | reverse complement strand
TTTCCGGGGTGGCCACCACCAGCGCCGCCACCGCCACCGCCATGGCAGCCAGGGCACGGCGGCGGGGGGTCGAGCGGAGCCGCGAAGGCCGAACCCGCGTTCAAAGTAACCGCGGACATGCTCAGCCCCGCCGCGATGGCCGCCGCGCTGACGACACGTTTCATAGACATAGCTGCGTCCCCTCTTGGGTCTCGGTCGCCTGCACTACGGGCAGGTCACGTCCAACTCGAAAGACTTGGTTACCGGCTGCGGTTGCTGCGGGTTGCTCATGTCGAGCCCGGTCGCGGTGCCCTTGATTGCGTAGGTCTTCCCGTTGACCGCGGCTCCCGCGTTGCCCCCTTGATTGGGAGCCGCGTCGGAGAAGCCGAGCGTGATGCCGTTGACACTGCCGAGTCCGACCGAGTGCACGATGGGCGGGTTGGCGTTGCTGACCACGGCGCCGACCCCCGCCGTCGGGTCACCGACGCCGATGTTGGTGTTGTCGCCCGCCGGCGTGCACGTGACCTGGCCGCTGACGTTCTGCGCCTGACCGTCGACGATGACCTGCGGGCCGGCCGCCGACGGCGACGAGGAACCCGACGATCCCGTGCTTGACTTGTTACTCGAACAGCCGGCGCACGCCGCGACCACTACGGCCACGCCCGCCACGCCGACGACGATCCCACGCTTCACTACTGCTCTCCCTCGTGTCGCTGGTGTCGCACTAACGAACTCATTGGCCTCGTCAACCTAGCGAGTCCCGGCCAGTGCCGCGGCGCGCGGATACCCGTTAGCCGCAAGTTACAAACGCTGTGTTAAAGGCGGGCACGCGCGGTTGGGCGTCAAGGGAGAACGCGTAACCCCCACCTGCCCAGCAGCGGGTCGATGAGCGTGAAGTAGGTCGTGTTGTCGTCGCCGTCGGGCGAGGACATCAACAAGCCCACGGCACTTACGGTGCCGTCCGGGTTCTTCACAAAACCCGGACTGCCGCTGTCGCCATTGAGACTGAACACGCTGGCCTCGACAACGTCACCGTCTACGTGTGTGACGGAACCGCAGGTTTCACCGGTGACCGCGCCCAATTTGCAGAAGGGCATGCCTTCGCGAATTTGGTTAGCGCTCAACACATCCCGAACAGCATACCGTCCGCCGACATCTCCGAGGGGCGCCCCCACGCTCGGGCGGAGGAGGATGATGGCGGCGTCCCTCGTGTCGCCCTCCTTCTCGCTTGCGGTGATCTTTCCGAGCGGGACGTCATTGCCGTATGTCCACTGTGAGCCGTCGTGGGCGTCGCAATGGCCGCTGGTCATCAGGTAATAGCTGCCGTCATTGCCCTGCGCCGCGAAACCCGATGTGCACGAGCTATTTTCGTCTTCGACCTTGATACCCGGCGTGACGCCCGCGTCGGCCCGCGCCGGGTTCGCCAGCGCCGTCGCGGCGACGAGCACAGCACCGACCAAGCCCAAACCTCGCAACCACCGCAATGCCACGCCGCCTCTCTTGATGTGTCGGCCAGCATGCTAACAGCGCCAGCGGGTTTCGGCCGCCTGGGCGCTAAGTCCGGGCGCGCACCTGACCCGACCGAATTGACATGAGCGACAAATCTTTGGGGAATGCCCTGCCGGACAATTGCTTTCACTCTAGGCCGACGAACCGATCAGTCGTCGAGATGCCTGGCGAGGAACCCCAGGACGGCGTCGGCGAAGATGTCGTTGCGGTCGCCGGCGACCATGTGCCCGGCACCGCGCACATCGGTGAACTCGACCTGCGGAAAGCGCGCCAGGAATTCGTCCGCCCGTTCCTGGCTGACGAGGTCGCTCATCTGGCCCCGAATCAATAGCATCGGCACGCCGCCGCGCAAGATGGCGTCGACGGCCGCGTGCATGCGGTCGGGGTCGGTGACCTCGAAAGGGGGAAACGCGGCGGTCCCGCTGATGAACTGGGGATCCCAGTGCCAGTACCAGCGATCGCCACGTCGGCGCAGATTCGTGGTCAGGCCGTCTAAGTCGGTTGGCCGCGGCCGGTGCGGGTTGTATTCGGCGATCGCGTCAGCGACCTCGTCAAGTGAGGCGAAGCCCGATTCCACCCGATCGGACATGAAGGCGTGTATCCGATTGGCTCCGGACTGGTCCATGTTCGGCACGATGTCGACCAACACGACCGCGCTGGCGATGCCCGGGGAAATCTCACCTGCGAGCAGCATCGAGGTGAACCCGCCAAGCGAGGCACCGACCAGCACCGGCCGGGGGGGCAGCGTGCCCAGCACCTCCTGGACGTCGCCGGCAAAGCTGACGACGCGGTAGTCGCCTTCGTCGGACCAGTCGGATTCGCCGTGGCCGCGTAGGTCGACGGTGACCGCTTGCCAGCCACGCTGGGCGACGGCTGCGGCGGCCCTGCCCCAGGAGCGGCGGGTCTGCCCGCCGCCGTGCAGGAACACCACGGCGCGCGCTCGAGGATCGCCAAGCCGGTCGGCGACGATGCGCACGCCGCCGGGTCCCTGGATCGAAAACGGTTCCACTGCCATGGGCATCAGGTGATACTAAGCCGCTTCTGCGCCGACCCGGGTGGCGAAGCGCCTCCAATACGATGCAGGCGGGGCGTCCAGAGGAGAATCCGATGCAGCTTGACGAGTACATGTCCTTGGACGCGACGGCGTTGGCCGAACTCGTCGACCGCAAGCAGGTGACGCCGGGCGAACTCCTCGCGTTGGCGCGTCAGCGAGCAGACGCAGTGAATCCGCGGTTGAACGCGATCGTCCGCCGCCTCGGCGATGTGGCGGACCGACAGGCCGCCGATCCGGGCCTGCGCGGACCGTTTGCCGGTGTGCCCTTCGTGATCAAAGACCTTGCTCAGGAGTACCGCGGCTTTCCGACCTCGAGCGGTTCCCGTTCGCTGGCCAACGACGTGGCCGACCAACACGCCCTGGTGACTCAGCGGTTCCTGGACGCGGGACTGGTGATCTTCGCAATGACCAACACCCCGGAGTTCGGGGCCAAGGGCGTGACGGAATCGGATTACTGGGGCCCGGCCCGCAACCCGTGGAACACCGAGCACACTCCCGGCGGTTCTTCGGGTGGATCCGGCGCGGCGGTCGCGGCCGGGATCGTCCCGGCGGCCGGAGCCAACGACGGTGGTGGATCGATCCGCATTCCCGCGGCCTGCAACGGGCTGGTCGGACTCAAGTTCAGCCGGGGGCTGTCGCCCTACGGTCCGCAGACCGGTGAGCCGATGTTTGGGATGGTGACCCAGGGCGTCGTATCACGCACCGTGCGCGACAGCGCCGCGCTGTGTGACGCGATCGTCGGCCGCGATCCGCACGCCGCCTACGAAGTTGCCCTTCCGCGAGGCACTTTCGCCGATCACATCAAGCGCAGGCCGGGCGAGCTGCGCATCGGATACTCGTGGTCCTCGGCGATCAACCCGCATCCCGATCGGGAAGCCGTCGCCGCGGTGGAACGGGCGGTGGCGCTCCTCAGCGATCTGGGGCACCGGGTCGAGGAGGTCCCACCCCCCTACGACGACGACGCGCTGGCGCGCGACTTTCTCACCATCTGGTTCGCGCAGCTCTATCAGCACGTTGCCGACGCCAGACAACGCACCGGCGCCCGCGACCGCGATTTCGAGGCCGACACCTTGGCCGTCAGTGAACTCGCCCGGGCCACCGGCGTTCTGGCGCCCATACTTGCGTTGGAGAACAGAAACAATCACATCCGATCCCTGTCGACGTTCCACGAGACCTTCGATTGCTTGTTGACCCCGACCCTGGCCACGCCGCCCCTTCGCGTCGGCGCCACGGCGACGCCGCGCGCGCTGCAACAGGCGGCCCGGGTCGCCAGCAAGCTGCGGGCGGGAAAAGTCATGGCGCACAGCGGAATTCTCGACCAACTGATTCAGGAAAGCCTGGGCTGGGTGCCTTACACGCAACTCGCCAACATCACCGGGCGCCCCGCGATCAGCGTGCCCCTGCACTGGACACAGGCCGGGCTTCCGCTCGGTGTGCAGTTGGTGGGGCGCCTGGGCGCCGACGGCGATCTACTTCAGCTGGCAGCCCAGCTCGAAGAAGCGGCCCCCTGGGTACACCGGTACCCCGCGCCCGCGTGACTATCTCGGGAATCCGGGCTTGTCCCCCGGCCCGTGATCGCCCCGCCATAATCTGGCGAACCGCCGGGCCACGTCGCCAAGCCGATACCCCGCTCGTTGTGAAGCGTTGATCCTGCCGAGGGCCTGTTTGCCCTCTGCTGCGTAGTCCTTGACCGTTTCGTCGCCTTCTTCAGCGCGCATCCTCAACCTCCGGTCCTCATCAAGCTGTTTGTGTCCGCGCCTAACGCTCAGACGGTTCCGACGGCGTCAAACGCTCCGGCGGATCTGCCGGTGCGAGCCGTTCAGGTGTTTCCGTCGGCGCCGGTCGCTCGGGTGTCTCGCTCGGAGTACCCCGCTCCGGCGGCTCGCTTGAGTTCATCATTTAGCCCTCCGATCGGCTCAGAGTTGCCTACCCGCCGACCCGGGGGATCGAAACGCCTACGGGCCGCGCCCCCACCGCGCACGGTCAGGCCACCGGTTGCTTGCTGGCCTTCACCGGCGAGCTGCTCGGCGGCAGCTTGAGCAGGTTGCCGCGCAGGCTGCCCCGCAAGGTGCGCGCGGCAACCAGCAGCCAGGTGAACAACAGGCCGGCGTACGCGATGGTCGCGGCCACCCGGAACGCGGGCAGATGCGTGTGGCCGGCGAGCTGGGAGGTACCCGTGACGAAGGTTCCGACCGGGAAGGTCAGGCTCCACCATGTCAGGGCGAACGGCATGCCGCGCAGCAGTGTGCGCACGGTCAGCGCGGTTGCCAGCGCGATCCACAACACCGCGAAGCCCCACACCGGAACTCCGTACAGGATCGCGAAGGCGTTCATGTCCTCGGCCACTTCGGGGCCAACGGCCAGTCCGGCGCTGGCACCCAAAAGCCCTGCGGCGGTGATGGATTGGCCGAGCGGACCCAGGACGATCCACAGCGTTGGCACCCGCGCGGAACCCGAGGTGCCATACAGGGTCAGGCGCGCCCAGATCATCGCGATGATGTTCAGGGAAGCCAGCAATGACAGCCCGAACATCGCGTAACAGCCGTACAGCAGGGTCTCGCGCCCGGTGCCCGACGACACGTGCGGCAGCAACAGCGCACCGGTCGCCGCGGTCACCATGGGCGGAACCACCGGCATGAGCCAGCCACCGAATGCCGCGTCGGGCTCGACGTTGTGCTGGGTGAACATCAAGAACGGAATGCTCACCGCGGTGAACAGCCCGCCCAGCGTCCCCGCGGTCCACAGCACCCAATCCAGGTCGACGGCGATGCGTTCGCCCAGCAGATCCCTGCCGACCAACACAGCTCCGCCGCCGACCGTCATCAACGCCATCGGGGCGGCGCCGTAGAAGTGCGCCATCTGTGGATTGCGCGCGTGCGTGCGCGCGACGGTGGGGTGGCGCAACCAGTGCCCCCCGACCAGGACGATCAGCACCGCCAGCAGGACGGCGGCCATCACCCAGACCACTTGGGCGAAAGCGCGCAATCCCGCCACGTGCACGGGCAGGGTGGCGCCGGCGATGGCGACGATGCCGGTGCCCATCACCGAGGCGAACCAGTTGGGTCCGATGTTGCCCAGTACCTCGACCCGGGTCTGCGGCGACGGCGCGCCGTCCGGGTTGATGGTGGTCATAGCTGAAAAACCCTACTGCGCCGCGCCGAACCGGGCGGGCATCCCGCTTACACTCCAACGGTGATGCATCCGGCGCCCACGACGAGGCGGGCAGTCACCAGGGTCCCGCTCATGGTCGGGATTGCCGTAGTGGTGGCGCTGGCCATTCTGGCCATCCCCATCAAGCAACGATGCGGGGCGCCGGGCTTGTCCTGCGCGACGGCGGTGGACCCCCGGGGCAATGTTCATTACTACTACGAGGTCGAGCCGCTCGGTATCTACCTCGCCGAGATCTTGGCCGGCTCGAACATCACCGTTTTCTACGAGTCGGGCGAGGACCTCGTCCCAGCCCGATAGCCGCCGTCTCGGCTCGATAACAAGTTCGAGTCGGTCCCGTCGGCAGTGTGACCTTGTCGAAACCACGGTGCGACGCTCGAGCCGGAACGCGCTGGTCAGACCGGGATTGCCGCCGCTAACGCGCGCGCGGGCCGCCGCAAGGGGCCGACCTGGGAAGCCTTCTCGATTGGGGGCTTCACAGCAAGCTAACGCATACTTGACACCATGCTTGAAGCGACATCGCCGCAAACCGCCGCTGCGGTGGCTGGTGATGCGCTGGGCGTGGGCAGAGGTTTGTGATGGCCCGCTCGGGCGGTGCTCATCGCCGCCATCGAGCCGTCCGCCAGCCCTCACGTTTCCGCAAAGGGCTGACGCGCACCCTGGGCGCGCTGATCTCGGTGGCGGCGGTGGGGATGACCGGGGCGGGATACTACGTGGCTCACGGCGCGCTGGGCGGCATCACCGTCTCGAACGCCCTGCAGCCCGACGATCCGCGGTCCAGCGGCGACGACATGAACATCCTGCTGATCGGGCTGGACTCCCGCAAAGACCAGGACGGCAACGACCTGCCCTGGTCGATCCTGAAACATCTGCACGCCGGCGATTCCGACGACGGCGGCTACAACACCAACACACTGATCCTGGTGCACGTCAGCGCCGACAACAAAGTTGTGGCCTTCTCAATCCCGCGCGACGACTGGGTGCCCTTCACCGGGGTCCCCGGATACAACCACATCAAGATCAAGGAGGCGTACGGCCTCACCAAGCAGTACGTCGCGAACAAGCTTGCCAACCAGGGCACCAGCAGCCAGAAAGAACTTGAGACCAAGGGTCGCGAAGCGGGCCGGGCGGCGACCCTGCGCGCGGTGCGCAGCCTGACCGGCGTCCCGATCGACTATTTCGCCGAGGTCAATCTGGCCGGGTTCTTCGACCTGGCGCAGACACTGGGCGGGGTGGAGGTCTGCCTCAACCATCCCGTCTACGACTCGTATTCCGGTGCCGACTTCCCGGCAGGGCGACAGACGCTGGACGCCTCCGAGGCGTTGTCCTTCGTCCGGCAGCGCCACGGGCTGGAAAACGGGGACCTGGACCGGACCCACCGGCAGCAGGCGTTCATTTCGTCGGTCATGCAGGAGCTGCAGGCCGCGGGAACCTTCACCAACTTGGACAAACTCAAAGGCCTGATGGCGGTGGCGCGCAAGGATGTGGTGCTGTCTTCCGGGTGGGATGAGGAGATGATCCAGCGGCTGGGTTCGCTGGCGTCCGGCGGCCACGTCGAGTTCCGGACGCTTCCGGTAGTGCGCTACGACAACATCGACGGCCAGGACGTCAACATCATCGACCCGGCCGCGATCAAGGCGGAGGTGGCCACTGCGATCGGTGCCTCGCCCCAGACCACGACGCCCGCCACCACAGCCGCAAAACCGAGTCCATCAACCATCGTCGACGTCATCAATGCCGGAAGCATGAGCGGACTAGCGACCGAGGTGTCGCACGCCCTGCAAAACCACGGCTACACCACGGGGCAGACCCGGGACCGCAATTCGGGTGAGCCCACGGCGAGCACGGTCGCGTATGGCGCCGGGTCGGAAACCGACGCACGTAACGTGGCCAAACTGCTCGGCCTCGACGCGCCCAGCCAGCCCGATCCCAGCGTCCAGCCCGGACATATCAGGGTGACCGTCGATACCAATTTCTCGGTGTCGATGGTTGACGACGGCACTTCGGACGAAACGGCGAGCACCACAACGTCGACCAAGGCCAAGAGTTACTACTACAACGGCACCACCACGACCTATCCGACGCCGGATCAGGGGAAACCGATCGACGGCGGCGGCGTGCCCTGCGTTAACTAGCGGCTAAGCGTGCGTTCCGCCGTCGATGCGGATCTCGGTCCCGGTGATGAACGCGCCGTCATCGGAGACCAGCATTGCAATCACCCCGGCGACCGCCGACGGGTCGGCCATCCCGGTGCCGCTGGACTCCACCGTGGTCGGCAGGATCGGCATCAACCTCGAAAACAACGACCAGTCAGCGTCTTTCGGGATGTATCCCCCGGTCGCGTCGGTGATTCCGGACTTGATGCTGCCGGGTGCCACACAGACCGCACGCAGGCCGTCACGCGCGTATTCGAGCGCCAGTGAGTGAGTGAAGGCCTGGATTCCGCCTTTGCTTGCCGCGTACGCCGCCATATACGGGTGGGCGAACGACGCCGAGGTCGAACTGAAGTTGACGATCGCGCTGCGCGGATTCGCCAATAGCATCGGAAGCGCCTCGCGCACAACGAGAAACGTCCCGGTCAGGTTGACGCCGACGATCTGGTTCCACAGTTCCAGGCTGGTCTGGTGGGTGTGCGCGGCGCGCAGGATGCCGGCGGCATTGACCAATGAGTCCAGGCCGCCGAGCTTTTCGACGGTCCGGCGCACGCCGTCGATCACCGAATCCTCGTTGCCGACGTCCATCGGCACGGTGGTGAGGCGGCCGGCGGTCGCGGCCTCGTCCGCGCGGGCCCGGGTGGCGTCCAGGCCGGCCTCGGCGACGTCGGAGGCAACCACGGTGGCGCCCTCGTCGAGGAGCCGCAGCGCGGTCGCCTGCCCGATCCCCGACGCGGCGCCCGTCACCAGGATTCGCTTGCCCTCGAGTCGATTCATTGGTCGCTCCCGTGCTCGTCGCGTCACTAGGCGCTCATCATCGCAAAGGACGGCCCCCGGCAAGGCAGAGTGGATGCATGGACATCGGATTTATCGGCTTGGGCAACATGGGCCGGGGCATGGCCGCCAACCTGATCGGGGCGGGCCATCAGGTCACCGTCTACAACCGCTCCCCCGGCAAGGCGGAGGGCCTGGTCGAGCGGGGCGCCACTGCCGCCTCGACCGTCGCCGAGGCGTGCACCGGCGACGTGGTGTTCACGATGCTGGCCGACGACCACGCCGTCGAGGCCGTTGCGTTCGGCGAACACGGGATTCTGGCGGCACTGGCCGCGGGCGCCACGCACGTCTCGTCGAGCACCATCAGCGTTGCCCTCTCGGAGCACCTGGCCACCGCGCACGCCGAAGCGGGTCAGCGGTACGCCGCGGCGCCGGTATTCGGTCGGCCCGAAGCGGCCGCCGCCGCAAAGCTTTTCGTCGTCGCGGCGGGTGAGCCGCAGGTGCTGCAACCGCTGTCCCCGCTGTTCGACACGATCGGCCAGCGGACCTTTGTGGTGTCCGAGCAGCCGCACAGCGCCAACCTGGTGAAGCTGAGCGGCAACTTCCTCATCGCTTCGGTGATCGAGAGCGTCAGTGAGGCCGTCGCGCTGGTCGCCAAGGCGGGGGTCGACAGGCAGCAATACGTCGACATCCTCACTTCGACGCTGTTCGCGGCCCCGGTCTATCAGACCTACGGCGGGCTCATCGCCCGCCGGGAATTCGAGCCGGCCGGCTTCGCCGCCCAGCTGGGCCTCAAAGATGTTCGCCTGGCGCTGGCCGCCGCGGAGCAGTTGCAGGTGCCACTGCCGGTGGCAAGCCTGCTGCGTGACCGCTTCCTCACGTTGGTGGCTACGGGCGGCGGGCACCTAGACTGGTCGGCGCTCGCCACGCTCGCCGATCGAGATGCCGGCCTGGGATCAGACGACTCCGCGTAGCCCGTCGGCGCCGAACGCGGGTTCCAGCATCGCCGAGTAGTCCGGGCCCCGTCGCAGCATGAGCCCACCGTCGACGTTGATGATCTGCCCGGTGATGTAGCACGCGGCATCGCTGAGCAAGAACATCGCCAGGTTGGCGACGTCCTCGACCTCGCCGGGCCGCGGAAGCGGCGTGCACTCGCGGTAGTCGTCGCTCACCTCCGGCAACGCGAAGACCGGGGCGACCAGATCCGTGCGGATCAGGCCCGGCCGGATGCTGTTGACGCGCACCCAGGACGGGCCGAGCTCGTCGGCTGCCAGCTGCATCATGTGGTCGACGGCCGACTTGCTGACGCCATAGGCGCCGAACCACCGGTGGGTGTTGCTGGCGGCGATCGATGAGATGCCCACGAATGAGCCACCGCCGCCGCGGACCAGCTCCCGCGCGGCGTGCTTGAGCACGTACATGGTGCCGTTGACGTTCAGATCGACGGTGCGCCGCCAGCCTTCGGAGTCAATCTGGGTGATCGGCCCGATGGTCTCAGAGCCACCGGCGCAATGCACCACCCCGTGGAGTTGACCGTGCCAGGCCGTGGCGGCGTCCACCGCGCGGGCGGCCTCCTCCTCGTTGGTGACGTCGGTCGGCTCGTAGCGAATGGACCCGCCACTCCCAAGCGTTTCGATCTCGCTGACTGCCCCCGCCAGCCGGTCGGGGTTGCGGCCGACGATCATGACCGAGGCGCCCGCCGCGACCAGTCCGGCGGCGACGCCCTTGCCGATCCCGCTGCCACCGCCGGTGACCAGATATGTCCGGTTTTCGAAAGAAAGCTGCACGCCGACGCCCTCTCAAACTGAAACAGGTTCTAGATATCGAACCACGTGGAGAACTCGCGGCGGCAACGGGTGGTCGCGTGCGGCCGGCGAGCGTTACGGCGTATCGCGGCGGGCCACCTGCGTCGGCTTGGCGTTGCGCCAGTCCTCGACGTCGGGCGGCAGTCCGACCGCGTACCTGTTCTCGTTGTGGGCCGCCCAGTGCGCATGCCCGAGCTCGTGGATGTGGAACGCGTGCCGCAGGGCCTCGGTGAATCCCATTGCGTCGGAAGCGGCGTTGACCGAGTCCTTGACGAGCAGCGCCGCCATCGTGGGCCGGTCGGCGATGCGCCGGGCGAATTCCAGTGTCTTGTCGGCCAGCTCGTCGACCGGGAACACCTTGGACACCATGCCAAGCCGATAGGCCTCGTCGGCGTCGAGCGCATCTCCGGTCAGCAGCAGCTCTTTGGCCTTCCGGGGACCGAATTCCCAAGGGTGAGCGTAATATTCGACGCCCGGCATCCCCAAGCGCACCGCGACGACATCGCTGAACTTGGCATTGTCGGCGGCCACGATGAGATCGCACGCCCAAATCAGCATCAGACCCGCGGAGATCGCGTTGCCCTGCACCTGGGCGATGGTGATTTTGCGCAAATCCCGCCAGCGGCAGGTGTTTTGGAAGAAGTAGTGCCACTCCTGCAGGTAGATCTTCTCCGCGATCGGATCGCGGGTCCCGCCGTTGATACGGAAGCTCGGAAGCTGGCTGCGCTCGGCGATCGCCAGCTCTGAGCCCAGGTCGTGGCCCGCGGAGAAGTTGCGGCCGCGCGCCGCCAGGATCACCACGCGCACGGTGTCGTCGGCCTCGGCGCGTAAAAACGCCTCGTCGAGTTGCACCAGCAGGCCGCGGCTTTGCGCGTTGTGGGCGTCCGGCCGGTTGAGCCATATCCGCGCGATGCGGCCCTCGTCGAGGGTTTCGTAGCTCACCAACTCTTCGGCGTTCGCGTCGCCGGTCTGAGCACCGGTTTGCTCGGAGAGTGTCATGCGGCCCACCTCACTTGTTGTCAGGTCCGACGTCGTTACACATTACGGCCAGTGTGTAAGTGGGTCACCGGTGGGTGGGTGAGCCGTCCGGCCTCATGCCAAGCGGCAGGAGGCGGTGATCGCGAGTGAAGGCCAGGCGGACCAGTCCGAGTGCGACGACGACCGTGGTGGCCGCTACCGAGCCCAGGATCAAGAACATCACGACGGCCTGGACCAGCACGGCCTGCACCGGGTGCACGCCGGCGAGGATGAGCCCTGTCATGGCACCCGGGAGGAACACCAGCCCGGTGGCTTTGGTGGTTTCGATCTGCGGCGATATCGCCGACCGCAGCGCGGTCCGCAGGTACGGGGAGGCGGCCTGGCGGGAGGGTTGCCCGAGGGCGAGCCTGGCTTCAACCTCGTCACGCTTGTCGCGGAGCTCGTCGACCAACCGCCGGGCGACCAACACCGTGGCCGTCATCGAGTTGCCGATCATCATCCCGGCGACCGGCACCAATGTCCGCGCCTGTAGGGGGAACACCCGCAGCCCGAAGATCACCCCGAGGGTGATGACGGCCGCGGCGGCGAACGCCGCGATCGTCAGCGGCGCGAGTCGCGGCACCTCAGGCGCCCTACGCCGGGCGAGATCCCCGGCGTAGGCCACCATGCCAGCCACCCACGCCCATGACCACCACAGCGAACGGCCGGGCTCGAACAGCAACGTCAGCGCGCCGCCGACGAGCAGCAACTGCGCCAACGCGCGGGCCGCCGCCCATGCAAGCTGCCCCTGCAGCCCCAACCGCTGCCAGAGCGAAATCGCCGCCGCGAACGCCACCAGAATGAGCGACGCGGCCAGGCCCATCCAGCCAACCTGGCCGTTCATCCCGCCACCGACCCGACCGGGCCGAGCCCCAGGCTTCGGCCCCGCTCGATGTGCAGGACCCGGTCCGCGGCGCGTTCCACCTGCGCCGGATCGTGGGTGACCCACAGCGCGGGAATCCCGTCGACCGCCAGGTCACGCACGGCACGCTCGATCACCCTGGCGGCCTCGGCGTCGACCGCGGAGGTGGGCTCGTCGAGGAGCAACACCTGCGGTTGGGCCATCAGGGTGCGGGCCAGGCACATCCGCTGCGCCTCCCCGCCGGACAAGGCCGTGGCGTCGCGGTCCAGCCACGATCCGGTCAGAGCGACCCGGGACAGGGTGTCCCGCATCCGTTCGTCGGAGGCGTCTGGGTTGGCCGCCCGCAGGTTGTCGGCGACCGTCCCCGGAAACGGCGACGGACGCTGGAAACACATGCCCACCCGGCGCCGCAACCACAGGGGATCGATGCCGGCGACGTCGTCCCCGCAGAACGACACCGTGCCGCTCGTTGGGACCTCGAGCCGGTTGCACAGCCGAAGCAGGGTGGTTTTGCCCGAGCCCGACGGTCCGAACACCGCGGTCACGCCCCGACCCGGGATGGCCGCCGTCAGGCCGTCCAGCGCCCGGACGCCTCGCTGCTCAACGACCACGTCGAGGAACTCGAACATCAAGTCCTCACCCACCTGCTCATCCTGCATCACCTACAGTTATGTCATGGCTACGAAATCTGACCCTGGCGAGATCGACGACGTCGAACCCGTTGCCGACAGCACCGCGAGCCAGGCCAGGCGAGTCGTCGCGGCCTATGCGAACGACGCCGACGAGTGCCGCGTCTTCCTGTCCATGCTCGGTATTGGGCCCGCAAAACAAGACGCGTAAATGGCACCCGGGGACGGGCACGACTCGACGACACCGACCTTCGGGAATTCCGACTTTGTGGTGGTCGCCAACCGGCTGCCGGTAGACCAGGAACGGCTTCCCGACGGCACCACGGCGTGGAAGCGCAGCCCCGGCGGCCTCGTGACGGCCCTGGAGCCGCTGCTGCGCCGCCAGCGGGGCGCGTGGGTCGGCTGGGCGGGCGTCGCCGAGGAAGAGACCGATTTCGACGACGAGCCCATTGTCCAGGAGGACTTGGAGCTGCGCCCGGTGCGACTGAGCGCCGACGACATCGCCGAGTACTACGAGGGATTCTCGAACGCCACGCTGTGGCCGCTGTACCACGACGTCATCGTCAAACCGATCTACCACCGCCAATGGTGGGACCGCTACGTCGAGGTCAACCGGCGCTTCGCCGCGGCCACCTCCCGCGCCGCCGCCCAGGGCGCGACCGTGTGGGTGCAGGACTACCAGCTGCAACTGGTGCCGGCGATGCTGCGAGAACTGCGGCCCGACCTGACCATCGGCTTTTTCCTGCACATCCCCTTCCCGCCGGTGGAATTGTTCATGCAGCTGCCGTGGCGCACCGAGATCATCGAGGGCCTGCTCGGCGCCGACCTGGTGGGCTTCCACCTGACCGGAGGCGCCCAGAACTTCCTGTTCCTGTCCCGGCGATTGATCGGCGTCAACACGTCCCGCGGGTCGGTCGGGGTGCGGACGCGGTACGGCGAGGTCGATCTCGGGTCGCGCGTCGTCCGGGTCGGCGCCTTCCCCATCTCCATCGATTCGGGCTCGCTCGACCAGGCCGCCCGCGACCGCGACGTCAGGCGCCGCGCCCGGGAGATCCGGGCCGAGCTGGGCAACCCTCGCAAGGTGCTGCTCGGCGTCGACCGGCTGGACTACACCAAGGGCATCGATGTGCGGCTGAAGGCCTTCTCGGAGTTGCTCGCGGAGGGACGGGCCAAACGCGACGACACCGTTTTGGTGCAGCTCGCGACGCCGAGCCGCGAACGCGTGGAGAGCTACCAGATTCTGCGCAACGACATCGAGCGCGAGGTGGGCCATATCAACGGCGAATACGCCGAGGTCGGTCATCCGGTGGTGCACTACTTGCACCGTCCGGTCCCCCGCACCGAATTGATCGCGTTCTTTGTGGCCGCCGACGTCATGCTGGTCACCCCGCTGCGCGACGGCATGAACCTGGTCGCCAAGGAGTACGTCGCCTGTCGCAGCGACCTCGGCGGTGCGCTGGTCCTGTCCGAATTCACCGGCGCTGCCGCCGAACTCCGGCAGGCCTATCTGGTCAACCCGCACGACCTCGAGGGCGTCAAGGACGCGATCGAAGCGGCGCTGAACCAGCCCGTCGAAGAGGGTCGGCGCCGGATGCGGTCGATGCGGCGTCAGGTCCTTGCCCACGACGTCGACCGCTGGGCGCGGTCATTCCTGGACGCGTTAGCGGAGCCGCAGGCGCAGGACGCCAAGTAGGCCGCCCGAACCCATGGTGTTGCCGCGCAAACGCTGTGATACTCGGTGGATCGGTGCAGGGGAAGGACCGGAAGGGAGGGCACTGTGAAGCTCCGTCGCGCGTTGGCCGCTGGCGCAGGCATCTTCTCGGCTGTCGCCATCGGAATCGCACTGGACTCCGGTGACCCCGCGCACGCGATCGGACCGCCCCCGGATGGCAACTACAACTTCAACGAGGCGGGGGTCTCCGGGGTGACCTGGACGATCTCGGCGTTGTGCGACCAGCCGTCCGGAACCCGAAACATGAATGACTATTCCGACCCGATCGTCTTCGCGATGAACTGCGCCCTGAACATCGTGAGTTCGACGGCCGAACGGATCACCGCCGCGGACAAATTACAGAACTTCAGCGGCAGGGCCCGAATGTCCAGCATGCTGTGGACGTTCAAAGTCGAGAAACCGGACGGCGTCTCGTGTCCGGGCGGCGGCACCGCACCGTCCACCGAAACCTACGCGTTCAGCGACGAGAACATGAGCGGCACCCACACCAGCCTGCACGGCGCCGTTTGCGGGATGCAGCCGGAGATGAAGAAGCAACCGTTCTCGCTGCAGATGACCGGCCCCCCGCCCAGCCCGGTCGAACGTTATCCGTTGTACTGCAACGGCATTGCGATGTGTTATTAAGATGTGCGCCTAGATCGGCGTGATGTAGGCGATCAGCCATTGCTTGCCGATCTTTTTGAAGTCGACCCGCAACCTGCTGCCGTCGTAGAGCGGCTGGCGTGTTTTGTCGGTCACGGTGCGGTTCATATAGACCATCAGCGATGCCGAATCACGCTTGGCGGACATCACTCCCACGCCCACGACGCTGGCCTGGACGACCACCTCGCGCTTCTTGGCCTCCGGAATGATCTGCGTGTTGGCGCTTTTCCGGAATTCCTGGCGGTAGTCGGGGGTCAACAGCGGGTACGCGTCGCTGAGGCTGCGTTCCACCGTCTGATAGTCATAGGCGAAGACTTGGGGAATCTCCTTGGTAGCCAACGCAGGTAGCACCGCCCGCGCGGCTTCCTCGCCGCGCGTCTGCACCCGCTCCCAGTAGAACCAGCCGGCCGCCGCGGACAACCCGACGAACACCAGAATCAGGAGATAGCCCGCGACGACGAGCAGCCGGCGCCGCCACCGCATCAATTACCCCCGTTGGGATACTTCAGGTCGTAGCCCGTCATCCGCCCCTGCTCGTCCTCGTGCACGATCACTCGCAGGCGATAGGGCATGGAGGGTTTGTTCACGCCGTCGATGTCGGCGACCGTGACCCGCACCGAAACAAGCACGGACGCATTGTCGGTGACCGTGTCGATGCCCTCGAGCGCTGCGCCGTTGATGACCGCTTCAGACGTGGCGTTGGTGGACCGGAAGATGCCCTTGAGGTTCTCGATGTTGTTGTTGGCCCCGAGCATGCCGCGCAGCGGCCCGCTGGTCCCGTTGAAGAAGCGGTTCACGCTCTCGTCGATGTTGTCCTGCTTGTAGCTGAACATGTTGACCACCGTCTGCGTGGCTGTGTCGACGAAACGTTGGTCGCGTGATTGCTGGGCGTTGGCGTGCCGCTGCTGGACGACGAGCACGGCCAGGCAACCGGCCAGCGCTCCGATGGCCAACACCGCGGCCGCGAACGAAATCCATGCCACCAGGGCACGGTGCGGTCGGCGCCGCGGCGGCGGCTTGAGCGACTTGAGCGCCTTGACGGGCTTGGCCGGCCGCGTCGGCGCGGCTTCGACCTGCACGGTGGCGGCTTCGTTCACTTCGCCGTTCGCGGGGCCGGCCGCGCGGGAGGCCCGACGACGGACGCGCTGATTGGTCGTTGGCTCCTCTGCCACTACATCGGCCTCGGATCAAGCATCAGGTCCACCCAATTCTCGGCGCTGGACACGCCGCTAGCACCGGCCGCGAAAATACCAGTGCCACCGGCCGGGTCCTTAAATGCGCCGGTCTTCTCGTCGTAGGTGGCGTACGCAGGCCCGCTGGCCTGCGGTTGGCCGCCGGGCGGCGGACCCCACGGCTTCTCCGGTCCCGGGCCCGCCGGCGGGGGATTGATCCCTTCCGGCGGCGCCGGCGGCGGCAGCCACTTGGGATACGGCAGCTGCGGCGGCACGGGCGGAACCCCGGGCGGCTGCCACGACGTGAACGGCGGTGGCGGCCCGTTGTCGTTGGGCGGTGGCGGGTCGTATGCCGGCTGTTTGTTCGGCAGCGGGCCGGGCCCCGACACCACCCCGGGCGGGGGTGGCCCGACGATCGGGGTGCCCGGATCGGGTTCCGCACCCGGCGGGATGTAGGGGAACTTGTTGGGCGGCAACACGTTCAGCCCGTTGGTCACCGGGGTGTCGTACGGCACGGGCGGACCGCGCCACGGGTTGCGACCAATGGGGACGTAGCCCTTCGGGTCGCGGCAGAGCTGAACGGTCGGCGCCCGCTTGCCTGGGAATTCCTGGCACGGATAGTTGCGCGCGCCCCGCACGGTGCTCGGATCGTTCTGGGCCACCTTGCAGTACATGTCCCTCGGCAGCTCGCGCACCGTCTCGTCGGCCGGCGTGCGCATCAACGGCGGGGGCAGGAAGCCGACGGCGCACGGCGGCGGGTCGTTCAGGTCCAGCTTGAAGTCCAGCTTGGCGCCTTCGTCCTGCGGCGCACCGCCCGCCGCCGTGGTGATCGCGGCGAACAGCGCCGGCAGCACGACCAGCAGCTGCTCTATCGACTTGTGGTAGATCACCCCCACCCGACCCAGGTTGGCCAGGCTGGCGGCCAACGTCGGGAAGGACGGGCGGATGCCGGAGAACGCGGTGCTGGCCTCGTCGGTCGCGCCCGGGGCGGTGGCCAGCGTGGAGCGCAGCTGCGGGTCGGCCTGGCGCACCTCGGAGGTGAACCGCGCTAGCCCGTCGGACAGCGACTTGATGTCGGCGCCGGCGCGAATCTGCGACTGCAGGAACGGGCCGGCCTGGTCGATCAATTGGGAGACTTCCGGATAGTTGGCGTTGGCCTCGTCCACCAGCAGACGGGCGGACTCGAACAGCCGGGCCAGCTCGGGTCCCGACCCGTTGGCCGCGATGAACGTCTCATGCAACACCTCGCGCAACCGGGTGTCGCCCAGGCTGTTGGTCAGCGCCTCCGCGCGCTTCAACAGGTCGGCGACTTCCTGACCGATCCGGGTGTTCTGCCGATCGATCCGAAACCCGTTGCGCAGCTTGGTCCCCGCCGGTGCGCTCGGTGGCACCAGGTCGATGTATTGCTCACCGACGGCCGATACGCTCTTGACGGTGGCGGTGACGTTTGACGGGATGGCGGTTCCGCTGTTCAACCGCATCCCGGCGGTGACGCCATTGGGATTGAGCCCCACCGATTCCACCCGGCCGACGGCGACGCCACGGTAGGTGACGTTGGCGTTCTTGTACAAGCCACCGCCGGCTACGAAATCGGCCGTCCCGGCGTAGGTTCCGAGGCCGAACGTCGAGGGCAGCCGGAGGTAGAAGATCGCCATCACGGTCAATGTGATGGCGGTGATCACCGCGAATATCCACAGCTGGATTTTGGTCAGTCTGTCGTGCATCTGCGCCCGCCCCCTACTGTCCCGAAGCCGTGCCGGGCGGAATCTTGAACGGATCGGCCGCCTGTCCGGACAGGTTGGCCATTTCGCCGACCAAAAAGTCGGGCGGATTGAGGATCTCGTTCATGTGGGCCATGTTCGGGTCGAAATACGCCGTGGTGAAGAAGGTTTCACCGAGCCGGCGCAGCGTTAGATCGAACGTGGTGAACACGTTGAGATAGTCACCGCGCACCGCGTTCTTGATGCCGAAGTTGGGGAAGGGGAACGTCAGCAAGAGCTGCAGCGACGTGACGAAGTTCTTCCGGTTGTCGGCGAGCGCCTTGGAGGCGGCGTACAGGTCCTTGAGGTCGGCGGCGAAATCCACCTTCGTTTTTGCCAGCACGTGCGAGGTCACCGTCGCCAGCTTCTTGAGCGCGGCGAACGCCTCGACGATATGGTCGCGGTTCTTGTTGAGCACCCGAATCGCGTCGGGCAGCGTGTCCAGTGCCCGGCCCAGGTTGTCCTTGTCGCGGGCCAGGCTCGCCGAAAATCGGTTCAACCCGTCGACCGCATCGATGATGTCGTTGACCTGCCGGTTGAGTCCGGCGGTCAGTTCCGCCAGCCGGGGGACCAGGTCGACGAATTGGTCTTGCCGACCAGCAACGGCCTGATAGGTCTCGTCGGTGATCTCTTCGAGGGCACCGACATTGCCCTTGTTCACCACGACGCCGAGGGCCGACAGCACCTCCTCGGTGGTGGGATAGCGGCCGGTGTTGGCCTCGGAGATCTTGGACCCATCGGAAAGTTTGCCGACGGCCGGCTTGCCCTTGGGGCGGGCCAGGTCGATGTGCATCGAACCCAGCAGCGATGTCTGGGCGACGGTCGCTGTCGCGTTGGCGGGCAGCGCGACATGGTTGTCCAACGACAATTTCACTGCCGCGTAGAACGATCCATCGGACCGCTGCACGGCCTGGATACCGGAGACACTGCCGACCGTGACGTCGTCAACCATGACCGGAGAGTTTTGCGGCAGGGTCGCCACGTCGGGCAGATCGACAGTGATCGAGTAGGCGCCGCCGCCATGGCCCGCCGTCCCAGGCATCGACAGCGAGTTCAGGCCGTTGAATTGGCAGCCCGCCAGCAGCGCGCTCCCCGCCGCTAAAGCGCTACCGCGCAACCACATCCGGTTCACTTAGCCGCCCCCTTGGTCGGCCGGCGGCGTCGGCGCCTGGCCCGGCGCGGGGCCTGGTAGGGGCCCGAACGCGCTCCCTGGTCCGGGGCCGCGG
>NZ_LZII01000014.1:0-68872 GCF_001667425.1 Mycobacterium sp. 852002-51613_SCH5001154 | reverse complement strand
CCGCCGATGATGGCGCTGCAGCACGGACCGCCGCCCCCGCCGATGGGCGGGCCCATGGGCGGCTTCGGGTTTGCGCCGCCGCCCGGCCCGCCCGGGCCGCCGCATGGATTCGGGACGCCCGGCGAGGTCTCCCCGCCACCGCCCCCCCCCCCGGACGCCACCGCGACGGCCCTGGTGCGTCCGCTGCCGAATGGCGCCCGGGTGATCCTCGTCGCCGACACCACCCAAACCACGCAGGTGACGCATCAGTTGCGGCTGCTGATGATCGGGGCGGGCGTGGCAACCCTGGTGGCCGCCGCGCTGTTGTTGGTGGCGGTCAGCCGGGTGGCGTTGCGCCCGCTGGACCGGCTGACGGCGCTGGCCAACGACATCCGCACGGGTGATCGCGGGCGACGGTTGCGACCCGACCGCGCGAATACTGAATTAGGCCGCGCGGCAAGCGCTTTCGACGGAATGCTGGACGCTTTGGAGGCCTCGGAGCGCCGGGCGCAGCGCGCCGCCGACGCGGCCCAGCGCGCCGAGACGGCTACCCGGCGCTTCCTGGTGGACGCCGCCCATGAACTGCGCACCCCGATCGCCGGGATTCAGGTCGCCGCCGAGCAACTCGCCAACAGCGCCTCCCAGCAAGGCGACGACGGGGCAGACGGTCAATATCGCCGGGCCAGCCTGCTGCTGTCGGACGCCCGCCGCGCCGGTCGGCTCGTCTCCGACATGCTCGATCTGAGCCGCATCGACGCCGGGCTGCCGTTGGACACCCAGCACGTCGACCTGGCCGCGATCGCGGACGCCGAAGCCGACCGAGCGGCCATGCTGGCACCGCAACTCGCCGTCCGTCGCACGGGCCTGGCCGAGCTGACTGTCAACGCGGACCCCACCCGGCTCGCGCAGATCCTGTCCAATCTGCTCGACAACGCTCGTCGATACACCTCGCCGGGAGGCTCCATCATGATCGACGTCCGCACGCACGAAGGCACCGTGGAGGTGACCGTAACCGACAGCGGGCCCGGCATTCCCGACGACGAGCGGGAGCGGATCTTCGAGCGCCTGGTGCGGCTGGACGCCGGGCGCGCCCGCGATCACGGCGGCGCCGGGCTGGGCCTGCCGATCGCCCGGGCGCTGGCGCGTGCGCACGGCGGCGAGCTGGTGTGTTTGCCGCACGACGGCGGTGCCGAATTTCGGCTTACCCTGCCGGTCGAACGCCGGTGAGTGGTGACCGCCCCGGATGAGGCGGCCACCACTCCGTGCGCCTAGCGCGCCGTCAGAATCCCGGCGGCGGTGGCCGGAAAGGGTCGCCCGGCCCCTGTGGTGGGGGCGGCCCAACCGGTCCACCCGGCCCCGGTGGCCCGCCGAACGGTCCCCCCGGATGCTGCGGTCCCGGCTGTCCGGGCGGCGGTGGCGGTGGCGGATCCGCACTCGCCACCGCGGCGCCGAAGCCGGCCACGGCCGCCCCGAGGGCGCCCGCGAGCAGCGAACCGGCGATGAGTTGTTTGATTTTCACTCGGCCCATCTCTCCCTTGCTGTAGACGGTCATTCACCCGTTGGGTGCGCAACTGCGCCTCGCGCACCGCAACGTCCGCGACGCTAGGAAGTCAGCCTGAAGTCAACCTGAAGGAGAACCGCGAACCGTCAGCCGGACGGGGCCTCCGCGATCACTGCGGTGAGCCGCCACTTGTCCAGCCACGGCTGGATGAGTTCGGCGACCGAGAACTTCGCCGGGACCGAGCACCCGGGCTTATGCCTGAACGGGTCACCCCCGCGGATCAGGATGCCGACGGCGCGAACCGTGCCGTTGCCTTCGTCGAGATAGACGGGGCCGCCGGAATCGCCGCATTGGCCGGGTGCCATGAACACGACCTTGCTGCCGGTGACCTCGGTGATCGGACCGCAGGTCGCCTCGCCCGAGCCCATGCCGAATTTGCACAGTTCCTGGCCGGGCTGCAGGTCGGTGGCGACGCCGGAGACCGGCAAGGAGGCCCCGATGGCCGGGTTCTGCGGGACGTTGTCGCCGTTGAGCACGATGAGGCCGATGTCGTGCTGTTCGCTGTGAACGCCCTCGCTGACCGTCTGGCTGAACGTGCCCAGCGTCGCATAGGGGAGGATGCCGGCGAAGTTCATCGTCACCTTGCTGGCCCCGCCGGAGCGGTTGCAGTGGCCCGCGGTGAGGACACCGACCTGACCGGTGCTGGTGCGCACCAAAAACCCGGCGGTGCAGCCCATTCCGCCCGTCCCGTCGGCGTACTGGACGTAAATGCCCGCACCGGGGCCGACCGCAGTCGACGCGGGCAGATCGATCGGCGACAGGAGCGGCGGCGGGGCGGCATCGTGCGCCGGGCCGGAATTCCTCGGCAACATGTAGACGGCGGTGATGAAGGCGGTGGCGCAGAAGAGCGCCGCAATGACCAACAACGCGGAATGCATCCTGGACCGCGGCGGGTACGGCGCTTGGATTCCGGCCAACAGCCCCCCTTTGAGCGTGGCGCCGGTGATTCTGCGTTCCAGCTTGCCAGCTTCGGCCCGGCGGCCGTGGCGATTAGGCAGATTTGCTGCGGGAGATCAGCTGATGGCGGCCGGCTCGGGGGACGGCCGGTCAGCGGAGGAACTGTGCGCGCGGCGATGGTGCCGGCGGTAGTGGCGGATCTCGATGACCAAGCCCGTCAGACCCAGGGTCGCCGTGCACACCGACACCAGGTACAGCAGTGAGCTGGGGTGACCGGCGAGCGCGTCGCCGAGGATCACCACGGCGGCGGTGCCGGGCAGCAAGCCGCCCAGCGTGGCCAGGGTGTACGGCAGCACCCGGACCGTCGAGGCACCGGCGGCGTAGTTGATCGCCGAAAACGGCACGGCGGGAATCAGTCGCAACGACAAGATGGCCAGCCAGCCCCGCTGCCGCAAGCGCTCGTCCACCGTGTCGATGGACCGGTGGCGAACCAGGCGGTTCAGCCGCCACCCGGCCGCGCGCACCAGCAGCATCGCGATCACCGCGCTCGCGGTGCTGGCACCCACCGCGATCGCCACACCCGTCAGCGGGCCGAACAGCAGCCCGGCGGCCAGGGTGAACGCCGTCCGCGGAACCGGCACCACGGTGGCCACGATGTGCGCGGCCAGAAACGCCAGCGGGAACCAGGGGCCGACCGACTCCGCCCAATCCCGCATCTGCACCGGGGTGGGCACTGGCAGCCATGAGGCGGCCGCGATCAACAGTGTGATACCGACCACTGTGGCGATCGCCCGGGGCCGCGACAGCAGACGCGCGGCGGCGCCCAGCGCGCCGCCGAGGTCGCGCAGCGTCCGGTTGATTTTGCAGGTGGCGGAAGCCGTCACGCCTGTAAAGGTTACGGGGCGCAGGTGAATAACTCGTTTCCCGAGGCTGGCGTTTCATCACCGGCCTGCCTTGCTGGTCGCGCCGCGCGGTTTTCAGCCGACAGGCTCGATCAATTAGCCTCATTAGTAAGTCGCAGGCCCCATTTGCTGGCAAAAAAGGGAGCAATCGGTGTCCATTGATGTACCCGAGCTCGCCGAACTAGAACAGGTTCGCGGGCGTTGGCGCAGTGCGGTCGCCGGCGTGCTGTCGAAAAGCACCCGGAAGGACCCCGAGGAGCTCGGCGACCAGCCCGAGCGGCTGCTGGAAACCCCGACCTATGACGGCATCGCCGTCCGGGCGCTGTACACGGCGCTGGACGAGCTGCCGGAACCGCCGTTGCCGGGCGAGTGGCCTTTCGTGCGGGGCGCCGATGCGCTGCGCGACGTCAAGTCCGGTTGGAAGGTGGCCGAGGCGTTCCCCGCCGATCGCGTCGCCGGAGTAACGGCCCAGGATGTCAACTCGGCGGTGCTCGAAGCACTCGGTAACGGGGCCGGCGCGCTGGTGCTGCGGGTGGGCGAATCCGGCGTGACGGTCGACCAGCTCGCCGACGCCCTGCAGGGCGTGCACCTGAGCATGGCGCCGGTCATCGTCGACCCGGGCGCGGACTACTCCGCCGCCGCCGACGTCATGTTGGCGTTGGCCGCCGGTGTCCAACCAGACCAGCGCGAAATACTCTCGATCGACCTGGGCGGCGACCCCTTCACCGCGGCACTGAGCGATCGTCCCGTGCCCGCGGTGGACGAGGTTGTCGCGGTCGCCAAGCGCGCGGCCCGGGAGCGCGGCGTGCGTGCGATCACCGTCGACGGGCCCGCCTTCCACAACCTGGGCGCCAACGCGACGTGGGAGCTGGCCGGCACCGTAGCCGCCGGGGTGACCTATCTCCGGACGCTCACCGAGTCGGGCATGTCGGTCGGGGAGGCGTTGCGGCAGATCAGTTTCCGGCTGGCCGCCGACGACGACCAGTTCGTGACGCTCGCCAAGATGCGGGCCGTGCGCCACCTGTGGGCGCGGGTCGCGGAGGTCGTCGGTGACCCCGACGGCGGCGCCGTCACCGTGCACGCCGAAACGTCGCTGCCGATGATGACCCAACGCGACCCGTGGGTGAACATGCTGCGCTGCACGCTGGCCGCCTTCGGCGCGGGCGTCGGCGGCGCCGACACCGTGCTGGTGCTCCCGTTCGACGTGGCGATCCCGGGCGGCTTCCCCGGCACGGCCAGAAGCTTCGCGCGCCGGATCGCCCGCAACACCCAGCTGCTGCTCTTGGAGGAGTCGCACGTCGGCCGGGTGCTGGACCCGGCGGGCGGTTCCTGGTTCGTCGAGGACCTCACCGCCCGGCTCGCGGAGCAGGCCTGGGAGCACTTCCAGGCCATCGAGGCGCGCGGCGGGTTCGTCGAGGCGCGCGAGTACGTCGCCGACCAGATCGCCGAGGTCGCCGCGCGCCGCGCCGACGACATCGCGCACCGCCGCACGGCGATCACCGGTGTCAACGAGTTCCCGAATCTCACCGAACCCGCCCTGCCGCACGATGATTCGTCGGCTTCACCGCTGGCCGCCGGCAACCTGCAGCGGTACGCCGCCGCATTCGAGGCGTTGCGCGATCGTTCCGACGCCTTCCTGGCCAGCACCGGTGCGCGTCCGCAGGCGTTGTTGCTTCCGTTGGGCCCGCTCGCCGAGCACAACATCCGGGCCACGTTCGCCGCAAACCTGCTGGCGTCGGGCGGCATCGAAGCCGTAAACCCGGGCACGGTCGACGCCGCCGGTGTCGCGAAGGCGGTCGCCGACGCGGGATCGCCGAGCGCCGCGGTCATCTGCGGCACCGACAAGCGCTACCAGGACGAGGCCGCCGCGATTGTCGAGGCGGCCCGAACCGCCGGTGTGTTAAGGATCTACCTGGCCGGCCCGGAGAAGGCCGTGGCCGACGCCGAGCACCGGCCCGACGAATTCCTGACCGCGAAAATCAATGCGGTCGAGGCCCTTTCGAACCTGCTGACTCGACTGGGAGCGTAGCCGCCATGACCACAACCGCACCCGTGATCGGTAACTTCGCCGACGTCCCGCTGAACGGCGACCGCCCGCTGCCGCCGCCCAACGAAGCCGCCGTGGAAAAGCACGTCGCGGCCGCCGCGGCGGCGCACTGGTACACGCCCGATCAGCTCGAGTGGCACACGCCCGAAGACATCGCCGTCAAGCCGGTGTACATCGGCGCCGACCGGGCCGCCGCGGTGGCCGGCGGTTACCCGCTGAACAGCTTCCCCGGCGAACCGCCATTCCTGCGCGGCCCGTACCCCACGATGTACGTCAACCAGCCGTGGACCATCCGCCAGTACGCGGGGTTCTCCACCGCGGCCGAGTCGAACGCGTTCTACCGCCGCAACCTGGCGGCCGGCCAGAAGGGCCTGTCGGTGGCCTTCGACCTGGCCACCCACCGCGGCTACGACTCCGACCATCCCCGCGTCCAGGGCGACGTCGGAATGGCCGGTGTGGCAATCGATTCCATTCTTGATATGCGTCAGCTGTTCGACGGTATCGACCTGTCAACGGTGTCGGTGTCGATGACCATGAACGGCGCCGTGCTGCCGATCCTGGCGTTGTACGTGGTGGCCGCCGAGGAGCAGGGGGTGCCGCCGGAGAAGCTGGCGGGCACCATCCAGAACGACATCCTCAAAGAATTCATGGTGCGCAACACCTACATCTATCCGCCCAAGCCGTCGATGCGGATCATCTCCGACATCTTCGGCTACACCAGCGCGAAGATGCCGAAGTTCAACTCCATCTCGATCTCCGGCTATCACATCCAAGAGGCAGGCGCCACAGCCGATTTGGAGCTGGCCTACACGCTGGCCGATGGCGTCGACTACATCAAGGCGGGCCTGGATGCCGACCTGGACATCGACAAGTTCGCGCCGCGGTTGTCGTTCTTCTGGGGCATCGGAATGAACTTCTTCATGGAGGTCGCCAAGCTGCGGGCGGGCCGGCTGCTGTGGAGCGAGCTGGTTGCCCAGTTCAACCCGAAGAACCCCAAATCGCTGTCGCTGCGCACACATTCGCAGACCTCCGGCTGGTCGCTGACCGCCCAGGACGCGTTCAACAACGTCGCGCGCACCTGCATCGAGGCCATGGCCGCGACCCAGGGCCACACCCAGTCGCTGCACACCAACGCCCTCGACGAGGCGCTGGCGCTGCCCACGGATTTCTCCGCGCGCATCGCGCGCAACACCCAGCTGCTGCTGCAGCAGGAGTCGGGCACCACGCGGCCCATCGACCCGTGGGGCGGCTCGTACTACGTGGAGTGGCTGACCCACCAGCTCGCGCAGCGCGCCCGCGCGCACATCGCGGAGGTGGCCGAGCACGGCGGCATGGCCCAGGCCATCAACGAGGGCATCCCGAAGCTGCGCATCGAGGAGGCCGCCGCGCGGACCCAGGCCCGCATCGACTCCGGGATCCAGCCGGTGATCGGCGTCAACAAGTATCAGGTCGAAGAGGACCAGGAGGTCGAGGTCCTCAAGGTCGAGAACAGCCGGGTGCGCGCCGAGCAGCTGGCCAAACTCCAAGAGCTGCGGGCCGGCCGCGACCAGTCCGCCGTCGACGCCGCCCTCGCCGACCTGTCCCGGGCCGCCGCCGCACACGGTCGCGCCGGCGAGGACGGGTTGGGTAATAATCTGCTGGCGCTGGCGATCAACGCCGCCCGAGCCAAGGCCACGGTCGGGGAGATCTCCGACGCGCTGGAAAAGGTATACGGCCGGCACCAGGCGGAGATCCGCACCATCGCCGGCGTCTACCGCGACGAAGCCGGAAAGGCCCAGAACATCGCAACCGCCACCGAACTAGTCGAGAAGTTCGCCGAGGCCGACGGCCGCCGGCCCAGGATTCTGGTGGCCAAGATGGGCCAGGACGGTCACGACCGCGGGCAGAAGGTGATCGCGACGGCCTTCGCCGACCTCGGCTTCGACGTCGACGTCGGCTCGCTGTTCTCCACACCCGAGGAGGTCGCCCGCCAGGCCGCCGACAACGACGCGCACGTCGTCGGCGTTTCGTCGCTGGCCGCCGGTCACCTGACGCTGGTACCGGCACTTCGTGACGCGCTCGCCGAGGTCGGACGGCCCGACATCATGATCGTGGTCGGCGGGGTCATCCCGCCCGGTGACTTCGACGAGCTCTACCGGGCCGGGGCCGCCGCCATCTTCCCGCCCGGGACGGTGATCGCCGAGGCCGCGATCGGCTTGCTGCACAAGCTTGCCGAGCGACTGGGTTACACGCTCGACTAGATGGCAGCCCGCAAGAGCGACACCGTCGAGGCGTTGGCCGACGCCGTTCGCGGCGGCGACCGCGCGGCGCTGCCGCGGGCCATCACGCTCCTGGAGTCCACCCGCGCCGACCATCACGAGAAGGCGCAGCAGCTGCTGCTCGCGCTGACCCCGGACTCGGGCAACGCGCACCGCGTCGGCATCACCGGGACCCCCGGGGTGGGGAAATCCACCACCATCGAGGCCCTCGGCATGCATCTGATCGAGCAGGGCCACCGGGTCGCGGTGCTGGCCGTCGACCCGTCGTCGACGCGCAGCGGTGGATCGATCCTCGGCGACAAGACCCGGATGGCGCGGCTGGCGGTGCACCCGGATGCGTACATCCGCCCGTCGCCCACGTCGGGCACCCTGGGCGGCGTAGCAAAGGCCACCCGCGAGACGGTGGTGTTGTTGGAGGCCGCCGGTTTCGACGTGATCATCATCGAGACCGTCGGCGTCGGTCAGTCCGAGGTGACGGTGGCCAACATGGTCGACACGTTCGTGCTGCTGACCCTGGCGCGCAGCGGCGATCAGCTGCAAGGCATCAAGAAGGGCGCGCTGGAGCTGGCCGACATCGTGGTGGTGAACAAGGCCGACGGGGAGCACCTCGCCGAGGCGCGGATGGCCGCGCGCGAGCTGTCCTCGGCGATCAGGCTGATTCATCCCCGTGAAACACTCTGGCGGCCGCCGGTTCTCACGATGAGCGCGACGGAGGGGACCGGCTTGCAGGAATTGTGGGACAACATCGAGCGTCATCGCCAGGTGCTCACCGAGGCCGGCGAGTTCGAGGCGCGCCGGCGCGCTCAGCAAGTCGACTGGACGTGGCAGATGGTGCGCGACACCGTCCTAAATCGGGTGCTGTCCAATCCGAAGGTGCGCAAGATGCGTGCCGACATCGAGCGCCAGGTCAAGGCGGGGGAGTTGACCCCCGCGCTTGCGGCGCAGCAAATATTAACGGCAGCGTCAGAATAACGGATAGATAAACAATCCGATTTCGCTCCGGGAAGGTGTGAAATCCAAGTAAATTCAAAAATGTGACGGTGGAAACCCGAGTCGATCGCCGCGCGGTCCCTGTCCACGATGACCTTGACGCAGGTCACCGTGTGTCCGGCGCGGCGGACTCACACTTCGGATGCGTCGTTCGCAGTTTCTCCAGCATGTTCCCCGCTCGCCGCTTCGGCGGCGGCGCGCTGGCGGTGTATCTGGACGGCCAACCCGTCGTGGACGTCTGGACGGGGTGGTCCGATCGAGGTGGCCATACGCCGTGGTCGGCCGACACCGCACCGATGGTGTTCTCGGCGACAAAGGGCATGGCGGCCACCGTCATTCACCGGCTCGCCGACCGCGGGCTGATCGACTACGAGGCGCCGGTTGCCGAGTACTGGCCGGACTTCGCGGCCAACGGCAAGGCGAACCTCACCGTGCGCGACGTGATGAGGCACGCTGCCGGCCTGTCGGGCCTGCGCGGCGCCAGCTCCGAAGACTTGCTGGACCACGTCGTGATGGAAGAACGGCTGGCCGCGGCGGCGCCGGGACGGCTGTTGGGCAAGTCGGCCTATCACGCGCTGACCTTCGGATGGTTGATGTCCGGCCTGGCCCGGGGCGTGACCGGAAAAGGCATGCGAGTGCTGATCCGCGAGGAGCTCGCCGAGCCGCTGGGCACCGACGGGCTGTACCTGGGTCGGCCGCCGGTCGGGGCGCCGACGCGGGTCGCCCAGATCGTGGCGCCGCAGAACCTCGTGCGGAACCCGGTCCTCAGCTTCGTGACGCGCAAGGTGGCGAACGAGCTGTCCGGCGGGTTCCGGTCCATGTACTTCCCGGGCATGGTAGCCGCCGTCCAGGGTGACACCCCCCTGCTGGACGCGGAGATCCCGGCGGCCAACGGGGTGGTGACGGCCCGTGGGCTGGCACGGATGTACGGGGCCATCGCCAACGGCGGCGAGGTCGACGGTATCCGGTTCCTGTCCCGGGAGCTCGTCGCCGGCCTGACCGGTCGACGGAGCCTGCGCCCGGACCGAAACCTATTCATGCCGCTGGCATTCCACCTGGGCTACCACAGCCTGCCCATCGGGAACGTGATGCCCGGCTTCGGCCATGTCGGGCTGGGCGGCTCGCTCGGCTGGACCGACCCGGCGAGCGGCCTGGCCTTCTCGCTGGTGCACAACCGGCTGCTGACGCCGTTCGTGATGACCGATCACGCGGCGTTCGTCGGCATCTACGCCCTTATTCGCAAGGCCGCCGAGAAGGCGCGCAAGCGCGGCTTCGAGCCGGTGACCGAATACGGGGCGCCGTTCTTCGAGCCGGGAGCCGTCGCCGGGTAAAGAATTCGGGCCAACCGGCTCAATATCGCAAAACCCCCTTGCGTCGGCTTTCGCAAATGACGGAAAGTTAGATGTTGGCTGCCCATGGCCGAACTCGGGGGAGGCGTTATGCGCTGTGGCACTGGTAATGGCGACAACCGGACGACTTTGACGCCGCTCAGGCGTCAAACCGATGGGTGCCGCGCATGAGTGAGATCGCGGCGCCCGCGCCGCCACAAGTCGGTGGTGATGCCCGGTTGAAGCTGGTGCTGGCGAGCTATGGGAGTCGCGGCGATATCGAGCCTTCCGTTGCTCTCGGTAGCGAATTGCTGCGCCGAGGGCACGAGGTTTGTATGGCCGTCCCGCCCAACTTCGTTGATTTCGCCAAAGAGGCCGGGCTTACGGCCCATGCTTACGGTCCCGAATTGCAGGCTTTTTGGGATGAGGAATTCCTTCGCGGCTTCTGGCCGAACATGCTCCGCAGTCTCTGGACCATCCGGGAGCCGATCAGGCTGGTGCGCGAGCTTTGGGAGCCCTGCCTTCGAGCCTGGCGGGAGATGAGCGAGACGCTGGCTTCGCTGGCCGGCGGGGCTGACCTGCTGTGCACTGGTCTGCTTTATCAGGATCTCGCTGTCAGCGTCGCGGAGGCGTACGACATCCCGTTTGCCACCCTTCATTACTTCCCGGTGCGGCCCAATGGCCAGCTTTTGGCCGGTGTGCCATCGCCCCTGATGTGTTCGGCGCTGACATTCCACGACTGGTTTTGTTGGCGCATGAACAAGAGGGCCGAGGACGCGCAGCGCCGTGAACTGGGCTTACCCGCAGCGAAGCGTGTCGCGGCGAGACGAATCGCGGAACGGGGATCGCTGGAAATCCAGGCATACGACAAGGCATTCTTTCCAGACTTAGAGGCTGAATGGGCAAAATGGGGCCCTCGGCGTCCCTTTGTCGGTCCTCTGACGATGGAGCTGACCACGGAGGACGACGATGAGGTTGCATCGTGGATTGCTTCCGGGAGACCGCCGATCTGCTTTGCCCTGGGAACCATCGCCGCCGAATCACCGGCCGCCACCCTCGAAATGATCGGCGTCGCCTGTGCGGAACTGGGCGAGCGGGCGTTGGTTTGTACGGGTGGGCGTGACTTCAGCAGCGGCGCAACGCAATTCGAACATGTCAATGTGATAGGTATGGCAAATTACGGCAGGATTTTCCCTGTTTGCCGTGCCGTCGTTCATCACGGCGGCTCGGGTACCACAGCCGCTGGTCTCCGTGCCGGACTTCCGACGTTGATCTGGTGGACGTCGGGCGATCAGCCCTTTTGGGCAATGGCGGTGAGACGATTGAAGGTCGGGACCGCACGGCGGTTCGCGGCCACTACCCGTGAATCGTTGGTCCAGGACCTGCGCCGGATCCTGGCACCCGAATATGCCGCTCGCGCTCGTGATTTCGCCCACCACATGACGAAACCCGCCGAAAGCGCCGCCCGAGCCGCCGATCTTGTGGAAGAGTTCGCCCGTGTGAAGCGTCTTGTCTGATCGCGGCGGGGCACTACGCGATGGTCGCCGACGCCTCCGGAGTCAAGGCCATCGGCGCCAGACCGCCCCCTCAGGCCCAAGAGAGCGAGGCAGCCGTTATATTGCTCTTCGAGCATGAAAGTGGCCGCCACGATTCGGCCTGCTCGCCAGTGAAACATCCAATTCTCTGCTTTGTCTTGACGGAATGTGAACGTGAGTAGGCCACACGCATGATTGAAGCGCTGGGCATAGCGATGGTGAAAAACGAAGCCGACGTCATCGAAGCATTTGTTCGGCACAATCTGAGCTTGATGGATGCGTTGGTGATCATCGACAATGATTCGGTCGATGACACTCGTGGAATTCTCGTGCAGTTGCAACGAGAAGGACTTCCAATCCTCGTATTCGACGATCCAGTGGTAGGCCACTTTCAAGCGGAAATTGTAACCGCGGTGTACCGAAAGGTAGTGCCGATATTTGGGCCGCGCTTCGTGTTCCTGCTAGATGCTGACGAGTTTATTGTGGCGCCGTCACGAGAAACGTTATACACCCAATTGCGTGCCCTGCGTCCGGGTACTCAGGCGCAGTACTCTTGGCGCACCTATATACCTGCGCCAACTGGGCCCGAAGATGGCATATCGGATCCGTTGCGGAGTATTACTCATCGGAGGGTTGACGAGAAACCTTGGTATAAGCCAATAATCGTCACGAAGCCCAAACTCGATATGAAACTCAGCATCAAGCAGGGCAACCACGGGGCTAGCTACGCAGGCTTGCCGTTGCGCAAAGTGAAGCTGCACGATGTGACTATCGCTCACTTTCCTGTGCGAAGCGTCGAGCAGTTCACCAGCAAGATATTGGTCGGGTGGATCGCCAATTTAGAGCGGAATCGGTATCGGCTTGACGTCGCACATGGTATCCATTGGAAAGTGGTCTATGACCGCATCATTCGTGGCCCCGCCTTTACCGCCCAAGACTTGACGCTGGAAGCGCTCAAATATGCGCAGCTATCGAAGTCCGACTTCGAGTGGCCGCGCGACGTCGTCCACGACCCTGTTGCGCCGGCTTATGCAAGTTTGACTGCACAACCGGCGACCACCACCACATCACTACAAAAAGTTGTTAGGTCGATCGACAGAATCTTCAACCCGGAGGCCCATCTTTCTGGTCTCGCAGCGGACGTTCAATTCTTGCATGATTCGGATCGCAAAAAGCGGCCACAGCGGCATCGAAGATGGTTATTTACAAATAATAGTAGCCACCGGAGTGCCGAACTGTACATTGACCTGCCCCCATTCCGCTATCTCGCAGACCGCCATTGTCCCAGATCAGTACTGCAAATCGGTCCTACGTCCGGCGCCTACCTTAAGTACTTCGCTTTTCATGGAACCAGTCAGATAAAAGGAGTCGATTGTGTCGAAACACGGCCGACGTACCTCGAAGTTGACGAATACGTGGAGGCCGATCTCGGAAAACCCCTGGACCTAGGGCAAACCTTCGATCTTGTGATTTATGCGGGGCTAAACTATAAAGCTGCGAAGTTCGATAGCACGGTGGTCGAAAACATAACGCGGCATGCGCAGGACCGGATAGCTCTTTTACGTTCGCCGGACACACAGTCCGAGTCCGCCGAAACGCTTCCACACATGCTCGACTTGTTTGCCTCAGCTGGCTGGTACCCATGCTATTTCGAGTCTTTGGTGCTGCGGTCTCTTTCGACTTTGCCGTGGCTTCGCGGAGGTCTCGTGGTGCTCACGCGAGACAGCGCAGACGCCACGGCCGCGCGTAATCGCCTCATGGAGCTTGAGCCACGATCGATCAATCGGAAGAAGCATTGGCCGGCCGTGATCGCTCACCCACTCACGGAGACCGAAGCCAGGCTGTCGGCTCACCGAGATTCCCGCGCCGTGGCGATGGCGAACAAATTGCTGCGAGCAATCATTGCCCGGGCTTTTCATTGATTTGACACCCGCAGTCGACGATCGGCTGGTCACTGTGACCCGAAATACGTTGAGGCGCAGCGATTCTTGTAGGCTTGTGGGAATGCAGCGCATATTGGGACGCTCGGCCCCCGGCGGGGCGACGCCGACGAAGGCTTCCCCATCCGCGAAACGTCGGCAACTGGCCATACGGCAACATCGAGACATGCACCATGAAATACTCGGACGGTGAGCCCACTGGCGATCGAGGTTGTCGGCCTCACGAAGACATTTGGGGGGAAAACATCTGCGCTCAAGGGCGTGAACTTCTCGGTTCCGGCTGGGACGGTGTGCGGCCTGCTCGGCCACAATGGCGCCGGTAAGACCACCACCATAAATATCCTGTCCACTCTGATCCGCCCCACTTCGGGCCGTGCCTTCGTCAGTGGATACGACGTCGTCCGTCAGGCCGGCCAGGTGCGCGCCAGCATTGGGATGGCCGGACAGTTCACCGGGATGGACCCACTCCTTACTGGGCGAGAAAATCTGGTGCTGTTCGGCAGGCTGCGCGGCCTGCGTCGCCAGCAGGCCAAGACTCGCGCCGACGAGCTTCTCGAGCAGTTCGACCTCGTCGAGGCAGCCGATCGGCGGGTATCCACCTACTCCGGCGGGATGTGGCGGCGCGTCGATCTCGCCAGCGCCCTGGTGGTGCTGCCCAAAGTCCTTTTCCTCGACGAGCCAACCACCGGGCTTGACCCACGCAGCCGCCGAGCCATGTGGTCATTCGTCAGTTCGTTGGCTCTGCAGGGCGTCACCGTGCTGCTGACCACACAGTATTTGGAAGAGGCCGACGTGCTGAGCGACTCCATCGTGGTCATCGACCACGGACAGGTGATCGCCAGCGGCACCGCCGAGGATCTGAAGCGGAGGGTGGGCAGCAGCTACTGCCAGGTGACCCCGGCCAATCCCGCCGACCTGCCAAAGGTTGCGGCGGCGCTGAACGGGCTCGAAGGGATCGATATCGACACCGACATGAATTTCGTCTCCGTGCCGGCCCCCGACGGGGTAGCCACTCTGGGTGAGGTGCTTAGACGGGTCGACGCAATCGGCGTCGAACTCATCGACATCTCGCTGCGCAAACCTTCGCTCGACGAGGCGTTCCTGCACCTCACCGAGCGGCCCGTTGCCCAACCATGACCGCCCTGGGCGCCCTTACCGAACGCGCGCTACTCGCCGCGGCGCGAGACGGCGGCCTGATGTTCGAAATATTCTCGCCCGTCGGATATCTGGCCGGCTTCTCCCTGGCGCTGCACGGCCTGGTCGACACCGGACACGTCAGCTATTCGCAGTACCTGGTCCCGGCGGTCGCCATCCAGGCAGTGGTTCTGGTCGCGATGCTCACCGCGGATCGCGCAGCACGTGATCACCTGCATGGGATGGGGGAGCGGTTGCGGACGCTGCCGATCGCCGCGGCAGTTCCGGTGAGTGCCCGAATAATGGCGACCTTAGTCCGGGCCGCGCTCGCCCTGGCGGTGGCGATCGCCGCCGGCTACGCCTTCGGATTCCGGATCACCGGCGGACTGGTGTACGCGCTGGCCTTTATCGCCATCGCGTTGCTCCTGGGCTTAGCCGTTGCACTGGCCGCCGACGCACTCGGCTCCAGCACCAGTAGCCCCCAAGGCACCAGCCACGTACTGTTTGTCCCCCAACTGTTGCTGTTCATGCTGTCCACAGGGATCGCGCCCGAAAGCACCTTCCCCGCGTGGTTGCGCCCGTATGTACGCAACCAGCCGCTGTCAGTGGTCGCCGAAACTCTGCGCGGGTTGGGCTCGGGCCATGTGGCGCTCGACAATCTGGCGGCCAGCCTGGCTTGGTGTGGGGGAATGGTGCTGGTCTTCGGCGCGATCACGCTACGTCTGCAAAGGCGGAAATAGTAGATGCCGCGGCACCGAATACAGGGCTCGCTGCTGGCCGAAAGCTGGGTGCAGGCCGGTCGACTCCTCACCGAGTGGCGGCGTGAGCGAGCGGTGCTGGTGGGGTCCCTGATCGTCCCTGTCTGCCTCTTATTCGTCTACGTCGTTGTGCTGGACGAGCGCGTGCACAAGCTCACCGGTGTTGAGAGTGTCTACAGCCTGGTTCCGGTGTGTGCGATGCTGTCCGGGGTGTTCGGCGCCCTCAGTACTTCGCTCGGCATTGCGATGGAGCGCGATTCCGGACTGCTGACACGGATGTGGGTGCTGCCGGTGCACCGCGCAAGCGCGCTCGCCGGACGACTGACCGCCGAGGCCGTGCGCGCGCTGCTGGGAACCGTCTTGATCACCGCCCTCGGGGTCGCGATGGGACTGCGTTTCACGCACGGCTGGGCCACCGTACTGGTGTACGTCCTGATCCCCCCGATCATGGTGGTGGGGTTCACGGTGCTGGTCATGGCGTTCGCCATCCGCACCAATGGCGTCGCCCTCATGACCTGGCTGGCGGCCGGGACCGTTGCGCTGGCGTTCCTCAACCCCGGTACGACGCCGATCATGCTCTACCCCGACTGGCTGCGGCCTTTCGTTCGCATGCAACCGATGTCGACACCCATTGAGGCAATGTGGGGACTCGCCCACGGTGGTCCGCTGTTGTGGCCCCTTGGGCTAACGCTTGTCTGGGCCCTGGTGCTGTTCGCGGTGTTCATCCCGATCGCGGTCCGCGGCTACCGCAGCGCCGCGGAGTCCAGCGCCTAAGACTGCCGTAGGTTGCGGTGTGTTGCGCGTGTGTTCGGCCTCGTAGGTGAGGCGGCTGTCGCGCGTCGGATTTCTTGGACGAGAAAGCTTTGAACCTCAACTGACAACTGGGGCAACATGATCGTCGAACCCAGCAGTTTTTTGCAGAATTATCTGGTAGTAAGCACCCAAAATCCTGTATTCCCTGCTGTGATAGTGCAGGAAGCTGACGATTGCGTGCCTTGGGTTCGCCCGAGCACGCGGGTATGCCTCCCATAGGAAGTCATCGAAGATCACCACCCCGCCCGGTTTCAAGAGCCGCCACGTCAAAACTGCGTCTACGAGAACGTCATCTGCGAGATGTGAACCGTCCACATAGATGAGGTCGTACAGCTGCCCCTCCTCCACCAGTCTTGGTAGCACGTCAAGGGACATGCCCTTTCGTTTGGTCAACCGCCCGGTACACGCCGACAGGTTGTGGTCGAAACGGGCCTCCAAATCACTCAAATTTGCGGTCGCGGTATACGCATATTCTTCGCTCGCGGCCCAGGTATCGACTGCGGTCAATGTGGCATTTCGGAAGTAGGTCAGCAGGAACAAGGCGGAGCGGCCCTCCCACGACCCGATCTCCAGGATGGAGATGTCATCTGAGCGGTCGAATACCCGCCCTAACGCGGCACACCAAGGGACGATGTTGACGTCGAACCAGTGCTCTTTGAACTGTCCTTCGGCGGCGTACTTTTCATAGTCGGCCCGGACATCGGCTGTGCGTCTGTATGTGCGTAGATGTCGTAGGTAGGTCGCGGGATAGTGCCAGAGCAAGGAGGGGTGCTGTGTCCAAATGCGGGATCGCAACATGGGGAAGCGGTTCACGCCCGCCACTGTAGCGTCCTGGCCCTTGCGTCACGCCGGGATTTCTCCATCAACGTCAGGTCGCAACGAGCTTGACAGGGACGGTGGGAGAGCGGCGCCGTCCCAATGAATGGTCGGGCCGGCTGCTGGGCTGAAGCATGCGCCATCCAAAGGGGCTAGCACCCAGGGCGACAGACGCGATGAATCTCCGGGGTATGCGGTCGTGAGGGATCAGAGCTTGCGGCGCAGCGGCCAAAATTCGTGTCAAGTTTTCGGCGTGCGATCCCGAAAGTGACTGCGAAGTCTGCAAGTAACGTACTATCGCCCTACTACCTCGTCGTGGAGATGATCGTGATTCCGAGGACGAACACCACGTAATGGGTAGTGATCTGCACACGAGGCAAAGGGGAGCCTGTCTATGCCCGCACCGCCAACTGCGACGATGGAATGTCGATTGTGCGGCGAGCCCGCCGCGATCGAGTTCCTCAACCTGGGACAGCAACCGCTCGCGAACAAATACCCTACCGAGGCTGAATTTGCCGCAGAGGATTTCTTTCCGCTGCAGGTCTTCTTCTGTCCCACCTGCAAGAACGTCCAGCTGGGCACAATTGTCTCCCGCGAAAGGATGTTCGAAGATTACTACTATCTTTCCTCTGTAAACCAGGGACTGGTAGAGCATTTCGAGGATCTCGCCCAACAACTGGCGTCGGCCCGTTTTGTTGTCGATGTCGGCTCGAATGATGGGATCCTTCTTAGGCCCCTTCAGAAGCTGGGTGTCAAAGCGCTCGGCGTCGAGCCTTCAATCAATGTATCGAAAATCGCCAACGATCAAGGCCTCGAAACGCTGACGTCCTTCTTCGATCTGTCGGCCGCCGAGAGAATCGAGGAGTCGCATGGCAGGGCGGATGTTATCGTCGCGAGCAGCGTCTTCACCCATCTCGAGAACCCGAGCGGGTTCATCGACACCGTGAAGCGACTGCTGACGGACGACGGCACCTTCATCGTCGAGGTTGAATATATCGGCGCGATTTTAGCGTCTACACAATTCGAGCGTTTCTATCTGGATCGCATTTTCTACTACTCGCTCACCTCGCTCGCGAAGTTGTTCGACGCGCACGGCATGTCGATCACCCACGTGCGCGAGATTGCGCCGCATGGCGGCTCATTGCAGGTGTTCGTGCAGCGAGCGGGCCGGCAACCCGCCTCCGACGCCACGCGTCAGCTCATCGCGCGCGAGGAGAAGGGTTTGACGGAGGAGACCTTGCGCGAATTTCGACGTAATGTCGACCTTCAAGTATCCGCTTTCAAAGACCAGCTGGCCGAGTACCACCACGCCGGATTGCGAGTTGCTGGATACGGTTCGCCGGCGCGGGTGGCGACGATTTGTAATTACGGTGGAATCGGGCCCAGTGAAATTCCGTTTACCGTCGATGACAGCCCCTTGAAGCAGAATAAATTCACCCCGGGAACGCACATCCCGATAGTGCCCAAAAGCTACTTGGACGAACACAAGCCGGACGTACTCGTCGTCTTTGCATACGAGTACTTCGACGATATCAAGAAGAAGACCGACGGAGCGTACCGCTATCTGAAGCCCATTCCGCCCGCCGAGCTGACGTAACAGAAGGGTCATTTGCATGGCTGAACACTTCATTCTTCGCCGCGATACCGAGGCAATCGTCCAGGGGCTCGGGGACGACGCGCACTTGCTTTCAGGGAAAACCGTACTGTTGAGTGGTGGTGCGGGTTTTCTAGGCAAGCACTTTCTGCGAGTATTCAAGCGGCTCAACGATACGATCCTCGAGCGGCCCGTCCGCGTGCTCTCTGTCGATAATTTCATTACCGGCGATCCGAGCACCGCCGAGCGGGACGAGAATATTGCCGAGGTGTGGGCGGACGTGACCTATCCGCTGCCCGTACGGGAAGACATTCACTACATCATGCATGCGGCTGGCCTGGCTTCGCCCGTGTACTACATGAAGTATCCGCTCGAAACCATCGAAAGCGCAGTATCGGGCATCAAGAATCTGCTCGAGTTGGGACGCCGGAACCCGTCGCTGGAAGGTTTTTTGTTCTTCAGTTCGAGCGAGATCTACGGCGACCCCGATCCGCGATTTGTGCCTACTCCCGAGACCTACCACGGTCACGTCTCGAGCGTCGGCCCCCGGGCTTGCTACGACGAGTCGAAACGGCTGGCAGAGACGATAGCGACGGTCTATCACCAGAAGTACGGCTTGCCGGTAACGATCGTCAGGCCGTTCAACGTGTTCGGGCCCGGGATGAAGCACAACGATCGGCGCGTCGTTCCCATGTTCACCTATCAGGCGCTCACCGGCGAGCCCATCCCGGTCCATGGCGACGGACTGCAGACGCGAACGTTCTGCTATACGACGGACGCGATTACCGGATTCTTGAAAGTACTTCTCAAGGGTCGCGCCGGCGAGCCCTATAACATCGGCAATGCCGCCAACGAAATCTCGATGCTTGAGCTGGCCGAGTTGTACGCAAAGCTCGTGCCGGGAGCGACATTTCAGCAAATCGACTACCCGGACACCTACCCGGCGGGCGAGCCTCAGCGACGCTGTCCGGATCTCTCCAAAGCCTCTGAAGAGCTGAATTATCAACCGAAGGTCGATGTTAAAGATGGCCTCGCACGATTCATCGATTGGGCCAAAGACCAGGATTCTTACCGGAAGGGTGTATGCGACTCGCTGTAATCGGGCGGGGAAAGTGGGGCGCGAACATCGCCCGCACGCTCGCGGCGATGCACGACGTAGAGCTGATCGAGGAGTCGAAGAATTTCGCTGTCGTTGCTCGCCAACGACCCGATGGTGTTCTGATTGCAACGCCCTCCGTGACGCATGCCAGAATCGCGATCCCATTTATCGAAGCGGGCGTACCTACATTCATCGAAAAGCCAATGGCGACAACGGTGGACGATGCGATCCGCATCCACGAAGCGGTAGTAGCTTCTGGGGCGCCCGTTGTCGTGGGGCACGTGCATCTGTATAACCCCGCGTTTCAGGCTGCGGAGAATCTTCTAGCTGACGTTGCACCCATGCGGGCGGTGTTCTGGGAGGGAATGAATCACCATCCGCGTGCCGATTCGTCGGTGCTATGGGATTGGCTCCCTCACGGTCTCTCGATGGCCCGGGCGCTCTTCGGCGCTAATCCGATTTCGGTCCAGGCCCGCGGCGTCGGCGGAGCGTCGGGATTCCAGGCGGCAATCGCGAGATTTGTGATCGCCGGCGTCCCGTTCATCGGCAGCGTCAGCTGGATGTCGCCGCGGAAGCGTCATCGCATGACGATTCTGGGCGAAGAGAACTCGCTCACCTTCGACGACACCGCAGAGAGGAAGCTTTCGGTGAGCGTTTCCGGGCGTACGTCGTTCCCGACCTATGGCAAAGAACCTCCGCTGACGCGCGAGCTTCGGACGTTCATCGACGTGGTGCGCACTGGGAAGCCGGATACGACTGGGCTAGAAGACGAAGTTGCGATCGTGCGGGCGATCGCCGCAGCGGAAGAATCTGCTCAGAATACTGGTCGGTTGGTCGCGATCAAACTGTCGACATGACTGCTGATGTGATGTGCTCGGGGATAGTGTGCGCTTCGATCGATCTGGACGACTTGTGGCCTTCCGTGAGGCAACTGCCAGCAAGAGTGCTTGCGATCATCTAGGAATTCGAACATGCGAATCGCGCATGGACTTCGCGCGCATCCGGCAATATGGGCGTCGACCGTCCAGGACATGAAGGGGGGGCGATCGTGAAGATTTCGGTAATCGGGTCGGGTTACGTCGGCCTCGTTACGGGCGCCTGCCTCGCCGACAGCGGCAACGACGTCGTCTGCGTCGATATCGACAAGGCGAAGATCGACCTACTTCTTGCAGGAGGAACCCCGATCTTTGAGCCCGGCTTGGAGGAACTGATCGCCAGGAATCGGGAGAACGGCCTGATCGACTTCACCACCGACAAGCAACGCGGAATCGAGCACGGAGACGTGATCTTCATCGCGGTCCCAACTCCGATGTCCGAAAGCGGTGCTGCCGACCTCAGCCACGTTTACTCCGCAGCCGCCGACATCGGGTCTCACATGGATCGCTACAAGGTCGTCGTCGACAAGTCGACGGTCCCCGTCGGCACCGCCGACGAGGTTCGAGCGATCATCGGCAGCACGACCAAGCATGATTTCGACGTCGTCTCTAACCCGGAATTCTTGAAGCAAGGCAAGGCGATTGCTGACTTCATGCACCCCGACCGCATCGTGGTAGGAAGCGACTCGCAGCGTGCGCTCACCATCATGCGCGAGCTCTATGAACCCTTCCTACGCACCTTCCATCCGCTGATTGCCATCGACATCAGAAGCGCCGAGATGGCGAAATACGCGGCTAACTGCTTTCTCGCGACAAAAATTTCCTTTATCAATGAGATCTCGAATCTCTGCGAGAAGGCCGGCGCGGATATCTCGGCGGTGCGGGAAGCCATCGGAGCCGACAACCGCATTGGCTATGAGTTCCTGTTCCCCGGGATAGGTTACGGCGGGTCCTGCTTGCCGAAAGACGTTCAGGCCCTGCTACATACCGCCGACAGCTTGGGCTCAGATATGCACCTGCTGAATGCCGTCGAACATGTTAACGGCGAGCAGAAGTCTGTCCTCGTCTCCAAGATCGTTACCCGTTTCGCCGCAGGGGCGCCCGCGAAGAATCTTGAAGGCCGGCGAATCGGACTCTGGGGTCTTAGCTTCAAGCCACAGACCGACGACGTGCGTGCCGCGCCGTCTCTCGTCGTGGCGCGTAGGCTCGTCGAATTGGGAGCTACCGTGCGTGCCTTCGATCCCGAAGCGACCAAGCAGGCGAAAATGATGCTCGGTAGTTCGATCGAGTATGCCGGCAATATGTACGACGCTGTCGAGGACGCCGACGCGCTCTTGCTCCTCACGGAGTGGAAACAGTTTCAACGGCCGTCTTGGAAGCGCGTCAAAGCGGCCATGCGACAACATGTCGTGTTCGATGGGCGAAACATCTACGACCCTGAGCGTTTGCGAGGCGAGGGCTTTGAGTACTACGGCATGGGCAGGACGTATGGAGTAATGAATACAAAGGAGAACGAATAAGTGAGGGCCACCCGCATTACGCTGACTCCTCTTAGTGCGCTCGCAAAGGTAAGACGTTGACCTCGACGCCCCCGATTATCTTCGTCATCTTCAACCGGCCGGACTGCACGAGGCAGGTCTTCGAGACGATCAGGGCCGCTAGACCGAGCAAGCTCCTGGTAATCGCGGACGGTCCCCGTGTGAACAGGCCTGGAGAGCCCGAGAAGTGCGAAGCGGCGCGCGCGGTCATCGAGGAGGTTGACTGGGAATGTGAAGTGCAGAGGAATTACTCCGAGACTAATTTGGGGTGCCGGCTCCGGGTCTCATCAGGCCTAACCTGGGCCTTCGGACTCGTGGAGAAGGCGATAATCATCGAGGACGACTGTATACCCTCCGCCTCGTTCTTCCCCTATTGCACCGAGCTCCTCGATCGATATGAGAGCGACGAGCGCATCATGATGATTACTGGAGATAATCATCTTTTCGGGCGTGCCGAGACGGCGGATAGTTACTACTTCTCGAGATATCCGCACCTGTGGGGTTGGGCGACTTGGCGACGCGCCTGGGCGAAATACGATATCAACATGACGTACTGGCCGGAGATTAAAGAGAGGAAACTTTTCGATCAGTACTCGGCGAAGAGGAGCGAGCGCTTCTTCTGGGAATCCGTGATCCAGTGCGCTTATGATGGCAACGTCGACACCTGGGACTTCCAATGGGTCTACAGCATATGGGTGAATTCGGGCCTTTGCATCACTCCCGCTCGAAACTTGGTCCGGAACATCGGGTATCACTCGGAGGCGACACACACGGTGAAAGACGCTGTCTACTCTTCCCTGCGCGCGGAAGAGATCGAACTGCCCTTAACCCACCCGGCGACGGTCCTGGCGAGTTCAGATAAGGATGAACTAGAGGCGAGGCTCCGATTTGCTCATGACCAGGTCTTGCCGTACCCCTTGAATCGGTACGCGGCATCCGCGTTCGGCAGACTTGCGCGACTGCAGAAAGCTTTGATCGAGCGGTAATACACTCGGATCAGCCGGCCCGTCCGTAAAACCTGTCATGGGCAGAAAGCACACCTCAGGGCCTAATGCCCGGATAAAAAGGCGACTTTACGTTGACGGCGACGCCACGCACGCGTATTGAAGGTAGATGCTATCGCGGAAATATCCGAGGGTTATGAGAGTCAGCAAGAGTCCGAGGGGTCCATAATAAGCGTTGATCCCCTTCATGCGCTGCATGCCGAAGCCCGCCGATTCGAACAGTCGCACGATGCTTTTGCGTGTGAAAAAGCGTAGGTGGGTGCGGTCGAAAATGCCTTGGTCGTCTTGCGGGAAATCCTTCCGAAAAACGATCTTGCTCAGAGCAGGCGCATAGCGGATGTTAGGGATCGAGGCAACGACCACACCCCCGGGCCTAAGTTTCGCTCGAAGCTGTTTAAGGGTAGCGGTCGGATCGACGAGATGTTCGAGTACGTCGTTGCAGACGACCGCATCGAAGTAGCTATCGGGTAGCTCGGCAATCTGAGCATTTGCATCTCCAACGAGGACACGGTCGATGCGTTTCCTCGCGTGTTCGGCTGCCTGAGCGCTGAACTCGATGCCCCATACTTCCGCGCCAGTGCGCTCTTTGACTGCAGCTGCGAAAACCCCCTCCGCGCAGCCCAGTTCTAGTACACGTTGTGCATCTGTCGGCATGAAAGGCAGCATCTCCTGCCGCGTATAGCGGTAGTACATGCTGGCACTTGTTGGGTCTGTCGCATTTTGCATGGGTTTCCCATCCTGTGTCACCAACCGCCTCAGGATAGCCCCCCCCGCAACGGATCTGATCACATTGCACAGGAACAGGCAAACGGAATCGGGCAACAGGTGATGCTGCATGGGTGGACGACCCGGCCAGGCTGTACGCGGCGACGATGGCCACTGGCTGCATACGAACGTCATAGCGCGCGACACGCGGCTGGCGGCGTGTGTTCGGCATGGGCGCAAACTTCGTGGACCAAACGATCGACTCTAGCCCCGGTCATGAGCGATCCCTGTGCCCTGGACTAAGTGGGAGAATTGCGAACGCGCCCCGGCATCGCGCATCTCGGAGGCGGCTCACGGAAACTACTGCCGGTGTACGGTTAGCTCGTGTCTCTGCTGATTACGGTTCCGGTGTTCGGAGGACATGAGTACACCCACGCGCTTGTAGGGGACTTAGTGCGCGAGGGCGCCGAGTATCTGATTGTGGACAATAAGGGCGACTATCCCAAAATCGGAAACGAACGGGTCACGACGCCCGGCGAAAACCTCGGATGGGCTGGCGGCAGTCAGCTTGGATTCCAAATTGCGTTCTCCGAGGGCTACTCCCACGCAATGACACTCAACAACGACACCCGCATTTCGAAGGGATTCGTGGCTGCCCTTCTCGACACGCGCTTGCCCAGCGACGCAGGAATCGTTGGGCCGATGACCGACCTGGGGTTGCCATGGGCAGTAGCCGATCAACAGCCAGACGCTGCGGACTACATTCCTCGGCCTCGGTACCGGGTAGTGCCTGCTGTCGAGGGAACGGCGCTCATGCTGTCCCGCGAATGCTGGCGGGCTACGGGTGGAATGAACCTAGAATATTTTAAACGTTATGGGTGGGGAATCGACCTTGATCTCGCGTTACGTGCGCGTAAGGCTGGATATGGCGTGTACGTAACCGAAATGGCCTATATCAACCACTTCGGACGCAAGACCGCCAACATGCACTTCGGCCGTTGGCGGTATGACCTGGGCGGACGCCTGGCAATGGTGCAGGGATTGCGGCGAATCCACGGCTGGGGCCCGACTATGGGAATATTGGGCAGGATGTCGATAGTCCTTCATCGGGAGTGGCCCCAGCAATTCCCGCTGGACTCCGCCTAGAGTCGCCCGTTTACGAGGGTTCTTGTTTCTCGGAACGATGCGCTGCAGATTACTCTGCTTGGTAGGCTCCTCGCGAGGCGTGAGCGCCGATCGAGTGGGGCTGGATTCAGCAAAGTTATTGCTGCCCGGGGTGTTTGGTGCCGCCCCTGCCTGTGCTCGCTCCGTAGCGAAAGTAGCTGGGGTTCAGTTGACACCACGAATTGATGGTCGATTGCAAGTTTGAGCAACGCCCATCGAGCGAATGGTCCACAAGCCGGCCCAAGGGGCACCGCTGGCCGCCATGGGCATATCCATCCTGAGTCATCCCGGGGGCGGCGGTTGAACGGGAACTCACCAGTTGACGAATGTCCATGTCGATCATGTGGCCGTGCCGGTGGCTCTGCGCCAGCGATCCGGGGGAGCGAAGGGGAGGCCAGCGGGGGTTGCCATCGGGCTCGGGCTGCAGGAATCCCCGCAAAGCCCGCGAAATCACGACGATCCTGGGATACCATCGCGGCCTACGCAGAGGAGAACTGGAAGGCTTCGATTCGTTATGAGATCCAACCGGCGGGCCAGGCCCATCGAAAGCGTTGTCGATACCTACCACGAAGGCCTCAGCAATGCCGATGCCCCTGGGGCTGGTACCCGCCCGGTAGTTCTGTTTGTGCTGGGGACACAACGCTCGGGAACCTCAGCCATCACACGCGTCCTCTCGCTGTGCGGTGGAACGCTGCCGGCCGGAATGTTGGGCGCCGATTCCGGCAATCCACGGGGCAACTGGGAGCCGCGCAAAGTCATCGCCATCAACGAAGCAATCCTGCACCGCCACGGCAGCGCCTGGTTCGACCCGTCACTGCGATTACTTGAAGACGGCGCCTTGACCACCGAAGAGAAGGGCGCCTGCGTCGCCGAGATTGCGGCTTATCTCAACACGCTGCCGGCAGCACCGCTCGTAGTGATCAAGGACCCCAGGATCACGACGCTCTCGGACTTGTGGTTTGAGGCCTCGCGTCTGGCCGGCTTTGACGCAGCAGCCGTAATTGCCGTCCGCCACCCGGAAGAGGTGATCTCATCGGTCGCCGCTTCGTGGGGCATCGCGCCGGAGCTCTCAAGTGCCTTGTGGCTGAAATACAATCTGCTGGCCGAGCGGCACACGCGTGGCATCCCACGAGTCTTCGTCGAGTACCCCAACCTCCTCGACGATTGGCGCCGGGAGATTAAGCGGATTTCCATGGCGCTGCCAATCGATCTCGCTACCCAAGATGCCAGCGCGATCGAAGAGTTTCTCACACCGGATCTTCGTCGACAGAAAATCCGCGGGCCGGTGACAAACCGTTTTGGTACAGACTGGATTTCTGCGGTCTACGATGCGCAGTGCATGGCCGCGCGAGACGAGTGTCCCGACGAGGGAATGCTCAATCGCGTTTTCGAGTCCTATCGGGCGAGCGAGCACGACTTTCGTTCTGCCTTCGAGGGTTATCGCAAACTTTCCGGTGGTGTGCGTACCCGGATCTTCCGGCCGGCCGTCGTGAAACCGATGATCGAGATCGTGGCGATGGCTCACCGGCGAAAAGGCACCTGGGCTTAGCGATTTGTCTTTGGCGTTGTCCCGCAGCGGGTTTAGTTGCGCTTCAGCCTCGGGCTCATGCGGACCGCACTCGTGCAGGAGGCCGGTTCTCGTCCGACGGTTGGGTGTACGCGATCAGTCGACACGCCTGGAGCGGGCGAACTTCTCGACGAGATCAGCAGTGATGGAAACGCTTTCGGCCGGTTTGGTCACCCGGGCTGCGAGCTCGCGTGCGCGGACGGCATAATCAGGCGCGAGAATTTCGCGCAGATCCTTGACCAACGTTTCGCGGGTAGTGGTCGAAAACCGCCGAGACGCCCCGACCTTCAAGCGTTTGAACTGGGCCCCCCAGATCGGCTGATCGGGCATCGTCCAGAGAATCAGTGTGGGCACTCCGGCGCGAAGACTTGCGGCCGTGGTGCCGGCACCCCCGTGATGAACCACCGCGCGGCAAGCGGGAAAAGTCGCCGCGTAGTTGACTGCGCCCACCACCTTGACGTGGTCGAAGTGGGGGACATCGCTGAAGTCGGTCCAGCCCGAGCAAATCAACGCCCGTTCGCCCAACTCCGCGCAGGCACCGCTTATCATTTCGACAGTGGCGGCGGGGGATTCGACTGCGAAGCTGCCAAAGCCGAAGCAAATCGGCGGCGTTCCCGCGGCGATCCAAGACGCGACCTCGTCATCGGCGTCCGTGGTGAGCTCCATCGTGAGTGGGCCCACGAACGGCCGGCGGCCATTCCATTTCGCCCACTCGGCCGCCAACCCCGGGAAACAGACCTCGTCATAAGCCTGGATTTCCAGCGAGCCGCGGCTGGCAATCTGTCGCCACGAGGTGCCTTTTGCCTTCGGCAGGCCCAACTGGCGACGCTGCAGATCGTCGAGTTTCTTCGTCAGGAGGTGCCAAGACAACAAGCCCATCGCGGTCATGCCGAGCTTGACCAACGGCGCCGGCAGGGGCCCAACCAGTTGCCCGTTCGGCCGAATCGGGAAGAAGTGCAGCGTGGCGAACGGAATGTCGTAATACTCCGCGACGTTGAAAGCGGCCTGCTCGAAATTGAGGCCGGTCAGCAACAGGTCGGCGCCATCCGCCAACGACACCAACGTCGTGTTCATGTGCGCCCACATGTCGGCGACCGGATCCCAAAGTCCGTGCCATGCATCCCGCAGCTCGTTGACCTTCCAAAAATTATGGAACAGCAACGTCCAAAATTCGCGGTTGGCGTCGAGCCCCTCCTGGAGCCCGTCCACCGTGTCAATACCGTAGGCGACGGCCGTGAGGCCAGTCGTCTCGACGAAGTCAACCAGGTTGGCCGGGACGGCAATGCATACTTCGTGCCCCCTGCGCAGAAGCTCGCGACCGACAGCGACCGAGGGCTCGATGTCGCCGCGAGTTCCAAAGCTCGCCAAGGCAAACTTCATTGGTCCCCGCCTTTTCACTTCCGTGTGCTCGAAGTCTGCGCCATCATGACATCCAGGGCGTCTTGGGCGCAGCTTATTGACCAGTGTGGGTCGCTCTTTTCGCGGCGGGTCCCGGAAGCGGCCCGGTCAAGCTAGAGCGGGTCGCGAGACGATGTTCAGAACCCTCGAGCCGATTGGATCTTGTAGCTGTCCTGATTGAGATACGTTACTGATATGAATCCGCCCGATGGGGAGAAGGTTACCCGCGGTGGCACGCCCGGGGTCAAGGGTGGACCTCGCAGACGTCGACACGCCGTGTCCACGCTCCTGACGGGACGCAGATGACACGGTGCTTCTGCGCCCAGGCGTGTTCTATGTTGGGTGCACGCGTTTAGGGGAGGGTTGTCTTATGAACCGGATCAAGGCTGTGCAGCGGGCGCTCGACGGACGCTCAACCCCCGTCTACCTCGAGGTTGGCGTCTCACGTGGGTCGGCGTTTCGTCGCATCACCGCTCAGGAGAAAATCGCTGTCGACCCCGCGTTCAAACTGTCGGCACGTACCCGGCGGCGAGCCGACGCGAAGGCGAACGCCACCCACTACTTCGAGACCACCAGCGACGCCTTCTTCGCGGACGAGGCGGCGTTCCTCAAGCAACGTCGCATCGACGTCGCCCTGATCGACGGCCTGCACACCTATGGGCAGGTGGTGCAGGACGTCGAAAACACCCTGCGCTATCTGCGCGACGATGGCGTCATCTTCCTACATGACTGCAACCCCACGCGGGAATCTGTCGCCTGCCCGGCGGACTCGTACGCCGATTTTCGCAGGCAAAACCGCTGGTGGGAGATCGACTGGAGTGGCGACGTCTGGAAGGCGATCGTCTACCTGCGCAGCACCCGGCAGGATCTGCGCATTGCGGTGTTGAACTGTGACTGGGGTGTGGGGATCCTGCGGAAGGGAGTTCCCGAGTCACGGTTGTCGTACTCGCCGGCGCAGATTGAGGCACTTGGGTACGCGGACCTCGTCGCCGACCGTGAACGGTTGCTCAATCTGAAGCCACCGGCGTATCTCGACGAATTTCTTTCCTCGGAGCGCCGGATCTCATCAAATTCCTGAACAGATCTCGCGATCCCTCTCTGCGGTGCGTCTCCCCGGCTGGCCTGAGCCAGTGCTAGCATCCGGTCCGTGTCTGAACGTGGGGCCACCGTGAGGGTCGGCATCCTGGGTGCAGCCCGCATCGCGCCGTTGGCGCTCATCAACCCGGCCCGGGAGAACGCCGAAGTCGAAGTTTTCGCGGTCGCGGCCCGGGACGCGTCGCGCGCGCAGGCGTTTGCTGACAAACACGGCATCGCTCGAGTGCACAGCAGCTACCAGGCGCTCGTCGACGATCCAGAAGTGGATGCCATCTACAACCCGCTGCCAAACGGGTTGCACGGCAAGTGGACCCGAGCTGCGCTCGCGGCAGGGAAACATGTGCTGTGCGAAAAGCCGTTCACGGCCAATGCCGCCGAGGCCCGTGAAATCGCCGGACTAGCGGTGAAGTCCGATCGGGTTGTGATGGAGGCATTTCATTACCGCTACCACCCGTTGTGTCTGCGCGTCGAGGAGATCATTGCCTCGGGGGAGTTGGGCAAGCTGCAGCGGGTGGAAGCGGCCCTCTGCTTTCCCCTCCCGAAGTTCTCCGACATCCGCTACAACTACTCCCTTGCCGGTGGCGCGGCGATGGATGCCGGATGCTACGCCGTCGACATGGTTCGAACCTTTGGCGGCTCCACGCCGGAAGTCGTTTCGGCACAGGCCAAATTGCGTGACCCTCAAGTGGACAGGGCTATGACGGCCGAATTGCGGTTCGAAGGCGGCCATGCGGGACGGGTTCGGTGCTCGATGTGGTCGTCCAACCTGCTGCAGTTGAGCGCCAAGGTGATTGGCGACCGTGGAGAGCTGCGCGTGCTCAACCCGGTGATGCCGCAGTCTTTCCACCGGCTGGCGGTCCGATCAGCCGACGGCAAACGAGCCGAGCGCTTCCCGCACCGCCCGTCATACGCGTATCAACTCGATGCGTTCGCCGCGGCGGTGCTACGGGGCCAGCCGGTGAAGACGACGCCGGAATCCGCTGTCGAGAACATGACCGTCATCGACGCGATCTATCGCGCCGCGGGCCTTCCGCTTCGGCAGCCGGCCGAGTAATCCAAGGGGATTGGGGCTCGGGGGTGGTTCCACGGTGATCAGGTTGCGAAGTGTGCCTGGTTGACGTGGGCTGCCACCCGTAAGGCATTGGCCGCGATCGTCAGACTCGGATTCAACCCGGCGCTGGAAGGGAAGAACGAGCTGTCCACCACGTAGAGGTTTTCGACTTCATGTGCCCTGTTGTGCGGGTCCAGCACGCTGGATGCGGGATCGGTACCAAAGCGGCATGTGCCGCAGACGTGGGCCACGGCTTTGTTGTCCTCGGCGCCACGCAGGGTGATTTTGCGAAACGGCTCCATTACATCTTTCAACTGCTTCAAAAACACTGCACGGCGCTGGATCTCGTTGGGGTGAAGACTATACTGAATTCGCATGCGCTGGCGACCATCCGCATTCGGCCGGTCGGGTTGCAAGACGCGGTTGTCCAGATAGGGCAGGTCTTCCATGATCGCCGCAAGCACCAGTCCACCGTTGAAGAACCGCTCATAACCCCGACGCACCGCCGGGTTCATCAGGCGCAATGCCCTCGCCCGCCACCCGGGAGCGCTGGTCATGATTTCCAGGGGCGGCATCGAGCCGAATGACTGTACGGTGCCGTACTTTTGGCCCTCCCAGAAATAGAAATCGTTCAGCCCGATCTCTTTGTTCGCACCCGTCATCCTGACGCCGGGCTGCGGCCAGATTTCGACCATGTCGACAAGATGACGCATCAAGTTGCGGCCCACCCAATCTGAGCCGTTGGCCAAGCCGCGCGGCCAATCGGCCGAACGGGAATTGAGCAACAGCACGGGCGTCACCAGCGCACCGGCGGCCAGCACCACCACGTTGGCCTTCAATGCCACTGTCCCGGAAGGGCTCTCGCAAATCACTTGATTGACCTTGGTTCGGTCCGCTTCGAGGCGCACGACCCGACATTCGGGTAACAGGTGGGCCCCGTGATCGGCGACGGCGGGCAGCACGCAATTACGCGCAGCGTCATTCTTGCACGACTTGCTGCAGAGATAGCTTTGGCAGGTAGAGCATTCTTCGGTGTAATCACAGGCCATCGGCAGGTGGTAGGGATGCAGGCCGCGACCTGCCAGGTAGTCAACCAACGGCTGATTTTCTGCCGAAAATGGCGGTGCGGCAGGCAGACCCGCCTCGGCCGCCTCGGGGCGCAGTGGGTCGGGCTGGCCCCGCACTCCCAGCAGCTTCTCGGCCGCCGCATACCAGGGCCGCATCTCGTCGTAGGTGACCGGCCAGGCCTCCGGCACGGTGGAATCGCCCGGGTCGTGGAAGTGCTGGCGGGGGGTGAAATCCTGAGCGAAGAACCGCTCGCAGACCATGCCATAGAGGGATGACGACCCGCCCGTCCCGCTGCCCAAAAAGGGCACAAATCGCTGTGCGGAGCGGCCGCTGATGTCTTCAACCTCGTCGGTTGAGCGGCCCGACCGGGCCAACGCGTCATAGAAGGTCTCGGCGGAGCGGCAGGCCAGCGGGTCGGCGACTTCGGGCATCGAAGCGCGGATCGTCCCCGGTGCCCCCGGCAGGGTCGAACGCCCCTTCTCGACGAACAACACCCGTCGCCCCGAACGGGCGAGCGAGTAGCCGAGTGTCCCGCCGCCCATGCCGGTGCCGATGACGATGACGTCCCAGACGCCGCCTTCCGCCTCGTCTGCGGTCAGCTCCCCGTCGGCCAAATCGACTTCCTCAGCGGATGATTGCTTGATATTTGCCCCGTTTGGGCGACAGTATCATCTGCCAGGACGGACAGGCTGGCGTTTCCCGGCCCGCAGGGGTCGTGACCACCGGGACGGGGGGCCGACGGAGTGTTACCGTGATGGCCGACCGCCACTCGCGAATCTTTGGCAAACCTCCATGCGACGCCCGAGTAACTGCGGAACACTGGACGGGCAAACGGGATAGGTGGAGACGCATGAAACTGAGCCAGGTATTCGATCCGCGCATGAACGCCCTGAATGTGTGGCGACTGATAATGGCCAGTGCCGTCGTACTGCAACACTGCTGGCCGCTGACCGGCCACACGGCTCCTGGATTACACGGCCTCTATGACGTAGCGGTCGACGGCTTCTTCGTCCTCTCCGGGTTCCTCATCACCGCGAGTTGGCACCGCAATCCGCGCCCTCGCGAATACTTCGTGGCGCGCGCTCTTCGCATCTTTCCGGGGTTGTGGGTGTGCCTGATTGTGATCGCGTTCGTCATCGCCCCGATCGGAGTGGCCGTTCAGGGTGGGTCGCCGAAGAAACTGCTGATGTCCGCCGCGCCAATCGAATACGTCCTGAACAATGCCGTACTGAACGTGTACCACGGCAGTATCGCGGGGACACCGAACGGAGTTCCTTGGCCCCATGTGTGGGACGGCACCCTCTGGACTCTCATTTTCGAGCTGTTCTGCTACATCGGAGTCGCGACCGCCGGCGTCATCGGGTTGCTGGGCCGCCGTTGGGCCGTTCCTCTTGCGTTCGTGCTGGCGGTGTCCTTGGCCGCGGTGGTGTCCTACCCGGGCTTCGCAGTGCAAACCATTCCGCAGATGATCGGACGGTTCGCTGTTGTGTTCTTGGCCGGCATGCTGATCCACCAGTTCCGCGAGGTGTTGCCCGCTCGGTGGTCGCTCGTAGTAGTCTGCCTGGTTATCGCCATTGGTTCCGCCTTACTCGTAACCAACTATCGGGTGGTCGGCGCCATTCCACTTGCTTACGGGGTCATCGTTTCGGGCGCGCTGATTCATCACCCGCGCCTCAGGCTGCGGACGGATCTTTCGTATGGCATCTACATCTACGGATGGCCGGTGCAGCAGTTCCTCGTCATGTGCGGGCTTAGCTTTTTGAATCCGTTTGCTTTCGCAGCTGTCGCCGGCGCCGCGACCGTGCCCCTGGCCGCTCTGAGCTGGTTCGGGGTCGAGAAGCGGGCGATGGCGCTGAAGTCTCGTTTTGCGCAAAAGAGACTAGGTCGGCCGGCGCCGGCCGTCACCGTCCAGCAGGAGGCGACGTCAGGGTAGTGGAATGTGGCGTGCAACCCCATGCGCGCCGCCGTTGCCTGGGCATCAGCCACCAAAACGCCAATGACCCAGGAGGTCATTGAGGGCGTCGTGCCGACGACAGCAACCGGGGTGCGACCCGGACCGGTTACCGCGCGCTCAGCCTGCGCTCGACACGGTATAAATCATCCCGCGTCTAACCCAGCACCTGCTGATGGCTTTGTTCCGGCTGACGACCGTTACCCGACGGATCTGAAACCGCAGCGGGGGCAGGTGGCTTGCTGACCCAATCGGCAGTCTCATCAACAAATGCGTTCTTCTTCTGCAAGATAATTTGGTACTGGGCGTGCAGTACTTTGTATTCGCCTGCATGGTATTTCAGGAACTGGTGGATCGCCCACGCGGTGTTAGCCCGCGCTCGCGGGTAAGCCGGCCACATAACGTCGTCGAAAATTATTACGCCGTCCTGCTTGAGCAAACGCCATGCATTGAGCCCATCGACGATTGCGTCGTCGGAGAAGTGAGATCCATCTACATAGATCAAGTCGAACTCTTGTCGTTCGGCGATCAATTGTGGCAAAACAGTCAGCGACGATCCTTTGCGCTTCGTTACCCGCCCCGCACCAGACGAAACGTTGCTGTCAAACCTGGCTTCCAGGTCCCGCAGGTCTGGGGTCGCGTTGTAGTGCCATTCGTCACTACCAGCCCAGGTATCAACGGCGGTCAGCTCGCCGTGCGCAAAGTAGGTCAGGAAGAACAGGCTCGAGCGCCCTTCCCACGACCCGATTTCGAGAATGCGCACCGCATCGGTACGACCGAAGACTTTCGGAAAGGTGACACACCAGGGCACGATGTTCATGTCGAACCAGCGCTCTTGGAATTGTCCCTGGGCTGCTCTTGCTTCGAACTCCGCGCTCACCTCAGCGACGTGCTTTGCCGTGCGCGATGGCACCCCCGACTTCACCAGCCGACAACGCAAGGCGTCGGTAAGGTAATGCCTCACCAGAGCGGGGCGCATTCCTCCGAGCCACCAAAAAAATAGGATGGTAAGGGTTCGAGGCGTCCACCGAACTTTCGGTTTGGTCGTCAGGCTGGTCATGTTTTCCTTGGTCTTGTCTGAAAAGGTCGGTGCAGTAAAGTCTCGCAGCTCGAATCGTCGATTCAATCGTACCGTTTCGGCGAGATCGTTGATCGGCGTCGATGGATCCTAACAGGCAGCCACGCGGCAGCGCGGCGCTTTGGGGCCCCACCGCACCACTCAGGCACGATGCCTCGAACGGGCATAAGCCTCGACGACGTCGGCGGCGGTTGCGACGCTTTCGGCGGGTGTGGTCATCCGGGTGGCGAGATCGCGGGCCCGGGTCGCGTATTCCGGGGCGAGGATCCGGCGCAGGTCGGCAACCAACGATTTGCGCGTAGTACTCGAGAAACGCCGGGAGCTGCCCACTTTCAACCTTTTGACACAAGCACCCCACAACATCTGATTGACATCCATTGACAGGATCAGGGTGGGGACTCCGGCGCGCAGGCTTGCGGCCGTGGTACCCGAGCCACCGTGATGGACGACCGCCCGACAGGCCGGGAAGATCGCGGCGTAGTTCACGCCGCCGACCACCTTGACGTGGTCGCCGTGCGGGACGTCGCTGAAGTCACTCCAACCGGCACAGATCAACGCACGCTCGCCCAACTGCGCGCAGGCGGAGCCGATCATGTCAATAGCGGCGGCCGGCGATTCCACCGGCATGCTGCCGAATCCAAAGCAGATGGGAGGGGTGCCCTCGGCAATCCACGACACGACTTCGGCGTCGGCGCCGGTGGTCAACTCCATCGTCAGCGAACCGACGAACGGACGCTGGCCGTCCCAGTTGGCCCATTCCGCGGCCAGCCCGGGAAAGCACGCCTCGTCGTAGGCCTGAATTTCCAGTGCGCCGCTTTCGGCGATCCGTCGTGCCGCGGGGGCTTTCGCCTTCGGCAGTCCCAGGTCCCGACGCTGTGCTTGCTCGACTTTCCTATTCAGAAGCCAGCCCAACCAGTCAAATGCCGTCATCGCGAAACGAGCGAGCGGTGGCGGCAGAATCGGCAACAGCTCGCCGTTGGCCCGGACCGGAACGTGATGCAGCGTGGCCAATGGAATGTTCAGGTACTCCGCGACGCTGACTGCGGCCTCCTGATAGCTGAGGCCGACGAACAGCACGTCAGCTCCGTCGGCAACCGATGTCAAGGTTTTGCTCATCTGGGTCCAGGACTCGTCGCTGAGCTGCCACATCTCGCGCCAGAGTTTTCGAAGGTGCCCGATTTTCCAGAAGGCTCCGAAGAAAGATGTCCAGAAGTTGCGGTACACGTCCAACCAGGTCCGCGTGTCCAGCCCGTAGGCGACCGCCGGAACTCCCGCCTCCTCAACAAAAGCGACCGAGTCGGGCGGCACAGCCATGCGGACATCGTGCCCTCTGCGTACCAATTCACGACCGACGACCAGGGACGGCTCGATATCGCCGCGAGTTCCGTAACTCGCCAGCACAAACCTCATCGTCTAGTCCCCAAGTCTCAAAGTTCTGCCGAGGTTGGCGTTGCGCGCGCGTCCAGAAGAAACCTGTACTCCGATAGCGGCTTCAGCGTGGGCATAGTTCGGCGCCCGAGACGGCGAGCGCGGCGACTGCGCCTTGCCCTCCATCACTTACGCCAGAAGACACCACATTGATCGATCGTCACGATCTCCGAGGAGATCCCGTGCTTAGTGCGGTAGTCCGCGACGGCTTGGCGACATCCGGCGAGGTTGTAGTCGTCGATGATGCAGAAACCGCCCGGCGACAATCGCGGGTACAGCGCGTCGAGCGCCTGGATTGTCGATTCGTAGAGGTCGCCATCAAGCCGCAGCACGGCGATCTGGTCGATCGGCGCATCCTGCAGCGTGTCCTTGAACCAGCCCGGCAGAAAGCGGACCTGATCATCCAGCAGGTTGTAACGCTCGAAATTCGCTTTGACTTCGTCCTGTGACACTGCCAGGACCGGCGCGGCGTGATGCAGCCCGAGCGCGAAGCGCGGCAGCTTATCCGCTTCGTAGTTCGCGGCGTCCGGGGGTGGCACCCCCTCGAAGGAATCGGCCAGCCATACGTGCCGCGTCTTGTCCCCATAGGCGGCCAGGACGGCGCGCATCAGGATCGAGGCTCCGCCTCGCCACACTCCACATTCGACGAGGTCACCGGGAATGTCCTCAGTCAGCACGGTCTCGACGCATTGCTGCAGACTGGTGAGTCGGCGCATTCCGATCATGGTCTCGGCGTCGGCCGGCCAATCCATGCCCAAGTCGCGCGCACGCTGGTCGAATGGGCGTTTACGCACCAGCATCAGGTTGCGCTTCTTGAGGAAGGGAAGCCACGTCAACCACCCCACGCTGGCGCGCATCCGCAGTGGCCACCCCACAGGCACGAGTTGGTCCATGCCATATCTGGTGAGGTCGCGCCGGATCTGATCGAGGTAGAGAGATCGGACGTCGCTATCGGTCACGGTCAAAACCGCCCCCTGTCTCGCATGCCAGTAAGTGCCCGGTGGTGAGCCTAGACGCCCATCGACGCCGTCAATGGGCGTTTGAAATTTTGTGACCCGGGTCGCCAGGTTCGCTTGGTCACACCGGCGGGTTCGCGCCATTGGCGGGAATTCCCATCCGTAACCGTGTTCCGTCTGCGATAGCTCGACCATGAGCCCAGCGCGTGCATACATTAGCCCACTCGTCGCGCCAGCCTGGTCGCGGGAGCTCTCGCGTGCGCTGGTCTGCCGTCGCCCGAGCCGTCTTCCGACGAAGGCGCGGAACGGCACCCTTAGTGCTGCGACGAGACGCCCGAAACGGCATGATCGCCTGCCGCCGAAGGCACGTCGGATTGTTCGTCGATCCAGTCGAGCAGGGAGCGGAGCCCGTCGTCAAGCGACCACTTCGGGCGCCATTGGAGCTCGCCACTCGCCGGTTCGATGTCGCAGCTGGCGGCCCGAATATCACCGTCGCGGAATTTGGGCACGACGACGGGTTCGGGGGCATCAAAGATGGCGGCGATCTTCCGGGCTAGCTGATGGATGGTTATGCCGTTGCCCGAGCCGATGTCGAGGCAGCGTGATTCAGCCGCAGGTTGTTCCACGGCCGCGAACAGCGCGTCGACGACATCATCGATATAGACGAGGTCGCGCACAATCCGGCCGTCTTCGTATACCTCCGATGGGAGTTTCTCGCGCGACAACCGCGCGAAGAACGGAACTACCCCGGTGTACGGATTGGTCAGCGATTGGCCTGGCCCGTAGGCATTCTGCAGCCGGAGCACGCTGAGCTTCGTGTCATGCGCGGCCACCCACGCGGCCAACAGATGCTCCTGGGCAAGCTTCGTGGCGCCGTAAATATTGGTTGGTCGGGGTTCCGTTTCGCCCGCACGGTGGGGAAGTGGCACCGCGGGTTCGCCGGTAGGCCCCACGGGATCCCAAACGCCAGCCAACAGCTGCGCGTGGCTCCGGGGCCGCGGGTAGAAGACGTGAGTGCCGGATTGCCAGGCGCCTTCGCCGTACACGGCTCTTGACGATGCCAGCACGAGTTGGTCGGGCACCAGCTCCGCACGGCTCAGAGCGTCGAGAAGCTGGGTGGTGCCGACAACATTGACCGAGCCATGACGGGTGGCCTGGGACAGCGACTGCGCGGTGCCCGTTTCAGCCGCCAAATGGACGACCTGAGAGGGACGGAACAATCGAAGCACAGCATCCCAATCGGGTGCATGGGTCACGTCGCCGGTAAACAGTCGTACGGAGGGTGCCAGCTTCAGTGTTGGCCGCTCGCCGTGCACCTGGGGGAGCAGGACATCCATCACAGCGACGTCGTAACCGGCCTCTACGAGACGGCGTGAAAGCAGGGTGCCGATGAATCCGGCCCCACCGGTGATGAGCACAGACGCTGACAAGAGCCGACGCCTCCTATTCGAGTGCAGAGAAAATTGCGTGACCGGGCTGCTTGCCGAGAGTGAAAACCGGGTCGATCATATCGATGAGTTGCGGAACACCAGCCGCATTAGCGTTACAGCCCCTGCGTGGGCCCGGTCCACCGCCATCACACCAGATGGACCTTCGGTGAATAGAGGATCCACCGACCGCCGTTCTCCTGGAACCGGCGTTCCTTGGCCATGATCTCCTCGGCGTGGTTCCAGGCGAACAGCAACGCGTAGTCAGGGTATGGATTGGAGAAGTACTCAGGCGGGCATACCGGAATCTTCGTGCCCGGGGTGAGGCGGCCCTGCTTCTCCGGGGTCGAGTCACACACCATAGGAAGCAAGTCGGGGCCAATACCGCAATAGTTCATCACGGTAGCGCTCCTCGACGTCGCCCCGTAGCCGACAACGCGTCGGCCGCCGGAGCGCAATTCCTGGAGAAGGGTGACGAGGTCGGTCCGAATTCCGTCTATAGCGGTCGAGAACTCGACGTAAGTCGATATCTCGGCAAGTCCCTCGGCTTCCTCACGTGCCAAGAATTCGGCGACGGAGGCGGACGGCTTCGAGGTGCCCGGGCGGGCCACCGTGTAGCGAATGGAACCACCATGTAGTGGAAGGTGTTCGACATGGATCAGCTCGAAGCCGAAACGCGCCGCCATCGCCTGCACCGAACGAACAGCGAATAGATAGATGTGCTCGTCGTAGATTTGGTCGAAGTAGACGCACCGCAGGATGTCGCCGAGATAGCGATCCTCGAACACGAACAACCCGTCCGGCGCTAGCAAGATGTCGACCCCGAGGAATATCTCGTCGAGGTAGGAGATGTGACTGATCGCGTTGGCCGAGTAAATCAGTTGTGCCGGCCCGTGCTCGTCGCGGATCTTGGTGGCCGTTGACGTGTTGAAGAAGTCCTTCCACACATTGACGCCGTTGGTCTGCGCAACATCGGCCGCCACGGAGGCAGGGTCCACTCCCAGATGCCGGATACCGGCCTCACTCAGCGTCTTCAGCATCACGCCGTCGTTGCTGCCGATTTCGACGACGAAGCCGTCCCGACCGCCCGGGCAGGTCTGAATGATCTGCCGGGCCACCTCCTCGCCGTGTTTGCGGATCAGTGAGGAACCGGATGCGCGGTATGGATACTCCGCATGAAACATCTGATTTGGAGGAACCTCGTCGAGTTGCTGCACCATGGTGCACGACTCGCAAAGCCCGATGGCAAGTCGGAAGAACGGCACTTTGGCCGCCACCTCGGGTCTCAGAAATGCGTTCGAGACCGGTTGTGGACCGAGATCGAGCACTTCACGAACAACGCCGTTGCACAAACGACAAATTTGCTCTGTCAACCCCGGCCCCTATCGCGCATGTGAGTACCAGCAGTGACGACCGCAGCGCCAAAATTGACGCCGTCAGTACTTTCTGAGTTTGCTCACTTGATCGCCACTGTACCGATCATGGCATCTCATGTGCGACCTGAGTCACATGGGCCCCGGGCCCCGCACCTGATGAGGATTCTCGCGTTCGGGCCGGACAGTCGGGGAGCGGAAGATCAGCGGCGCACCCAGATCAATTCACACGTTTTCGCTGCGCCGCGTCGACTAACAACTCGGCTGCGCCGGCGACGCTTTCGGCGGGTTTGGTCATCCGCCGGGCGAGGTCGCGGGCTCGGATGGCGCATTCGGGGGAGAGGGTCCGGCGCAGGTCGGCGACTAGCGAGCCTTGCGTGGTGGCCGAAAAGCGCCGGGCAGTGCCGACGTTGAGTCGTTTGACCTGGTTTCCCCAATATGGCTGGTCGGCCGAACTCCAGAGGATCAACGTGGGTACTCCGGCGCGCAGGCTCGCGGCGGTCGTGCCCGAGCCGCCGTGGTGGACTACCGCACGGCAGGCGGGAAAGACCGCGGCGTAATTCACGACTCCCACCACTTTGACATGACCTGATTGCGGCACGTTGCTGAAGTCGTTTCCGCCGAAGCAAATCAACGCCCGCTCACCCAGCTCTGCACACGCCGCGCTGATCATTGCGACCGTGGCGGCCGGTGACTCCACCGGTATGCTGCCGAATCCGAAGCACACCGGCGGTGTCCCTTCGGCAATCCACGATGCGATTTCCTCGTCGGCCTCGGTCGTCAACTCCATCGCCAGCGCGCCGACGAAGGGGCGCCGGCTACCCCATTTCGCCCATTCGGCTGCCAATCCGGGGAAGCACACCTGGTCGTAGGCCTGAATCTCGAGCGATCCCCGCTCGGCGACCCGTCGCGACGAGCGACGTTTTGCTTCCGGCAGGCCGAGCTTGCGGCGCTGCGCATTCTCGACTTTTTTTGTCGAGCGCCAAAACAGCCACTCTGTCGCCGTCATCGTGGACCGGACCACCGCCGGCGGCGCGCTCGGAACCAGCTGACCGTTGACCCTCATCGGAAAGTGATGCAGCGTGGTCAGCGGGATGTCGTAATGTTCGGCGACGTTGGCGGCGGGCTGTTCGAAATTGATGCCGGTGGACAGTAGGTCGGCCCCGTCGGCCAGTGACATCAGAGTGGTACTGACGTCGCCCCAGTACTGGATGATCGGTTCCCATACCCTACGCACCACACGCAGCGGTCCGCGGATCGTCCAGGCACTTCGGAAGAAGTCTCGCCACATGTTGCGCAAGAACTCTTCGTCCAAGAAGTCTTCTAGTTTTGGCCCGTATGAGACGGCCGCCAGCCCGGCCGACTCGACGAAGCCGACAAGGTCGGGCGGGACGGCCATGCGGACCTCGTGTCCCCTGCGGAGTAGTTCGCGGCCCACGGCAGCTGACGGTTCGACGTCACCGCGAGTTCCGTAGCATGCCAGGGCGAATTTCATGATGGATCCTCAGCGTATCGGCCGCGAGCCCTACGACGCGCCGCTGCACAGGGAACGCCCTATCGAGCGGGCCTCGGGATCTCGGCCGTTGGGGCGTCATCTTCGTGCATGTTGCGCGACAGCAACGCCCGCACCACAGGACGGGGCGCCTCGGATCGCAGCATCTGGCTGGCCGGACGGGGACGAATCACCTGCGGCCACCAGAACCACCGTCCGAGCAGCGCAGCGATGGTGGGCGTCATAAACGATCGCACGATCAATGTGTCGAACATCAGGCCGAGACCGATGGTGGTACCGACCTGTCCGATGATGCGCAAGTCGCTGGCCGCCATGGCGGCCATGGTGAAAGCGAACACCAGTCCCGCGTTCGTCACGACCTTACCGGTACCGCCCATCGCCCGAATGATGCCCGTTTTGATGCCAGCCCCTATTTCTTCTTTCATGCGGGAAACCAGCAGCAGGTTGTAGTCAGACCCGACGGCCAGAAGGATGATCACGGCCATCGGAAGCACCATCCAGTGCAATTTGAAGCCCAGTAGGTATTGCCATATCAGCACCGACAACCCGAACGAGGCGCCCAGCGACAGCGCCACAGTGCCCACAATGACGAGCGCCGCCACGAAACTGCGGGTGATGACGAGCATGATGATGAAAATCAGGCAGAGGGCACCGACTCCCGCGATGAAGAGGTCGTATTCGGAACCTGTCTTGAAGTCCCGGAAGGTCGATGCCGTGCCGGCGATGTAGATTTTGGAGTTTTCCAGCGGTGTCGACTTGAGTGCCTCTTCGGCGGCCGTCCTTATCTGGTCGATCCGCGATACCCCTTCGGGCGTCGCCGGGTCGCCCCGATGCGAAATGATGAATCGAGCCGCCTTGCCGTCCGGGGACAGGAAATTGTTCATCGCGCGTTTGAAGTCGGCGTTCTCGAAGATATCCGGAGGCAGATAGAAGGAGTCGTCGTTCTTGGAGGCGTCGAACGCCTCGCCCATGGCGACGGCGTCCTTGTCGTTGCTGGTCATCTGCCCGAGGGTTCCGGCCATGGTGCTGTGCATCGTCAGGATCATCGATCGCATGCCCTCTGCTATCGCGATCATCGTCGGGTATTGCTCAAGCAGCTGAGGCATGAGCGCGTCCATTTTGTCGAGATCCGGAATGAGGTCTTGCTGTAATTTATCGGCCAGAATATCGACACCGTCGAAGGTCTCGAAAATGTTCCTCAGTGACCAGCATATCGGGATGTCGTAGCAGTGCCTTTCCCAGTAGAAGTAGCTTCGAAGCGGCCGGAAGAAATCCTCGAAGTCGGACAAATGTTGTCGGACTTCATTGAGGACTACCGTCATTTCCTTCGTTTTTGTAATGGTGTCATGGGTGATCTCAGTCATCCGCTTCTGCAACTCGTAGAGACGCTTAATCGTCGCGATCTGCTGAGCGATCAGGTCGGCCTGCTTGAGCATGTCGTCGGTTCGCGCCTGCATATACTTCATATCTTGCGACATGGTCGCCTGCTGCATGCTGAGCAAGAACGGTATCGACGTGTGTTGAATCGGCGTTCCCTCCGGCCGGGTTATGCCCTGCACCCGGGAGATGCCTTTCACCTGAAAGATCCCTTTGGCCAGTCTGTGCAGCACCAGAAAGTCAGCCGGGTTCCGCATATCGTGATCTGATTCGATCATCAGGATTTCCGGCATCATCCGGGATTGGCTGAAGTGACGATCGGCGGCCGCATATCCCACATTGGCCGGAACGTTTTTGGGGATGTAGGCGCGGTCGTTGTAGCTGGTTTGATAGCCCGGCAAGGTCACCAGGCCGACGAGAGCGATGGCGATCGTCGCGGCGAGGATGGGTGCGGGCCAGCGGACGATCGCCGTGCCGACCCGGCGCCAGCGCTGGAACCCGATCGTGCGCCTGGGGTCCAACAGCCCGAAACCGCTTCCGATGGTGAGGACGGCGGGAACCAGGGTCAAGGCGATCGCGACCGAAGCGAGCAGGCCGACGGCACACGGCACGCCGATGGTCTGGAAAATGGGCATTCGGGTGAAACTCAGGCACAGCATCGCTCCGGCGATCGTCAAGCCGGAGCCCAGGACGACGGGGGCGACCCCGCGGTAGGTGGTGTAGTAGGCGGTTTCGCGGTCCTCACCGGCCTGACGGGCCTCTTGGTATCGGCCGAAGAAGAAGATCCCGTAGTCCGTTCCGGCGGCCATCGCGAGCGCCACCAGGAGATTGATGGCGAACGTCGAGAGTTGCACCAGGCTGTGGTCGCCGAGGAACGCGATGATCCCGCGTGCCGCAAATACTTCGATGCCGACGGTGAGCAACAGCAGAATTACGGTGATGATCGACCGGTAGACGAATAGCAGGACCGTGAAGATGATCACGGCGCCTATCAGCGTCATCTTCAGAATGGATGAATCCCCGGCGTGCTGCATATCGGCGATGAGCGCCGCCGGACCGGTGACATAGGCGGTGAGGCCGGGGGGCGGCGGCGTCTGGGCGATGATGTGCCGCACCGCTGCAATGGAGTCCTGGCCCAGGGTGGTGCCCTGATTGCCGGCCAGATTCAACTGGACGTAGACGGCTTTGCTGTCCGGGCTTTGCGCGCCGGCCGCCGTGAGCCGATCAGACCACAGGTCCTGCACGTGCTCGATATGCTTCGTGTCGGCCTTCAACTTGCGGACGAGCTGGTCGTAGTAGTTGTGAGCGTCGTCGCCGAGTGGTTGTTGGCTCTCCAGCACGAGCATCGCGAAGCTGTCCGAATCGGATTCTTTGAAATCCCTTCCCATGCGCTGCATTGCCTGCACCGCCGGCGCGTCCTGGGGAGCCATCGGTACGGAATGCTCTCGGCCGACCGTCTCCAGCCACGGAACGCCGAAACTCACCAGGAGGGTCAGCGCCACCCACGCCAGGATGACGAGGATCGCGAGCTTGCGGACGGACCGCGCGAAGACGGGCGGCCGCCGTTGTCCGACGCTCATGCGGCCTGCCTCTGCGCCACGCTGCTCCCCACGCTTGTCGTCCCCATGCCGAAGTGGATTCCCGCCACTTATCGCGGCTGCTTCAACAACAGCGAACGCACCAGCGGCCGAGGCCCTGTCGGCCGCAGCATCGTGCTGGCGGGGCGGGGACGCACGGTCTGCGGCCACCAGAACCAGCGGCCCAGCAGGGCAGCGACAGACGGCGTCATGAACGCGCGCACGATCAACGTGTCGAACAGCAAGCCGATGCCGATCGTGGTGCCCACCTGGCCGATGCTGCGCAGGTCGCTGACGACCATGGATGCCATGGTGAACGCGAACACCAAGCCGGCGTTAGTCACCACTTTGCCGGTGCCCGCCATTGCGCGGATGATGCCGGTGTTGATACCCGCGGCGATTTCCTCTTTCATCCGGGAGACCAGCAGCAGGTTGTAGTCCGAACCCACCGCCAGCAGGACGATTACCGAGGTCGAAAGCACGGTCCAGTGCAGCTGAATGCCGAGCATGTATTGCCATATCAGCACCGACAGTCCGAAAGACGCACCCAACGAAAGCAATACCGTACCGACGATCACCATTGCGGCGATGAAACTCCGCGTCATGATCAGCATGATGATGAAAATCAGGCAGAGGGCCGAAACTCCGGCGATCAATAGGTCGAATTTCGACCCGTCCACCAAATCCTTGGTAATCGCCGCGGTACCGGTCAGGTAGATCTTCGAATTTTCCAGCGGAGTGCCCTTGAGCGACTCCTCGGCCGCCGTCTTGATCGCTTCGACCCGGGAGAGGCCTTCGGGCGTCGCGGGGTCGCCCCGTTGCGAAATGAGCAGCCGGACATCCTTGCCGTCCGGTGACATGAACACCTTCTCGACGCGCTTGAAGGACTCCGAGCCGTTGATGATCCCCGGCGGTAGGTAAAAGGAGTCGTCGTTCTTGGACGCGTCGAAAGCCTGCCCCATCGCGGCGGGATCCTTGGAGTTGGAATCCATCTGGCCCATGACGCCCGACATGGTGCTGTGCATGGTCAGCATCATGGTGCGCATGCTCTGCATGGTTTCGATCATCGGCGGGATCTGCATGACCAGCTGAGGCAGGATCATGTCCAGCTCATCGAGGTTTTGTACGAGCTCTTTCAGCTTGTCGTTGATCTCGTCGACGCCGTCGATGCCATCGAAGATGGATCTCAGCGAGAAGCAGACGGGAATGTCGTAGCAGTGCCTCTCCCAGTAGAAGTAGCTGCGGAGCGGCCTGAAGAAGTCCTCGAAATCCGCAAGGCGGTCACGCAATTCCGAGGTGATGTCCTGCATCTGATGTGTCACGCCGACCATGTGATGGGTCGTGGCGACGAGCTGCCTCATCAGGTCCAACATGTGCTGCATGATGGCGATCATTTTCGCCATCTCTTCGGCCTGCACGAGCATGTCGTCCATGCGGTCTTTTTGGAACGCCATGTTCTGCAGCTGGCTCGCCTGCCCCATGCTGACTATCCACGGGATAGTGGTGTGCTGAAGTGGGACTCCCTCCGGCCTGGTCACGGTCTGCACCGTCGAGATACCCGGGACCGCGAGCACGCCTTTGGCGAGTTTGTTGATCACCAGCATGTCCGTCGGGTTGCGCAGGTCGTGGTCGGTCTCGACTAAGAGAATCTCGGGCATCATCATTCGAGAACCGGGGAAATGCCGCTCGGCGGCCGCGTATCCGACGTTGGCGGGAATGCTTGATGGAATGAACTTTTGATCGTCGTAGCTAGGCCGGTAATTCGGCAACGTCAATAGTCCGATCAGAGCGACCGCCATGGTCGCGATGAGAATGGGCGCCGGCCACCGCACGATGGCCGTGCCTATCCTGCGCCAGCGGTGAACCGTGATCGCCCGCTTCGGGTCGAACAGCCCGAACCGGGCGCCGGCCGCGAGAAGTGCGGGGCCGAGTGTGAGCGCCACCAGGACCGCGATGGCAATGCCCACGGCGCAGGGAATGCCCAGCGGCTGGAAATACGGCAGTCGGGTGAAGCTGAGGCAGAGCACCGCACCGGCGATCGTCAAACCGGAAGCCAGCACGACTTTGGCGACGCTGTTGAAAGTGGTGTAGAAAGCCGCCTCTTTACTCTCGCCGTTGTAGCGCGCCTCTTGATATCGACCGACGAAAAAGATTCCGTAGTCGGTTCCGGTCGCGATCACCGCCGCTACCAAGAGGTTGACGGCAAAGGTCGTCAGGCCGACGACCCCCAAATGGCCGAGGAGCGCGACCATTCCCCGCGCCACCTGCAATTCCAGCCCGACAATCAACAGCAAAAGGATCACCGTGACGATGGAACGGTAGACGAGGAGCAGCGTGACGAAGATGACGGCAAGGGCCACCGCCGTCACCAAGAGGACGGTCTTCTGGCCGGCGACGTTCATATCCGCGACGATTGGCGCGGGCCCCGTGACGTAAACCTTGAGACCGGCGGGCGGGTTCGCGGCCTGCACGATCTTCCGGACCGCGGCCACCGATTCGTCGCCCGAGCTGCCGCCCGCGTTGCCGTTCAGGTTGATCTGCACGTAGGCGGCCTTGCCGTCCTGGCTCTGCGCGGCCCCGCGGGTGAGGGGATCGCCCCAGAAATTCTGGACGTGCTGCACGTGTTTGTGGTCGTTCTGCAGGTCACGAACCAAACGGTCGTAATAAGCGTGCGTATCGTCGTTCAGGGGTTGCTGGCTCTCCAGCAAAATCATTGCCAAAGCGCCGGTGTTGGTTTCCTTGAAGTCCGTCCCGAGGCGCTCCATCGCCTTGAACGACGGCGCACCGATCGGACTCAGCGAAACCGCATGCTCCGCCTCGACCTGCTCCAGTGACGGGACGCCGATGGTCATCACGACCGCAATGCCGAGCCAGCCCAAAATAATGGGCACGGAGAACCGATGGATCATCCGTGCGAAGAATGGCTGCCTGGCGCGCTCTTCCACCACTGGTTGGGTGCTCATGTGGCTGTCAGGACGCAGTAGGTGAACGCGTTCAACTCGTGTGAGATCCTCTCGGCTTTGACCGCACCGTCGACCACTATACGACAGCCGAGCGTATCGCTATTCCCTTGTGCCACAACGTTTGCCACGATCGACGGCAGGGTGGTCGCGATGTCGTACGTCCACGGCAGTGGAATGCCGTTGATGTGCTGCGGCTCGCCGTTGACGTCGAAATAGCTGATGTCGGCGGTAGTTCCCGGCGGTCCGAAGATCTGGTACTGCACACGCTTGGGATTGAAAGGCTTGGTGTCTTGTTGTCTGGTGTCGGCATAAGACGGCCGCTTCTCGGAACCGAATATCCCGTGCAACCGCGTCACTGTTATCCCGCCGGCTACAACGACCGCCAGAATGACCAGCGGGATCCACACGTGCTTCAGCGCTCTGAAAATCCCGACGCCCTGACTTCGGCGGTATTCCCGCGGCGCGCGCTGTTCCCCCGGCTCACCCGAAGCCCGGCGAGCAAACGGCAAAAAACGGCGTCGTCGACTTGACGGCTGGCTAATGTCGCTGCCTTTCGTGCTGGCGAAACCGGGCCGGGCCCGCAGGTCGGGTTCGGTCACCGCACCCCCTTCTACCCGTTTACACGTCTCTTGTTATTCCGCCGGCCCGATCAAGCTGTTACATCGTGGGCCGCGCCAGGTGAGGGCACTCCAATGCGGTGTACGTCGCAGACTAGTCGTGCTTCGGCACCCCATACGAGCCCCGCCCCCCGGGAGCGCGACCAGGTCTTCATGAGTAAACCACGCCAATGGTCTCCGTATCAGCCGCTTCGGCATTGAGATACGGGATCGTAATGCATACCGCGTGCATAACGGCACTTTGTAGATCGCCCGCCCGGATGGTTCACCCGGTTGGCGCCGGGTGCCCCACTCGGTCCGGAACGGCGCCCGCCCACCCCGCGGTCCGCCCTGCGGCCGAGGCCGCTGAGTGATCGGCGGCCGTAGCCAGCTAACGACGATCAAAGCCCGGAGTCAATGGGTTCGGCGGCGGCGTTTCCATGACGGGCCGATCGAGCCAGCACCCGCCCGGCGGGCGTCCCGGAGAGGCCACTCGTGACGCCGTTCGCTGCGCTGGAGCGGTGCCCGCCTCTTGGTGATTTTCGCGCCGGCTTCGGCGTCGGTACCCTAGGCGGTGACAACCACCCAAAATTCCATCGTCCTAGCAGGCAGACCACGCGCGATCGCGAACCTCCCCGGTGAGCCATTGTTGCAGGTCACAGCAGCCAACGGCGGCAGCTGTGCAGCCCCGCACCAGCCCAATTCTTAGGCTGCATTAAGAGCCTGTCAGGTCACACCGGGAACTTTGTCCAAACCTCGGACGCACGATGGTGCCTCCAGTAGGGTTTGGAACCGTTCCACTTGTGTCAACTAGACATCCTGGAGAACCGTGAGCATCAACCCATTCGACGACGACAACGGCAGTTTTTTCGTCTTAGTGAACGACGAAGAGCAGCACAGCCTGTGGCCGGCCTTCGCCGATGTTCCAGCTGGCTGGCGAGTGGTGTACGGCGAGGCGGACCGCGCTGCGTGCTTGGAGTACATCGAACAGAATTGGCCCGACATTCGGCCAAAGAGTCTGCGCGACAAGCTCGCAACGGGTCGGGGTTTTGACCAGTAACGAGTCGGGGTATGGGGCGGGTGGAGCTTTGGGGGAGTCGATGGGAGTTGGTGATCGCGCACTTCCGCTGACGCGCGGACAGCTGGACATCTGGCTTTCGCAGGAAACGGGCTACGTCGGCACGGAGTGGCAGCTCGGGCTCTTGATAAAAATCGAGGGCGCACTGGATCGGGAGGCCCTCGAGCGCGCCCTCCGTCAGGCCGTTGCCGAGGCCGAGGCCGGCAGGGTGTCGTTCTTCGAGGTCGACGGCCAGGTTTTGCAGAAGCCGATCGACTACCCGGACTTCGAGCTCGACTTCCATGACCTGACTTCCTCGCCCGACCCGGTGGGGGAAGCCCGTACGATGTCCTCGTCGATCCAGCGCACGCCGATGGCATTGAACGGCCAGCTGTTCAAATTCGTGTTATTCCAGACACAGGCCGCCGAGTTCTATTTGTTCGGCTGCTGCCACCACATCGCAGTCGATGGATTGGGCATGGCGCTGGTATGCCGTCGGGTTTCGACGATTTATTCGGCGATGGTCGCCGGAAAACCCATTCCCGATGCCTATTTCGGTTCGGCGCAGGATTTGGTCGACATCGAGTCGGAATACGAAGCGTCGCCCGATTATCTGGACGACCAGGCGTATTGGAGCAGCAACCTTCCGCCGGAAACCGCATGGGTCGATCGGCCCGCAGCCGACACCACGAGCGGCAAAGACCACTACTCGCCGTCAGCTTCCGTCCAGTTGGACCCGTCCGTCACCACCCGGATCAAGGAGCTGTCCAAGAAGCTGGGCATCCGCCGGTTCTCCGTCACCACCGCGGCGTGCGCGCTCTTGGTGCGGGCGTGGTCGGGGAGTGGTCCTGAGGTAGCGCTCGACTTCCCGGTGAGCCGGCGGGTGCGTCCGGAGTCGAAGACGCTTCCCGGGATGTTCGCCGGGGTGGTGCCGCTGGTGCTGAACACGTCACCGACGGCCACCGTCGCCGACTTCTGCAAACACGTCGACACGCGAATCCGGGAGTTGTTGCAGCACCAGCGATTCCCGGTGCACACCCTGGAGAGTGACGGTCTGCGGCAGGCGGCGAATCGGGTCGGGATCAATTTCCTTCCGATGAGGCTGACGCTGGACCTGGCCGGTTCCCCGGCCACGGCGTCGTACACGAATCACGGGCCCGTGGGGCACTTCAGTTTGTTCTTCATGGGCGCAGGTGACCAGCTCTTCCTCAGCACCGCGGGGCCGGGGCAACCGTTCGCGGACTTCGGCGTCGCCGACCTGGCGGCGCGCATGCAGCAGGTGCTGGAGGAGATGACCGCCGACCCGGAGCGGTGGCTGGCCTCGATCGATCTGCTGGCCGCCGACGAGCCGGCCCAAATCGACGAGTGGAGCAACCGGGCGGCCTTGACGGCGCCGGTGCCTACCCCGTCGTCAATCCCGGTGGCCTTCGCGGAACACGTGCAGCGCGCGCCCGAGGCCCTGGCGGTTACCTGTGCCGCCAAGTCGTTGACCTACGCCGAACTCGACGAGGCCTCCAACCGGCTGGCCCACCTGCTTGCCGGTCATGGCGTGGGTCCGGGTGACTGCGTCGCAGTCATGTTCCCCCGCTGCGTCGACGCGATCGTGGCCATGCTCGCGGTGCTGAAAACCGGTGCTGCCTACGTGCCGATCGATCCGGCGCACTCGGCGGCGCGCATGGAATTCGTGCTTGCCGACGCGGGACCGAGCGCGGTGATCACTACGGCGGACCTGCGCTCGCGGCTGGACGGGCGCGACCTGTTGGTCGTCGACGTGCACGACCCGGCGGTCGAGGTTCAGCCCAACACCGCGCTGCCCGCGCCCGCCGCGGACAACATCGCCTACATCATCTACACCTCCGGAACCACCGGGACCCCCAAAGGCGTTGCGATTCCTCATCTCAACGTCACGTGGCTGATCGAGTCGCTCGACGCCGGCCTGCCTAAGGGGCAGGTGTGGACGCAAAGCCATTCCTCGGCGTTCGACTTCTCGGTGTGGGAGATCTTCGGCGCCCTGCTGCGGGGCAGACGCCTGCTGGTGGTGCCCGAGTCGGTGGCGAGCTCGCCGGAAGACCTCCACGATCTGCTGGTCGCGGAGAAGGTCAGCGTGCTCACGCAGACCCCGTCCTCGGTTGCGATGCTGCCCGCGGACGGCCTGGAGTCCACCGCCTTGGTGGTGGCCGGCGAAGCCTGCCCGACCGACGTGGTGGATCGGTGGGCGGCGCCCGGGCGGGTGATGCTGGACGCCTACGGTCCGACGGAAACCACGGTGTGCGCGTCGATCAGCAAGCCGTTGACCCCCGGATCCGCTGTGGTGCCGATCGGTTCGCCGATCGCCGGCGCGGCAATGTTCGTGCTCGACAAGTGGTTACAGCCGGTGCCCGCCGGTGTGGTCGGTGAGCTGTACCTGGCCGGTCGCGGCGTCGGCTGCGGATACGTGCGCCGCGCCGGGTTGACTGCATCCCGGTTCGTGGCCAACCCCTTCGGTGGCCCCGGAGCCCGGATGTACCGCACCGGTGACCTGGTCTGCTGGGGCGAGGACGGGCAGCTGCAATACTTCGGCCGCTCCGACGAGCAGGTCAAGATCCGCGGCTACCGCATCGAGCTCGGCGAAATCCAATCGGTGCTCAAGGGCCTCGACGGGGTGGAAAACGCCGCCGTGATCGCGCGCGAGGACCGCCCCGGCGACAAGCGCCTGGTCGGATACATCACCGGCACGGCCGATCCGGCCGCGATCCGAGCCGCGCTGGCCGATCGCCTCCCGCCGTACATGGTGCCCGCCGCGGTGGTGGTGCTCGAGGCGCTGCCCCTGACGGGCAACGGCAAACTCGACAAGCGAGCCCTGCCGGCACCCGAATACGCCACCGCCGAATACCGCGCCCCCGGCGACGCAGTCGAGGAGATCCTCGCCGACATCTACGCCCAGGTGCTGGGCCTGGAGCGGGTCGGCGTCGACGCTTCCTTCTTCGACCTCGGTGGCGACAGCATCCTGTCCATGCAGGTGGTGGCCCGCGCCCGTGCGGCGGGGATCCTGTTCCGGCCGCGCGACGTGTTCGTCGAGCAGTCGGTGGCCCGGCTGGCCCGGGTGGCCGAGGTGGCGGCCGACGGCGCGGGCGGCGGCGCCGACGACGGCGTCGGGCCGGTGGTGGCCACCCCGATCATGCGCTGGCTGCAAACCATCGACGGGCCGATCGAGCAGTTCAACCAGACCATGGTGGTGCAGGCGCCGGCCGGGGCAGGCGAGGCCGACGTGGTGGCGGTGCTGCAGGCCCTGCTGGATCGCCACGCCGCGCTGCGGCTGCGCGCCGACGACGACGGTGCGGGCGGCTGGTCGCTGCACGTGCCCGAGGTCGGTGCGGTGGACGCGCGCGGCTGCGTGCACGCCGTCGAGACGCTGTCCGAAGAGACATTGGCGGAGGCGCGGTCGCGGTTGAACCCGGCCGCCGGGGTGATGGTCAGCGCGGCGTGGGCCGCGCCGACGGGCCAGCTGGCCCTGATCATCCACCACCTCGCAGTCGACGGTGTGTCGTGGCGAATCCTGTTGGAAGACTTCAACATCGCCTGGGCGCAGCATCACAGCGGGCAGCCGATAACCTTGCTGGCACCGGGCACGTCGTTCGCCCGGTGGTCGTCGCTTCTGGAGGAGTACGCCCAGCGCGCCGACGTGGTGGCCCGGGCGGACGAATGGCGACAGGTGGCGGCCACCCCGGCGGCGTTGCCCGCGGCGCAACCCGATGTCGACACCTATGTGACGGCAGGCCAGCTCTCCGTGTCGCTGGACGTCGACACGACCCGACTGCTGCTCGGCGAGGTGCCGGCCGCGTTCCACGCCGGCGTGGGCGACATCTTGTTGATCGCCTTCGGGCTGGCGTTCGCGGAATTCCTGGGTACGGGCGCGGCGCCGATCGCCATCGACGTGGAGGGCCATGGACGCCAGGAAGAACTGGCTCCCCGGGTGGATCTGTCGCGCACCGTCGGCTGGTTCACCACCAAATACCCGGTGGCGCTCAAGAGCCGCCGGCTGAGCTGGTCGCAGGTGGTGGCCGGCGAGGCCGCGCTGGGCGCGGTGATCAAGGACGCCAAGGAACAGCTGCGCGCCCTGCCCGACGGGCTGACCTACGGCTTGCTGCGCTACCTGAACGCCGAGGTGGACCTGGACGGGGCGGACCCGGTGATCGGGTTCAACTATCTGGGCCGGCTCGGCGCGGGCGCCGACCTGTCCGACGACTTTTGGCGGGTCAGCCACGACAGCCTGGCCGTTGCGGCCGTGGCCACCGCGGTGCCCATGCCGCTGGCGCACACGGTGGAAGTCAACGCCGGCACCATGGACACCGAGGCCGGCCCGCACCTGCAGGCCAACTGGACGTGGGCCCCGTCGGCGCTGGACCACGAGCGCGTTAACCGGTTGAGCCAGTTGTGGTTTGAGGCGCTGGCCGGGATCTGCGCGCACGTCAAGGCCGGCGGCGGTGGGTTGACCCCGTCGGACATCGCCCCCGCGCAGCTCAGCCAGCAGCAGATCGACGAGCTCTGCCGGCAAGGCAGCGTCGCCGACGTGCTGCCGCTGACCCCGGTGCAGCAGGGACTGCTGTTCCACACCGCCTTCGCGCAGGATATGGACGACCTGTATGCGGTGCAGCTCGGCATCACCGTCCGCGGCGCACTCGACGCGGCGCGCCTGCGCGAGGCGGTGCACACCGCCGTCAAGCGGCACCCCAACCTGGTCGCCCGGTTCTCGGAGGATTTCGGCGAGCCGGTGCAGGTCATCCCTGCCGATCCGCAGATGGCCTGGCGGTACGTGGAACTCGACGACGGCAACGTCGATGACGAGGTCGAGCGGCTGGCCGCCGACGAGCGCGCCGCGGTGTGTGACCTCGCTGAGAAGCCGTCGTTCCGGGCCGCGCTGATCCGTACGGCGCCCGACCGGCACCGGTTCGTGCTGACCATTCACCACATCGTGGTGGACGGCTGGTCGCTGCCGGTCCTGCTGCAGGAGGTCTTCGCCAGCTACTACGGGGAGCGGCTTCCCGCCGCCCCGTCGTACCGCAGCTTCGTCACCTGGCTGACCAATCAGGACCGCGCCGCCGCGCAAGCGGCATGGGCGCAGGTGCTGGCCGGCTTCGAGACCCCCACCCTCGTCGGCCCCCTCGGACACATCGGGCGGCGCGGCGTCGCCGCGTTCCATGTGCCCGCCGAGACCACGAAGGCGCTGGGCGAGCTGGCGCGCTCGTGCCGCACCACCATCAGCACCGTGTTGCAGGGCGCGTGGACCCAGCTGCTGACCTGGCTGACCGGGCAGCACGATGTGGCCTTCGGCACCGCGGTTTCGGGGCGGCCCCACGAATTGGCCGGCGCGGACGCGATGGTCGGCCTGCTGATCAACACGGTGCCGGTGCGCGCGACCGTCACCCCGACAACCACCGTCGCCGAACTGCTGGACCAGTTGCAACGCCTGCACAACGACACCGTCGACTACGAGCACCTGGCGCTGCCCGAGATTCACCGCGTCACCGGTCACGACCAGTTGTTCGACACCCTGTTCCTCTACGAGAACTATCCGATCGACGCGGGCGCGCTGTTGGGCGTCCACGAATTGGCCGTCACCGATTTCAGCAGCCGGGAGTACAACCACTACCCGCTGTCCGTTGTGGCCTCGCCGGGCCACGAACTGAGCCTTCGCGTCGAGTTCGACACCGAGGTGTTCAGCGCCGCCGCCATCGACACGCTGATCGAGCGCTTGCAGCAGGTGATGGTGGCCATGACCGCCGATCCCTCCCGCCGCCTGTCCTCGATCGACCTGCTCGACGCCGCCGAGCACGGCCGGCTCGACGAGTGGGGCAACCGGGCGGTGCTGACCGAGACGGCGCGGAAGCTGGCCTCGATTCCGGAGCTGTTCGCCGCCCAGGCCGCGCGCGCCCCGGAGGCAGTGGCCATCACCGACGGCGACCGTTCGTGGACGTACGGCGAGGTCGAAGAGTCCGCTAACCGGCTGGCGCACCTGCTGGTGAGCCGGGGCGCCGGGCCGGGGGAGCGCGTCGCGGTGCTGTTCCCGCGGACGGCCGAGGCCGTGGTGGCGATTTTGTCGGTGCTCAAGACCGGGGCGGCCTACCTGCCGGTCGACCCGACGGTGCCGGCGGCGCGGATCGAGTTCGTGCTTGGCGACGCCGCGCCGATCGCGGCCGTCACCACCGCGGACGTGCGATCGCGGCTGGACGGGTCGGGCCTGGAGATCATCGAATTCGACGACCCGGCCGTCGCGACCCAATCCAGCGATGGGCTGCCCGCGCCGTCCGCGGAGAACATCGCCTACATCATCTATACGTCCGGTACGACCGGCACCCCGAAGGGTGTGGCGGTGCCGCACCGCAACGTCACCCAGTTGTTGGAGTCGCTGGACGCGCAGCTGGCACTCGGGCAGGTGTGGACGCAGTGCCATTCGCTGGCGTTCGACTTCTCGGTGTGGGAGATCTTCGGGTCGCTGTTGTACGGCGGCCGGCTGGTCATGGTGCCCGACAGTGTGGTCCGTTCACCCGAAGAGTTGCACGCCATGCTGGTTCGCGAACAGGTCAGCGTGCTCAGCCAGACGCCGTCGGCGTTCTATGCGCTGCAGACCGCGGATTCGCTCGCCCCCGAGCTGGGTCAACAGCTCAAGCTGCAGACGGTGGTGTTCGGTGGTGAGGCGCTCGAGCCGCATCGGTTGGGCAAGTGGTTGCACAACCACCCGGGTCTGCCGCGGTTGATCAACATGTATGGGATCACCGAGACCACGGTGCACGCCTCGTTCCGCGAGATCGTCGATGGTGATGTCGACACCAACGCCAGCCCGATCGGCTTGCCGCTGGCGCATCTTGGCTTTTTCGTGCTGGACGGGTGGTTGCGGCCGGTGCCCGAGGGCGTGGTCGGTGAGCTGTACGTGGCCGGGCGCGGTCTGGCGCATGGGTATGTGGGCCGGCCGGGGCTCTCGGCGACGCGGTTCGTGGCGTGCCCGTTCGGCGGGGCCGGGGCGCCTGGACAACGCATGTACCGCACCGGCGACCTGGTCCGCTGGGGCGCCGATGGCCAGCTGCAGTACATGGGCCGCGCCGACGAGCAGGTCAAGATCCGCGGATACCGCATCGAGCTCGGCGAGGTGCATGCCGCGCTGGCGGCGCTGGACGGGGTCAACGAGGCGGCGGTGATCGCCCGCGAGGACCGCCCCGGCGACAAGCGCCTGGTGGGCTACGTGACCGGGACCGCCGATCCGGCCGAGATCCGCAACCAGCTCGGCGAGCGGCTGCCGACCTACATGGTGCCCACCGCGGTCGTGGTGCTCGAGGCGCTGCCGCTGACGGTCAACGGCAAACTCGACACCCGCGCCCTGCCGGCACCCGAATACTCCGATGCCGATCACTACCGCGCGCCGAGCACCGCCGTCGAGGAGATCTTGGCCGGCATCTACGCCCAGGTCTTGGGTGTGGAGCGCGTCGGGGTCGACGACTCGTTCTTCGACCTCGGCGGTGACAGCATCCTGTCGATGCAGGTCGTCGCCCGCGCCAGGGCGGCCGGCGTGGTCTGCCGCCCGCGCGACATCTTCGTCGAGCAGACGGTGGCCCGGCTGGCCCGGGTGGCCGGCGTGGCCACCGATGACGACGTCGTCGACGAGGGCATCGGCGAAGTGGTCGCGACCCCGATCATGCGCTGGCTGGAGAGCGTCGACGGTCCGGTCGAGCAGTTCAACCAGACCATGGTGGTGCAGGCCCCGGCGGGAGTGAGCGAAGCCGACGTGGTGCTGGTGCTGCAGGCTTTGCTGGACCGGCACGCCATGTTGCGGCTGCGGGTCGACGACGACGGCGCGGGGGACTGGTCGCTGCGGGTGCCCGAGGTCGGCGTGGTGGATGCCGCCGGGTGTTTGCACACCGTGGAGACGTTGTCCGACGCGGCGCTGTCGACGGCGGTCTCGCAGCTGAACCCGGCCAGCGGCGCGATGCTGCGCGCGGTGTGGGTGCCCTCCACGGGCCAGCTGGCGTTGATCATTCACCACCTGGCCGTCGACGGCGTGTCGTGGCGAATCCTGTTGGAAGACTTGAACATTGCGTGGGCTCAGCACCACAGCGGTCAGCCGGTGGCGTTGCCGGTGGGCGGGATGTCGTTCGCCCGGTGGTCGTCGCTGTTGGCGGAGCACGCGCGCCGGCCGGAGGTCGTGGACCAGGCGGAGGCCTGGCGGCAGATCGCGTCGACGCCGGCGCCCTTGCCGGCGGTGCGGCCCGACATCGACACCTACGTCAGCGCGGGTCAGCTCTCGGTGTCGCTCGACGCCGACACCACCCGGTTGTTGCTGGGCGAGGTGCCCGCGGCGTTCCACGCGGGCGTGCAGGACATCCTGTTGATCGCGTTCGGGCTGGCCTGGGCCCAGTTCGTCGGCACCGGCGCCCCAATCGGCATCGACGTCGAGGGCCACGGCCGCCACGAGGAACTGGGCCCGCACGTCGACCTGTCCCGCACGGTGGGCTGGTTCACCACCAAGTACCCCGTCGCGCTCACGGTCGGCGGCCTGTCCTGGGGACATGTCGTCGCCGGCGAGGCCGAGTTGGGCGCACTGGTCAAGGACGCCAAGGAACAGCTGCACGCCCTGCCGGACACGCTGACCTACGGGCTGCTGCGCTATCTGAACCCCGACGTCGACATGGACGGGTCGGACCCGGTGATCGGGTTCAACTACCTCGGGCGCCTCGGCGGCGCGGGCGACCTGTCCAGCGAGTTGTGGCGGCTCGACCAGGACAGCCTGGCGTCGGCCGGCGCGGCGACGGCGGTGCCCATGCCCTTGCCGCACACCGTCGAGCTCAACGCCGGCACGCTGGACACCGCCGCGGGTCCGCTGCTGCAGGCCAACTGGACCTGGGCGCGCTCGGCGCTCGATGAGGGCCAGGTCGGCCGGCTGAGCGAGCTGTGGTTCGACGCCCTGAGCGGCATCTGCAGCCACGTCCGCAACGGTGGCGGCGGGTTGACCCCGTCGGACCTCGCGCCCGCGCGGCTGACCCAGCGGGACATCGACGAGTTGTGCCAGCGCTACCCGGTCGCCGACGTGTTGCCGTTGACCCCGTTGCAGCAGGGGCTCCTCTTCCACACCGGCAGCGCGCACGGAAGCGAAGACCTGTACGCCGTGCAGCTCGACATCAGCGTGAACGGTGCCCTCGACCCGCACCGGCTGCGCGACGCGGTGCACACCATGATCAAGCGGCATCCCAATGTGGTGGCGCACTTCGTCGAAGACTTCGGTGAGCCGGTGCAGGTCCTGTCGGCCGAGCCGGCGCTGTCGTGGCATTACGTCGAACTCGACGCCCAAGATGCCGAACCCGAGGAGCAGATCCAGCAGGTCTGCGCCGCCGAACGTGCCGCGGTGTGCGACCTGGCGGACCGCCCGCCGTTCCGGGCCGCGCTGATCCGCACCGCCGACAACCGGCACCGGTTCGTGCTGACCAACCACCACATCGTGCTCGACGGCTGGTCCAAGCCGATTCTGCTGCAGGAGATCTTCGCCGCCTACTACGGCGTGCAGCTGCCCGCGCCGGTGCAATACCGCAAGTTCGTCGCGTGGCTGGCCGCGCAGGACCGCGGCGCCGCCCAGGCGGCGTGGCGGCGGGTGCTGGCCGGGTTCGACACCCCCACCCTGGTCGGTCCGGCTGGCCGGATGAGCCTCGGCCCGCGGGGCGTCTCCTCGTTCCAGGTGTCGGCGGAGACCACGCGCGCGCTGGGCGAGCTGGCCCGCTCGTGCCGCACCACCGTCAGCACCGTGCTGCAGGCCGCCTGGGCGCAGCTGCTCATGTGGCTGACCGGCCAGCACGACGTGACATTCGGGACCGCGGTCTCGGGGCGGCCGACGGAGCTGACCGGCGCCGACCAGATGGTGGGGCTGCTCATCAACACGGTGCCGGTGCGGGCGACGATCGGCGCCGAAACCACGATCGCGGACCTGCTAAATCAGCTGCAGAGCGCCTACAACGACACACTCGAGCACCAGCACTTGGCGCTGAATGAGATCCATCGTGTAACGGGACATGACCAATTATTCGACACCATGTTCGTGTACGAGAACTACCCGATCGACACCGCCGCGCTGTCGGCCGTCGATGAACTGGCCATTGAGGGCTTTACCAACCGCGAATTCAACCACTATCCGCTCTCGGTGCAAGCCGTGCCGGGTCACGAACTGGGTCTTCGCGTCGAATTCGATACAGAAGTCTTCGACCAAGGCAGAATCGAGAGGTTGATCGAGCGGTTCCGGCGCGTGCTGGAAGCCATGACCGCAGATGTGGAGGAGCAGTCATGACCGTCGGTGCAGGGCGGCGATTGTTGTCGATCGACTTGCTGGATGGCGGCGAGCACGACCGCCTCGACGAGTGGGGTAACCGGGCGGTGTTGACCGCGCCGGTGAAGGGGGCTGCGTCCATTCCGGCGTTGTTCGACAAGCAGGTCGCGCGTGTACCGGAGGCTCCGGCACTGACGTTCGAGGGCCGCACGCTCACCTATCAGGAGCTCGACCAGGCCGCGAACCGGCTGGCCCACCTGCTGGCCGACCACGGCGCGCGTCCGGGGGCATGCGTGGCGCTGCTTCTGCCGCGCTCGGCCGAGGCGATCGTGTCGATCCTGGCTGTCCTCAAGACCGGCGCGGCCTATCTGCCGATCGACCCCGCGGTCCCGGCGGCGCGGATGGAGTTCATGCTCGGCGATGCGGCGCCGGTCGCCGCGGTCACGACGGCGGAGTTGCGGGCGCGGCTGGACGGATTCGACTTGCTGGTCGTCGACGTCGACGATCCCGCGGTGGCCGAACAGCCCAGCTCGGGGCTGCAGGGGCCGGCCCCCGAGGACATCGCGTACATGATCTACACCTCGGGCACGACCGGAACCCCCAAGGGCGTGGCGGTCACTCACCAGAACGTCACCCAGTTGCTGAAGTCGCTGCCCGCCCACCTGCCGAAGGCGGGTGTGTGGTCGCAGTGGCATTCGCTGGTTTTCGACGTTTCGGTGTGGGAGATCTGGGGCCCGCTGTTGCACGGCGGACGCCTGGTGGTGGTGCCCGAGTCGGTGGCCGGATCGCCGGACGACCTGCACGCGTTGCTGGTCGCGGAGAAGGTCACGGTGTTGTGCCAGACCCCGTCGGCGGTGGGAATGCTCTCGCCGGACGGGCTGGATTCGACGGCACTGATCGTGGCGGGCGAGGCGTGCCCGTCCGAGGTGGTGGACCGGTGGGCGCCGCGTCGGGTGATGATCAACGCCTACGGCCCGACCGAAGGCACGGTGTACGCATCGATGAGCGCGCCGCTGAGCGCCGAGTCGGGGGCGCCGACGATCGGCTCGCCCGTGCCGGGCGCCGCGCTGTTCGTGCTCGACAAGTGGTTGCGTCCGGCGCCGGAGGGTGTCGTCGGCGAGCTCTACATCGCGGGCCGCGGTGTGGCCTCCGGCTATGTGCGCCGGGCGGGTCTGACGGCCTCGCGGTTTGTGGCATGCCCGTTCGGGGCGCCGGGGACGCGGATGTATCGCACCGGCGACCTGGTGCGATGGGGCATCGACGGCCAGCTGCAGTACCTCGGCCGCGCCGACGAGCAGGTCAAGATCCGCGGCTACCGCATCGAACTCGGCGAAATCCAGACCGCCCTCGCGGGGCTGGACGGCGTCGACCAGGCCGCGGTGATCGCCCGCGAGGACCGCCCCGGCGACAAGCGCCTGGTCGGTTACATCACCGGGACCGCCGACCCGGCCGTGATTCGCACCCAGCTCGGCGAGCGGCTGCCCAGCTACATGGTTCCGGCCGCCGTCGTGGTGCTGGACGCGCTGCCGCTGACGGTCAACGGCAAACTCGACAAGCGGGCGTTGCCTGCGCCCGAGTACCAGAAGACCAGCGGCGAATACCGCGCGCCGACCACGGCCGTCGAAGAGACGCTGACCGCCATCTACGCCCAGGTGCTCGGGCTGGAGCGGGTCGGCGTCGACGACTCGTTCTTCGACCTCGGCGGCGACAGCATCCTGTCGATGCAGGTGGTGGCACGCGCCCGCGCGGCCGGCGTGGTGTGCCGCCCGCGCGACGTTTTCGTCGAGCAGACCGTGGCCCGGCTGGCCCGGGTGGCCGGCGTGGCCTCCGACGACGACGTCGTCGACGAGGGCATCGGCCCGGTGGTCGGCACCCCGATCATGCGCTGGCTGCAGCAAGTCGACGGCCCGACCGACCAGTTCAACCAGACCATGGTGGTCCAGGCGCCGGCCGGCGTCACCGGCGATGACGTGCGGGTCGTGCTGCAATCACTGCTGGACCGGCACGCCACGCTGCGGATGCGCGTCGACGACGACGGCGCCGGCGGCTGGTCGATGCAGGTGCCCGACGTCGGCGCGGTCGATGCCGGCGCCTGCATGGACACCGTCCACGCGCTGTCCGACGCGACGCTGGTGGCGGCGCGCTCCCAGCTGAACCCCGCGGCGGGGACCATGCTCCGCGCCGTGTGGGCGGAATCGACGGCCCAGTTGGCGCTGATCATTCACCACCTGGCCGTTGACGGCGTTTCGTGGCGAATCCTGTTGGAAGACTTGAACATTGCCTGGGCTCAGCACCACAGCGGCCAGGCGGTGGCGCTGCCGGCCGCCGGGACGTCGTTCGCCAGGTGGACGGCGATGCTGGAAGAGCACGCCCAGCGGCCCGAGGTGATCGAGCAGGCCGAGGCGTGGCGGCAGGTCGCGGCGACCCCGGCGCTGTTGCCGGCCGTGCGCCCCGACGTGGACACCTACGAGACGGCCAAGCAGCTGTCGGTGTCGCTGGATGTCGAGACCACCCGGCAGCTGCTGGGTGAGGTGCCCTCGGCGTTCCACGCCGGCGTGCAGGACATCCTGTTGATCGCGTTCGGGTTGGCCTGGGCGCGGTTCGTGGGCACCGGCGCGCCGATCGGCATCGACGTCGAGGGCCACGGCCGCCACGAGGAACTGGGCCCGCACGTCGACCTGTCCCGCACGGTGGGCTGGTTCACCACCAAGTACCCCGTCGCGCTGACCGTCGGCGAACTGGACTGGGCGCAGGTGATGGCCGGCGACCCCGCGCTCGGAGTGCTCGTCAAGAAGGCCAAGGAGCAGCTGCGCGCACTCCCGAACCCGCTGACCTACGGGTTGCTGCGGTACATGAACAGCGAGGTGGACCTGGACGGGTCGGACCCCGTGATCGGCTTCAACTACCTGGGACGACTGGGCGCGGCGGCGGATCTGCCCGGCGAGATGTGGCGGATCAGCCAGGACAGCCTTTCGTTCACCGGCGCCGCCAGCGCGGCGCTGCCCATGCCCTTGATGCACACCGTCGACCTCAACGCCGGGACCATGGACACCGAGGCCGGCCCGCACCTGCAGGCCAACTGGACGTGGGCGCCCTCGGCGCTGGACCACGAGCAGGTCAGCCGGTTGAGCCAGCTGTGGTTCGAGGCCCTGGCCGGCATCTGCGCCCACGTGCGCAGCGGCGGTGGCGGTCTGACCCCGTCGGACATCGCCCCCGCTCGCCTGAACCAGCAGCAGCTCGACGACCTCTGCCAGCAATTCGCGGTCGCCGACGTGTTGCCGCTGACCCCGTTGCAGCAGGGCCTGCTCTTCCACGCCAGCTTTGCGCACGACCTCGGCGACGACGTCTATGCGGTGCAGCTCGGCATCACCGTCACCGGTGACCTCGACCCGCATCGATTGCGCGAGGCCGTCCACACCGTCGTCAACCGGCATCCCAACCTGGCGGCCCGCTTCTGCCCGCAGTTCGGCGAGCCGGTGCAGGTCATTCCGGCCGACCCCGTGATGGCGTGGCGGTACATCCAGCTCGGAGCGGAAGACTTGGACCCCGAGGAGAAGATCGAACAGCTCTGCGCCGCCGAGCGCGGCGCGGTCAGCGACCTCGCCAACCGACCGGCCTTCCGGGCCGCGTTGATCCGCACCGCCGACAACCGGCACCGGTTCGTGCTCACCAACCACCACATCGTGATGGATGGGTGGTCGCTGCCGATCATGCTGCGCGAGATCCTCACCAGCTACTACGGGGACAGGTTGCCCGCGCCCGCGTCCTTCCGCAGCTACCTGACGTGGCTCGCGGCTCAGGACCGCACGGCCGCCCGCGCGGCGTGGGCCGAGGTGCTGGGCGGGTTCGAAGCACCCACCCTGGTCGGTCCGCCGGCCCGGTTGGGACTCGGGCGGCGAGGGGTCGAGTCGTACCGGCTGCCCGCGGAGACCACGCGCGCGCTGGGCGAGCTGGCCCGCTCGTGCCACACCACGATCAACACCGTGCTGCAGAGCGCCTGGGCGCAGTTGCTGATGCGGCTGACCGGCCAGCACGACGTGGCCTTCGGCACCGCGGTGTCCGGTCGGCCCGCGGATTTGGCCGGCGCCGAGTCGATGGTGGGCTTGCTGATCAACACGGTGCCGGTGCGCGCGCACGTCACGGCGGGCACCACGGTTTCCGAGCTGCTGCAGCAGCTGCAGCGGGCCCACAACGACACGATCGAGCACGAGCACCTGGCGCTGAACGAGATTCACCGCGTCACCGGGCACGACCAGCTGTTCGACACGCTGTTCCTGTACGAGAACTACCCGATCGACACCAGCGTGCCGTTGGGCTTCCACGAGCTGGCGATCACCGACGTCACCAACCGCGAATACAACCACTACCCGCTTTCGGTCATGGCGCTGCCGGGCCGGGAATTGGGCCTGCGGGTCGAGTTCGACACCAGCGTGTTCGACACGGCCGCGATCGAGTCGATGATCGAGCGGTTCCGGCGCGTGCTGGGGGCGATGACCGCCGACTCGAGCCAGCGGCTCTCGTCGATGGACGTGTTGGATGCCGGCGAGCGCACCCGCCTCGACGACTGGGGCAACCGGGCGGTGTTGACCGCGCCGGTGGGGGCGACGGCGTCGATCCCGGCGCTGTTCGCCAAGCAGGTGGCCCGTGTTCCGGAGGCTCCGGCGCTGACGTTCGACGGCCACACGCTTACCTATCGGGAACTCGACGAGGCCGCGAACCGGCTGGCCCACCTGCTCGCCGAGCACGGCGCGGGCCCGGGCGAAAGCGTGGCGCTGCTGTTCTCCCGGTCGGCCGACGCGATCGTGTCGATCCTGGCGGTGCTGAAGACCGGGGCGGCGTATTTGCCGATCGATCCTGCGGTCCCGGCGTCGCGGATCGAGTTCGTGCTTGCCGATGCCGCGCCGGTCGCCGTGGTCACCACCGCCGAATTGCGGTCCCGGGTGGACGGCTCCGACCTGTTGGTCGTCGATGTCAACGACGCGCCGGTGGACGCCCAGCCCGCCACGGCGTTGCCGGCGCCATCGCCGGACGACATCGCGTACCTGATCTACACGTCCGGCACCACGGGTGTCCCGAAGGGCGTTGCGGTCACCCACCACAACGCCACCCAGCTGCTGGAGAAACTGCACGCCGACCTGCCGGACCCTGGTGTGTGGGCGCAGTGGCACTCGCTCGTCTTCGACGTGTCGGTGCACGAGATCTTCGGCGCACTGTTGCACGGCGGCCGGCTGGTCGTGGTGCCCGAGTCCGTGGCCGGTTCGCCGAAGGACCTGCACGATTTGCTGGTCGCGGAGAACGTCACCGTGCTCAGCCAGACCCCGTCGGCGGTGGGAATGCTCTCGCCGGAGGGCCTGGAATCGACGGCCCTGGTGGTCGCCGGTGAGGCCTGCCCGCCCGAGGTGGTGGACAGGTGGGCGCCGGGCCGGGTGATGATCAACGCCTACGGCCCGACCGAAGGCACGGTGTACGCGGCGATGAGCACGCCGTTGAGCGCCGACACGGGAGCGCCGATCGGTGCCCCGGTTCCGGGGGCGGCGCTGTTCGTTCTGGACAAGTGGCTGCGGCCGGCGCCCGAGGGCGTCGTCGGTGAGCTGTACATCGCGGGCCGCGGTGTGGCGTGCGGCTATGCGCGCCGCTCGGGCCTGACGGCCTCGCGGTTCGTGGCCTGCCCGTTCGGGGCCCCCGGTGCGCGCATGTATCGCACGGGCGACCTGGTGCGCTGGGGCGCCGATGGCCAGCTGCAATACCTGGGGCGCGTCGACGAGCAGGTCAAGATCCGCGGCTACCGCATCGAGCTCGGCGAAATCCAGGCGGCCCTGGCCGGTCTGGACGGGGTCGAGCAGGCGGCGGTGATCGCCCGTGAAGACCGCCCCGGGGACAAGCGCCTGGTCGGCTACATCACCGGGTCCGCGAATCCGGCCGAGATCCGGGCCCAATTGGGCGAGCGGCTCCCGGCCTACATGGTGCCGGTCGCCGTGGTGGTCCTGGACGCGCTGCCGTTGACCGTCAACGGCAAGCTCGACAAGCGGGCCCTGCCCGCCCCGGAGTACCAGAAGACCGGTGGTGAGTATCGGGCCCCGGCCACCCCCATCGAAGAGACCCTGGCCGAGATCTACGCCGGAGTCCTTGGGCTGCAGCGGGTTTCGGTCGAAGACTCCTTCTTCGACCTCGGTGGCGATTCGCTCTCCGCGATGCGGGTGATCGCCGAGATCAACACGGCCCTCGACGCGAACCTCTCGGTGCGCACCCTGTTCGAGGCGCCCTCGGTGCGACGCCTCGGGCAGCGGGCGGAACGCGATGCCAGCGGTGTGGACGACATCGAAGGCGGCGGTGCCAGCTTTGCGTCCGTGCACGGTCGTGACGCCACCCAGGTCTACGCCAGCGATCTCAAACTGGACAAGTTCATCGACGCCCCGACGCTGGGCAACGCGCCGTCGCTACCCGGCCCAAGCTCGGAGGTGCGGACGGTCCTATTGACCGGTGCCACGGGCTTCCTGGGGCGGTACCTGGCGCTGCAGTGGCTCGAACAGCTGGAGCTGGTCGACGGCAAGCTGATCTGCCTGGTGCGCGCCGGCTCGGACGAGGAGGCGTGGCAGCGGCTGGAGAAGACATTCGACAGCGGTGACCCGCAGTTGTTGCAGTACTTCAAGACGCTGGCCGCCGACCACTTGGAGGTCATCGCCGGTGACAAGGGCGCGGCGAACCTCGGCCTCGACGAGCAGACCTGGCAGCGGCTGGCCGACACCGTCGACCTGATCGTCGACTCGGCCGCCCTGGTCAACGGCGTGCTGCCGTACGGCGAGCTGTTCGGCCCCAACGTGGCGGGCACCGCGGAGCTGATCCGGGTGGCGCTGACCACCAAGCTGAAGCCGTATGCGTATGTATCGACCTCCGATGTGGGCCGTCAGATCGATCCGGCGGTGTTCACCGAAGACGCCGACATCCGGGTCATCAGCCCGATCCGCAAGGTCGACGGCAGCTACGCCAACGGTTACGGCAACAGCAAGTGGGCCGGCGAGGTGTTGCTGCGCGAGGCCCACGACCTGTGCGGGTTGCCCGTCTCGGTGTTCCGCTCCGACATGATCCTGTCCGACACCAGCTACGCCGGCCAGTTCAACCTGTCGGACATGTTCACCCGGATGGTGCTGAGCCTGGTGGCTACCGGCATCGCGCCGCGCTCGTTCTACCAGTTGGACGCCGACGGCAACCGGCAACGTGCGCACTTCGATGCGTTGCCGGTGGAGTTCGTCGCGGAGGCGGTCACCACGCTGGGCACTCAGGTGATGGACGGGTTCGAGACCTATCACGTGATGAACCCGCACGACGACGGCATCGGCATCGATGAGTATGTCGACTGGCTGATCGAGGCCGGCTATCCGATCGAACGGATCGACGACTTCGGGGAGTGGCTCCAGCGGTTCGAGGCCGCGCTGCGTGATCTGCCGGAGCGGCAGCGCAAGCACTCGGTGCTACAGATGTTGCAGGTGCCGGGCTACAACCAGCTGCAGGCGCCGGAGCCGGCCAGCGGGTCCTTCGCCCCGACCGACCGGTTCCGCGCCGCGGTGCAGGAAGCCAAGATCGGCGCCGACAACGACATCCCGCACGTCACGCCGCAGGTGATCGTCAAATACGTCACCGACCTGCAGCTGCTCGGTCTGCTCTAGCTGACACCCTTGGTTTCGGGACGGCCCCGCGCGGGCCGTCCCGAACCATGTCATCGGTTTGGCCGCCAGAAACATCCTTCCCGTATGTTTCAGCGGCACTTACAGGAGTGCTGATAGGTAGCTGGGACTTTTTCGAAACCACTAGCGCACATTCTCGTCCTCGATTAATCTTTCGGACTGTTGCACTCATGTTGACTAATTTGGTGGAAAAACTGATCGCAGCTCCGTCTCCTTAGTCGATATCGAGCCGCAACGGGCGGTGGTCCGACACGGACCACGCTCCGTGTTTGCGCTACATCAAGCGGAACCGAACGGGTATCGCGGAGGGTTCGGTCGAGCGGCTGCAGTCAACCGGGGGTTGAAGAGTGAACCCTATGGTTGGGAAGTTGGATGGAGCTTGGTGAGCCAGCACTTCCGCTTACGCGCGGACAACTAGACATATGGCTTGCACAGGAGACGGGACACTCCGGCACTGAGTGGCAGATCGGCCTCTTCGTCACGATCGACGGCAGGGTCCAACGGGATGCGCTGAAGTGGGCAATCCGCCAAGCGGTGCAAGAGGCCGAACCGACCAGGGCCTCCTTCCAGGAGGCCGATGGCCAGGTCTACCAAAAGGCGATCGACTACCCCGACGTCGAACTGGTCTTCCATGACCTGACCGGCTCGCAGGACGCCGTCCAAGAAGCCCGGCGGATAGCATCATCGATCCAACGAACGCCCATGCCGTTCACGGGCCCGCTGTTCAGATTCGCCCTCTTCCAGACGCGCGCCGACCAATTTCACCTGTTCGCGTGCTGCCACCACATCATCGTCGACGGAACCGGTGTCGCGCTCGTCGGTCACCGCATCGCTTCCATCTACTCGGCCATCGTCTCCGCCGCCCCCATCCCTTCGGCCGTCTTCGGCTCCCTGCGGGACTTGATCGACTGTGAGACGAAGTACGAAGCGTCCGGCGATTACCGCAACGACGAGGCCTACTGGGCTCGGAACCTTCCGGCAAACCCCGAAGTCCCGCTTTGCGCGCCGCGCGCCGCGGGCGAGCGCGACCCTTGGCCCTCCGCCCCGGTCGCGCTGGACGTCGGCGTCCTTCGCCGGGTCGACAAGGTGGCCCACGTGTGGGGGGTGTCCCAGACATCGGTGGTCACGGCCGCGTGCGCGCTTTTGGTGCGCGGGTGGAGCGGAGACGGTGCAGAGGTGGTCCTCGACTTCCCGGTCAACAGGCGGGTGCGCCCGGAGTCGAAAACCCTGCCCGGCATGGTCGCCGGCGTGGTGCCGCTGGTATTGCGAGTCTCACCCGAACTCGCGGTCGCCGAGTTCTGCCAACACGTCGACACCCGGATTCGGGAAGCCATTGAGCACCAACGGTTTCCGGTGCAGGCGCTGGAGCGCAGAACCCGCGGCCCGGCAGGACGGGCCGAGCGGGTAAGCGTCAATTTCATCCCGTCGGCCTTCACCCTGCCCTTTGGCGGTGTCACCGCCTCCGCGTCGTACACCAACTCCGGCCAGGCAAGTGGCTTCGGCTTGATCTTCTCCACCGACGGGGACCACCTCTATCTCAGCACGGCGGGCGCGTGGCAGCCGTTCTCCGGCCTCGACACCTCCGATCTGGCGCGACACCTGGAGCGGGTGCTGGTGGCGTTGACCACGGACACGACGCGGCGATTGCTGTCCATCGATGTGCTCGAAGAATCCGAGCGTGCCCGGCTGGCCGGCTGGGGGAACTGGGCGGCCGGCGAGCGGAGCGGGCCGTCGGGGCGGTCGATTCCGGAGTTGTTCGCCGTTCAGGTGGGTCGCGCGCCCGGGGCGGTCGCGATCAGTTGTGCGGGGCGGTCGTGGTCGTACCGGGAGATGGATGAGGCCTCGAATCGGTTGGCGCGCTGGCTTATTGGGCACGGCGTGGGCCCGGGGACGTGTGTGGGGTTGTTGGTGGAGCGGTCGGGAGAGGCGGTGATCGCGCTGCTGGGGGTGATGAAGGCGGGGGCGGCGTATGTGCCGATCGATCCGGGGCTGCCGGTGGGGCGGGTGGAGTTCATGCTCGCCGACGCTTCGCCGGTGGTGGTCGTTACGGGTGCGGGGTTGCGGTCGCGGCTGGGCGGGTTTTCGGGGACGGTGCTGGGGATCGACGATCCCGCGATCGACTTGCAGTCGGCTGCGGGATTCGCGGGGCCGGGTGCCGACGATGTGGCACACGTGATTTACACGTCGGGCACGACGGGCACGCCCAAGGGCGTGGCGGTCACCCACCGCAACGTGACCCAGCTGTTTGAGGCGTTGGCTGGCGATGGGCTGCTGGGGGCGGGGCAGGTGTGGAGTCAGTGCCATTCGTTGGCATTCGACTTTTCGGTGTGGGAGATCTGGGGTGCGTTGTTGCATGGGGACCACTTGGTGGTGGTGCCGGATGCGGTGGCGCGGTGTGGCGATGATCTGCGGGCGCTGTTGGTGGGCGAGCGGGTGTCGGTCTTGACGCAGACCCCGTCTGCGCTGGGGGTGTTGTCTCCGCAGGGGGTGGGGGCTTAT
>NZ_LZII01000013.1:0-10033 GCF_001667425.1 Mycobacterium sp. 852002-51613_SCH5001154 | reverse complement strand
CCGAGGCGCGCAGGCACTTCGGCTTCGCCGACGACGCGCGGGTGTTGCTTGTGTTCGGCGGCTCGGAGCGCGCCGTGCTTGACGCTGGCCGGCGTTCCGCTGGCCAGATCCATGATGCACCGCCCTGCGGGCCGGGCGGCCGGCTGTGCGGGAGAAGGCCGGCCGCAGCGGTTCCTCGGCCTTGCGGGAACGCTTGCGGGCGGGCGCCTGGGCGGCCTTGCGGGTGCCGTTGCGCGAAGGGGCCCCCTTGGCCGGTTGCTTGCCGCCGCGCTTGCGGTCGCGGAACGACTCCAGCCGGGTCGGCGCGTACGGCTGCGGCAGGGGCAGCCGCAGGAACCGGTTCACCTTGTCGTCGCGGCCGGCGCGCAGCGCGGCCACCGCCTCTGGCTCGTGACGGGCCGCATTGGCCATGATCCCGATCATGAAAAGCGTTGCCGCCGTGGAGGTTCCGCCCGCAGAGATGAGCGGAAGCTGAATGCCGGTCACCGGCAGGATCCCGATCACGTAACCGATGTTGATGAACGCCTGGCCCAGCACCCACATCGTCGTGGTGGCGGTCAGCAGCCGCAGGAACGGGTCGGCCGAGCGCCGGGCGATGCGCATCCCGGTGTAGGCGAACAACCCGAACAGGACCAGTAGGCCGAACGCGCCGACGAAGCCCAGCTCCTCGCCGATGATCGCGAAGATGAAGTCGTTGTGGGCGTTGGGCAGGTAGTTCCACTTGGCCACGCCCTGCCCCAGGCCGTCGCCGAAGATGCCGCCGTGCGCCAGGGCGAACTTCGCCTGGCGGGCCTGGTAGCCGGTGTCCATCGGGTCGTTCTCGGGGTTCATCCAGGACTTCACCCGGTCCGAGCGGTAACCCGCTGACATGGCCAGGATCGCGCCGGCCATGAAGACCGCCACCAGCGACGTGGCGAAGACGCGCAGCGGCAGCCCGGCGTACCACAGCAGCGCGAGCAGGATGATGCCCAGCGACACCGTCTGCCCGAGGTCGGGCTGGGCCACGATCAGCGCCAGCGCGATGACCGCGGCCGGGACCAGCGGGATCAGCATCTCGCGCAGCGAGGCCCGCTCCAGCCGGCGGGCCGCCAGCAGATGCGCACCCCAGATGGCGAAGGCGATCTTGGCCAGCTCGGACGGCTGCATGGAGAAGCCGGCGATGACGAACCACTTCCGCGAGCCGTTGGCCAGGTTTCCGATGCCCGGCACCAGCACGAGCACCAGCAGGATGACGGTGACGACGTACCCGGTGAAGGCGACGCGGCGGATGAACCGCACCGACATGCGCAGCGAGGCGTAGCAGGCGACCAGGCCGATCGCCGTCCACAGCACCTGCTTGCCAAAGATCACCCATGCCGACCCGTCGGCGTCGTAGGACCGCACCCCCGACGCCGACAGCACCATGATCAGGCCCAGCGTGGTCAGCAGCCCGGCCACCGCGATGATCAGGTGGAAGGAGGTCATGGGCCGGCTCAGCCAGGCGCCGAACCGGTTACGCTCTTCGGCCTTGACCTGTGTTTTCCCGGCCGGCTTGGCCTCCGACGTGCCGGTGCTCACGGGGCCGGTCGCCTCGTCGGCGTCGGCCTCTGCCGGCTCGGCCGCGGCGGTGTCGGCGGTCGCTTCGGTTGCCTTGCCCCGACGTCTCAGCCGGGCCAGCGGATTACCCACGCCCGCCTACCGGGTGGCCGCGCGGACGGCGGCGGCGAAGGCGTCGCCACGGTCGGCATACCCGCTGAACTGGTCGAACGACGCGCCGGCCGGCGCCAGCAACACCGTGTCGCCGGGCCTGGCCAGGTCGCGGGCCGCGGCCACCGCCGCGGTCATGACGGAAGTGCCGAGATCCCCGCCCGAATGTTTCACTTCTGTCACATCTGCACCAATGGCCACAGCCGTCGCATTCATATCAGCATCCTCGCCTGTCACAACGTGGACGACGGGGACATCCGGCGCGTGTCGCGATAACGCCTCCGCAACCTCTTCGCGATCTCGGCCGATGAGCACCGCGCCGACCAGCCGGGGGGCCATTTTGGCGACCTCGGCGTCCACCGATGCGCCCTTGAGCAAACCGCCCGCTACCCACACCACGCTGGGGTAGGCCAGCACGGATGCCTCGGCGGCGTGCGGGTTGGTGGCCTTCGAGTCGTCGACGTAGGTGATCCCGTCGGCGACCGCGATCACCTCGGCCCGGTGCCGGCCCACCCGGAAGGACACGATCGCGTCGGCGATCGCCCCGGCCGGCACACCGACGCTGCGCGCCAGCGCCGCCGCGGCGAGCGCGTCCAGGATGCCGACGGGCCCCGGCACCGGGATCGATTCGACGGGCAGCAGCGCTAGGTCGTCGGCGAAGGCGCGGTCGATGAGTTGGCCGTCGCGCACGCCCAGTTCGCCCGCCGCCGGCTCGCCGAGCCGGAAGCCGACGCGCACCGGGGCCGCGGCGGTGTCTAGCAACGCCGCCGCCCGGGCGTCGTCGAGCCCCACCACCGCTACCCGGCCGTTGAGCACCCGCGCCTTGGCCGCCGAATACTCGGCCATGGTGGAGTGCCAATCCAGGTGGTCTTCGGCGATGTTGAGGACGACGCCCGCCTCGGGCCGCACCGAGGGCGCCCAGTGCAGCTGGAAGCTGGACAGCTCGACGGCCAGCAGGTCGGCGGGCGCGTCGAGGACATCGAGGACCGGATCGCCGATATTGCCGCACAACAGGCTGCTCCGGCCCGCGGCGGTCAACATGGCGTGCAGCATCGAGGTCGTGGTGGTCTTGCCGTTCGTGCCGGTCACCACCAGCCAGCGCCGCGGCGGCCCGTACTGGCCCGCCGCGTCGAGCCGCCAGGCCAATTCCACGTCTCCCCAGACCGGCACGCCCGCCGCCGCGGCGGCGACCAGCAGCGGTGTGTCCGGCCGAAATCCCGGGCTGGTGACCACTAGGGCGTACTCCGCGACGCGTTGCGCGGCCGCCGGCGTGGTCACGGTCGCCACGCCGCCGTCGGCGTAGCGGCGCAGCGTGGCCGGGTCGTCGTCGCACAGGGTCGGCGCGGCACCGAACCGGGCCAGGGCCGCCAGCACCGCCTTGCCGGTGACGCCGCCGCCGGCCACCAGCACGGGCGCGCCCGGCACCAAGGGCTCGAGCCCGGGCACGTCAGGCACCGATCGCGCCGAGCCACTCACCGTAGAAAAGGGCCACGCCCAGACCGCAGGTGATCGCCGTGAGCAGCCAGAAGCGGATGATCACCGTGGTTTCGGCCCAGCCGGCCAGCTCGAAATGGTGGTGGAAGGGCGCCATCCGGAACACCCGGCGCCCGGTGGTGCGGAAGGCCAGGATCTGCAGCACCACCGAAGTGACCTCGGCGACGAACAGCGACCCCAGCACCACGGCGAGGATCTCGGTGCGGCTGGTCACCGACAGGCCCGCGATGATGCCGCCCAGCGCCAGTGATCCGGTGTCTCCCATGAAAATCTTTGCCGGAGCGGCATTCCACCACAAAAAGCCGATGCACGCGCCCGCCGTGGCCGCCGCGACGAGCGCCAGATCCAGCGGGTCGCGCACGTTGTAGCAGCCGAGGCCCGGCGCCGTGACGCAGGCGTTGCGGTACTGCCAAAAGGTGATCAACACGTAGGCGGCGGTGACCATCGCCATGCAGCCGGCCGCGAGCCCGTCCAGGCCGTCGGTGAAGTTGACCGCGTTGGACCAGGCGCTGACGACGACCACGCAGAACACCACGAACAGCCCCGGAGCCAAAGTGACCGTGGCGATCTCACGCACGTAGGACAGGTCCGAGCTGGCCGGTGTCAACCCGCTGCCATTGCGGAACCGCAACACCAACACCCCGAACAGCACCGCGGCGGCGACCTGCCCGACGGCCTTGGCCGTCTTGTTCAGCCCGAGATTGCGCGACCTGCGGACCTTGATCAGGTCGTCGAGGAAGCCGACGCCTCCGAGCACGGTCGCCAGGCCCAGCACCAGCAGACCCGACGCGGAAACGCCCTCGCCGTCGAACGCCAGCCCGGCCAGGTGCGTCCCGAGGTATCCCGCCCAGATGCCGGCCAGTATCGCCACCCCGCCCATCGACGGCGTGCCGCGCTTGGCGTGATGGCTGGGCGGGCCGTCCTCACGGGTGTGATGGCCGAATCCCTGGCGGGTGAACAACCGAATCAGCGCCGGCGTCAACAGGATTGACACAGCAAGCGCGACGGCCACCGCGATCAGGATCTGCCTCACGCGCCCGTCCCGCTCTCGTTCAATCGTGACGACCCGCTTCGCCCGGCTTCGCCGCCCTCGCGATCGTCACGGGTCAATGGTGACGACCCGCTTCGCCCGGCTTCGCCGCCCTCGCGATCGTCACGAGCCAGCGCGTCGGCCAGCGCGCCCAGCCCGGCCGCGTTCGAGGCCTTGACCAGGATCACGTCGCCGGGCCGGACCTCGGCCCGCAGCAACGCGAGGGCGGCGTCGGCATCGGCCACGTTGACGGCCCCCCGATCACCGGAAGCTCCCCACGAGCCCTCCATGACCGCTCCGTGGTGCATGGCGCTCATCGACCTCCCACTTCCCACGACGACAAGTCGAGACACATCTAAGCGCACCGCCAGGCGGCCGATGCGATCGTGTTCGGCTACCGCGTCCTCGCCGAGCTCGGCCATTTCGCCCAGCACCGCCCAGCTCCTGCGCTTTTCGTCTGCGCCGTGGGCGATCCAGGCCAGCGCCTGCAGTCCGGCGCGCATCGAGTCGGGGTTGGCGTTGTAGGCGTCGTCGATCACCGTGACCCCGTCCGCGCGCGTGGTCACGTGCATCCGGTGCCGCGACACCGGCCCGGCGTGCGCCAGCGCGGCCGCGACCTGCTCGACGGTGGCCCCGCATTGCAGCGCGACGGCGGCGGCGCACAACGCGTTGGCGACCTGATGGTCGCCGTACACGCCCAGCCGCACCTCGACCGCGCTGTCCATCGCGTGCAGGGTAAAGCGGGGCCTGGCCAGTTCGTCCAGCGACACTCCGTCGGCCCAGACGTCGCTGGGACCGGAATCGGTGCGGCTGGACCGGCTGACCCACACCACCTGCGCCTCGGTGACGTCGGCCATCGCCGCCACGATCGGGTCGTCGGCGTTGAGGATGACCACTCCGGAAGACGGAACCGATTGGGGCAGTTCGGATTTGGTGCGCGCGATGGCTTCCCGGGAGCCGAACTCGCCCAGGTGGGCGGTGCCGACGTTGAGGACCACCCCGATCGTCGGCGGGGCGATCTCGGCCAGCGCGGCGATATTGCCGCGATGGCGGGCCGACATCTCGAGCACCAGGTAGTCGGTGCTGCGCGTCGCGCGCAACACCGTCCAGGGGTGTCCCAGCTCGTTGTTGAACGACCCGGGCGGGGCCACCACCTCGCCCAGCGGCTCGAGCACGGCGGCCACCAGGTCTTTGGTCGACGTCTTCCCCGACGAGCCGGTGATTCCGACGATCGTCAGGCCGCCCGCCACCAGCTCCGTGGCCACCGCTCTGGCCAGCTTGGCCAGGGCGGCCAGCACCGCCGCGCCCGAGCCGTCGGTGTCGTGTTCGAGCACCCCGGCCAGGCCGCCGTCGGCGCGGCCGGCCGTCGGTGCCGCAGGCACGACGATGGCGGGCACCCCCACCGGCCGGGCGGCCAGGACGGCGACCGCCCCGGCCGCCGCCGCCGCGCCGGCGTAGTCATGCCCGTCGGCGTGGGCCCCCGGCAGCGCGAGGAACAGGCCGCCGGGACCGACGGCGCGCGAGTCGAATTCGACGGTGCCCGTGACGCGCAGCCCGGCGGCGGCCTGCGGCGAGATGTCGGCCAGCGTGCCGCCCACGATGTCGGCGATCTGCGCGACGGTCAGGTCGATCATCGCCGCGCCTTCAGCGCCCGTTCCAGCTCGACCCGGTCGTCGAAGGGGCGGACCTCCCCCGCCGCGCGCTGGCCCGTTTCGTGGCCTTTGCCCGCCACCAGGACCACGTCGCCGGGCCCGGCCCAGGCCACAGCGTGTTCGATCGCCGCCCGCCGGTCGCCGATCTCGACCACCTCGGCCGCACCGGCGCCGGCGGCCGCCCCGGCCAGGATCTCGCGGCGGATGGCGGCGGGGTCCTCGCCGCGCGGGTTGTCGTCGGTGACGACGACCAGGTCGGCCAGCTCGGCCGCCGTCGCGCCCATCGGCGCCCGCTTGCCCGGGTCGCGCTCGCCGCCGGCGCCGAACACCACCGCCAGCCGGCGCCCCGGACGCGCCAGGGTGGTCAGTACCGCCCGCAGCGCGCCCGGCTTGTGGGCGTAGTCGACGAGCGCGAGGAAATCCTGGCCGCAGTCGATGTCTTCCATGCGGCCGGGCACCCGGGTCTCCAGTAACCCCGGCGCCGCCTGCTCCGGTGAGACGCCCACCGCATCAAGAATCGCAAGCGCGACAAGGCAATTGGCGATGTTGTAATGCCCGGGCAGCCGGATGCCGACCCGATGGCGCACACCGGCGGGGTCGATCGCGGTGAACTGCTGTCCCCCGCCGCCCAGCGGGATCACATCCATGGCGCGCCAGTGCGCGGGCTGGTCGCCGGTGCTGACGGTGATGGCGTCGCCGGCCCGGGCGGCCATCGCGCGCCCGGCGTCGTCGTCGATGCAGACCACGACCCGGCGGGCCCGCAGCGGCGACGCCGGATCGAACAGCTTCGCCTTGGCCTCGAAGTAGTCCGCCATTGTGGGGTGAAAGTCGAGGTGGTCGCGGGACAGGTTGGTGAAGGCGCCGACCGCGAACCCGGTGCCGTCCACCCGGCCCAGCGCCAGCGCGTGGCTGGACACCTCCATGACGACGGTGTCCACCCCGCGCTCGGCCATCGCCGCGAACATGGCCTGCAGTGCGGGAGCCTCCGGGGTGGTCAGCGCGCTCGGAACGTCGGCGCCGTCGATGCGGATCCCGACGGTGCCGATCAGCCCGGCCGTCCGGCCGGCGGCGCGCAGCCCGGATTCGACCAGATACGTCGTGGTGGTCTTGCCGGAGGTTCCGGTGATCCCGACCACCGTCGTGCGCTCCGACGGGTGCCCGTACACCGTGGCGGCCAAGGCACCGAGCACGCTGCGGGGCGCCGGATGCACGAGCGTCGGGACGGCCGATGCCGACGCACCCATCTCCGCGACCCCGGCGGCGTCGGTGAGGACCGCGACGGCCCCATGCTCGATCGCCTCGGCCGCAAAGCGGGCCCCGTGCGTCGACGAGCCGGTCAGCGCGGCGAACAGGTCGCCCGGCCGCACGTCCTGGGCACGCAGCGTGACGCCGGTGACGGCCACGTCGGGCACCGCCGCACCGTGGTCGGCGAGCACCGCCCCGACCTGGGCCGCCAGCGCGGGCAGGCGCGTGCCAGCGCCGGCGCTGGGCCGCGGCCCCGTGGGCATCGGCACCACTTGTTCACACCTCCCTGCAGACCCGCGTGATCCTCATGATCGGCCATGACACCCTACCTAGGCGCATCGGCCGTGAGGCGTTCCCGCCGTGCGGGGAGATGTTGCTAGGTTGCCTGCAGTGTCAGCGGCGGACCCGGGTCGGGTGACAGCGGCACGTTCTCGCGCTGCATGAGCCAGCCGGCGATGTTGTGGAACAGCGGGGCCGCCGAATGGCCTGGCGTACCGTCCGCGTTGCGATCCGGGTTGTCCATCATGATGCCGATGACGTAGCGCGGGTTGTCGACGGTGGCCATGCCGGCGAAGGTGATCCAGTAGACGTTGTCGTAGTAGCAGCCGCAGGCCGGGTTGATCTGCTGCGCGGTACCCGTCTTGCCGGCCATCTGGTAGCCCGTCACCGCGGCCGAGGGCCCGGTGCCCTGCTGGTAACCCATCGGGTCGCGTTGCACGACGGCGCGCAGCATGTTGCGGACGGTCTGGGCCGTCTGCGTCGAAACCACCCGCACGCCTTCGGGACGCGGTTCTTCCGTACGGGTGCCGTCGGGCGCGATGGTGGCCTTGACGATCCGCGGCGGTATCCGCACCCCGTCGTTGGCGATCGTCTGGTACATGCCGGCCATCTGCAACAGCGTCATCGAAAGGCCTTGCCCGATCGGCAGGTTCGAAAAGGTGCTGCCCGACCACTGGTCGATCGGTGGCACCAGCCCGGCGCTCTCGCCGGGCAGGCCCACGTTGGTGCGTTGCCCGAGACCGAATTTGCGCACCATGTCGTAGAAGCGTTCCGGTCCGACGCGCTGTGCGAGCATCAAAGTGCCGACGTTGGAGGACTTTCCGAACACGCCGGTGGTCGTGTAGGGCATCACGCCGTGGTCCCACGCGTCGTGGATGGGCACCCCGCCCATCTGAATCGACCCGGGCACCTGCAGCACCTCGTCGGGATTGGACAGGCCGTACTCGATCACCGACGACGCGGTGATGACCTTGTTCACCGAGCCCGGCTCGAACGGCGAGGACACCGCCAGGTTGCCCAGCTGCTTGTCACCCTGACGCCCGATGTCCTGTGAAGGGTCAAAGGTGTTGTCGTTGGCCATGGCCAACACCTCACCGGTCTTCGAGTCCAGCACGACCGCCGAGACATTGTGCGCGCCAGAGAGATCCTTGGCCTGCTGGACTTGCTGCTGCACGTAGAACTGGATGTCGTCGTCGAGGGTCAACTGCACCATCGAACCGTTGACCGCCCGGTGCCGGTTGCGGTAACTGCCGGGGATGACGACGCCGTCGGATCCCCGGTCATAGGTGACCGAGCCGTCGGTTCCGGACAGCACCGAGTCCAGGGACTCCTCCAGACCCAGCAGCCCGTGCCCGTCCCAGTCGATGCCGCCGACGATGTTGGCCGCCAACGACCCGCCCGGATACTGGCGCAAATCCTGCCGCTCCGAACCGACCTCGGGGTACTTGTCGGAGATCGCGCTGGCGACGGCCGGATCGACGGCGCGCGCCAGATAAACAAAGTTCTCGTCGCTTTGCAGCTTCTTCAGCAAGGTCGCGGAGTCCGGCTTGTTGCCCAGCCGGGTGGAGACCTCCTTGGCGATATCCCGCAGGCGCTGCTGCGGATCGGGGGCCACCGAGTTCTTGTTCTTGGCTTCTTCCAGTTGCTTGCGAATCCTCTTGGGCTGGAACGTCAGCGCGCGCGATTCGGTGGTGAATGCGAGCTGATCCTTGTTGCGGTCGACGATGCTGCCGCGCACCGCCTTTTCGACGTCGGTGACCTTGAGCTGGCCCGCGGCCTGGGCGCGCAGCGCCGGCGCGTTGGTCACCTGCAGGACGAACAATTGGACCGCCGCCACCACGATCAAGGCCCCGATGGCCGCGTTCCCGGCTCGATGCCGGAAGACGAACGACGCGCCGCGGGTGCCCGCCTGCACGAGCCGGGTGCGCCGCTCCCGCGCCGAATGCCCGGTGCCGACGGCGTCCGGCCGGTCGGCCGGTCGGGCCTTATTGGCGTCCTTGGCCCTCCGGAACCGCTTCGGCTCCCGGACGTCCTCGGCTTGCTGCTTCGCACGCCGCTTGGGCTGGCGAACCCCCTTGGCTTCCTGCGTCTTACGGGGACCGCGCGTCGGCTGCGACCGGCGGTTGCGCGAGGAGTCGCCGCGGCTCACCGGGGCGCACCTGGCGTCGCGATGGGGCCAGGCGCCGCGGGCTGCGGCGCGAGCACCGGAGCGGCGGGGACGACGGGCGCAACCGGGGCCGGCCCCCGCTGCACCGGAACCGGCACCTCCGCGGGTAGCGGCGCGGGCAGCTGCCCGGGCGGTGGAACGGGCAAGCCGCCCAACGGGATCGACACCTCGGCGGGCGCCGGAGCGAGCGCGGGTCCCGCCGGCGCGGGCAGCCCCGGCACCGGCACACCCGGCACCGGCAGCACCGGGGCCTGCCCGGTGACCGGTGCAACCGGCACTCCCGGCGCAACCGGCACACCTGGCGCAGCCGACTGTTGAGGCCCGGCCTGTGCCAGGTGCTGGCCGCCCAGCGTCGACGCCCCGTCCGGTGCGCGCAGCAGCGCCTCGGGCCCGGACCTCGCCGGCGCGGGCGCCACGGGGTCGGGCTTGAGCCGGATCGGGACCTCCGCGGCGGGCGCGGGGGGGGGGGGGGGCTGGGGC
>NZ_LZII01000012.1:0-3957 GCF_001667425.1 Mycobacterium sp. 852002-51613_SCH5001154 | reverse complement strand
CCCCCCCACAGCTGACCACCCCGCCGGTCGCCGTCCCCGCGCCACCGCTGCCGCCGGCACCGCACGCCTGAGGTGCGAGGACAGCGGCGAACCGGCCGCGTGTAAACATCTGTTTATAATTGTAAACGTGCATTCACCACCGCCGGATGACCGGACGGCCAGAGCACGGATCCGGGACGAAGCGCTGCGATTGATCGCCGAGCGTGGCCCCGACGCGGTCACCCTGCGCGACATCGCGACCGCTGCGGGCGTCTCACCGGCCCTGCTCATCAGGCATTATGGCTCGAAAGACGGGCTGATCGAGGCCGTCGACAGCCACGTGGTCACGACCTTCGAAGCATTGCTGACCAGCATGACCGAGCGGACCGCCGTGGTTGGACTGGAGCCCGCCGCAGTGCCGAGCCTGCTCGACGGCCTGGCCACCTACCTGCCGCCGGATTCGGCGATCCCGGCGTACCTGAGCCGGCTGCTGATCACCGGAGGCCGGGCGGGCTCGGCATTGTTCGACCGGCTCTTCCGGCTCAGCCAAGCCACTCTGGACGCGATGGTTGCGGCCGGAACCGCCAGCCCCGGCGCGGACGCCGCGGTGCGCGCGGCGTTTCTACTTGTCAATGACCTCGCGGTGCTGACGCTGCGCCCCCGCCTGACCGAAGCGCTCGGCGTCGATCCGCTCTCGGATGCGGGCATGCGGCGGTGGGCCGGTGAGGTGTTTGCGATCTATCGCGACGGACTTAGCAACGGCTGAACGAGATACGGAGGTAATGGTGTCCAGCACAACCCTTTTCGTCAGCGCCGGCGCACGCGTGCTGCGGTCGCGTCGACTGATGCGCGCACCCATCTGGCTGTATAAGGCCCGCGCCGGTGCGCTGTTCGGCTCACGCCTGCTGATGCTCGAGCATGTTGGCCGCAAATCCGGCGCGGCGCGCTATGTGGTGCTGGAGGTGGTCGGTCACTCCTCGCCGGACACCTACGTCGTCGCCTCCGGCTTCGGCCGAAAGGCGCAGTGGTTCCGCAACATCCACGCCAACCCGCGGGTGCGTGTCTACGCGGGCAGCCACGCTCCCCGGCGCGCCACCGCGCGCATCCTCGGCCAAGAGGAGGCCGACCGCGCACTGGCCGCCTATGTCAGCCGTCATCGCACGGCCTGGGAACAGATGAGGCCGGTGCTGGAGGAAACGCTCGGGGTTCCGATCACCGAAACCGACACACCGCTGCCGCTGGTCGAGTTGCGCCTGGACTAGTTGCGGTCCGGTCCCTTCGCCGTCATCACGGCGAACGTAGCGAGGAACACCGCGGCCGGGAGCGCGTTGACGACCTTGTCGCGTACGCGGATGTGCGCGCCGAGCGCCAAGACGAAATAGACCGTCAGCATCAACGTCGTCACCCGCGCCAGGACCGGGAACCGGGTGACCGACAGCAAGCCCACGGCGGCCGCCCCCTTCACCGCCGGCAGCACCGGCCGAACGTTCTCCGGCAACCCGACGTCATCGAGAACCTTCCTGATCGGGGCGACCTGGACGCCGCATAGCACCGCGTCCACGGCGTGGAAGGCGCCGAGCGCCACGTAGGTCTTTGGCGAAGTGAAAAGGCTCATCCGGCAATCCTATTGGGCCAACTGCGGCGGCGTCCCCGGCGGCGTGCCGTCCACCGGCTGGCGGGCGCTCGCTTCGGCCTTGGCCACCGCCTGGGCGATCGCGGGGTCGGTCTCGGTGGAGAACCAGTCGGCGATGTCCGCATCGTCCGATGCGGCGGCGTGCTGAGGTGTGTCGTCGACCGGGGAGGGCTCGAACCGGAACACTCCGTCCTGGCCCGGGGTGCCCAGCATTCTGGTGAATCCCTGTAACGCCGCGTTGAAGTCGCTCGGCACCACCCACACCTTGTTGGCGTCACCGCGCGCCATTTCCGGCAGGGTCTGCAGGTACTGGTAGGCCAGCATCTCCGGGGTGGGCCTGCCGGCCTTGATCGCGGCGAACGTCTTCTCGATGGCCTTGGCCTGCCCCTGTGCCCGCAGGTAGGCCGCGGCGCGCTCACCCTGCGCGCGCAGCATGCGGGACTGCCGGTCGGCCTCGGCCGCCAGGATCGCGGCCTGCTTGGCGCCCTCGGCGGCCAGGATCTGCGCCTGCTTGGCGCCTTCGGCCTGGGTGATCGCGGCCTGCCGGTTACCTTCGGCGGTCAGGATCATCGCTCGCTTCTCGCGGTCGGCCTTCATCTGCTTTTCCATCGACGCCTGGATGGACGGCGGCGGGTCGATGCTGCGCAGCTCGACCCGGGCGACCCGCAAGCCCCAGCGACCGGTCGCCTCGTCGAGCACCCCGCGCAATTGACCGTTGATCTGGTCGCGTGACGTCAGCGTCTGCTCGAGCGTCATGCCGCCCACCACGTTGCGCAGCGTGGTGGTGGTGAGCTGCTCCACGCCGACGATGTAGTTGCTGATCTCGTAGACGGCCGCCTGCGGCACGGTGACCTGAAAGTAGACCACGGTGTCGATGTTCAGCGTCAGGTTGTCCTCGGTGATCACCGGCTGCGGCGGAAACGACACCACCCGCTCGCGCAGGTCCACCCGCGCACGGACCCGGTCGATGAACGGCACCAACAACGTCAGCTGGCCGCTGACCGTCCGGCTATATCGACCCAGCCGCTCGATCACCGCGGCCTCCGCCTGCGGTATCAGGGCCACCGACTTGGCGACCACCACAATGGCGAATATCACCAAGACGACCAGCAACACCAAACCAGCAACCGCACCTTGCACGGGAGTTCCTTTCTCTACCAGGGTCTCTGGAGGCGTCCTCGCGCAGCCGTTATGGACCGCTCTTGAAGACCACCGCCGTGGCGCCGTCGATCTGCAAGACGGTCACCGACTCCCCCGGTTCGTAAACATCCCCATCGTTGAGCGGACGCGCCGTCCACACCTCCCCGTCGAGCTTCACCTGGCCCCCGTCGCGGGCGATTCGCTCGAGCACCAATGCGTTCTTGCCCTCCAGCGCCTCGATACCCATCTGCGGCACATGCGCGGGCGTCAGTTGCCGCCGCAGCGCCGGGCGGACCAGCACCAGGAGCAGCACGGAAACGACGAGGAACACGATCCCGTCCGCCCAGCCGGGCCAATCCGTCAGCCAGCTTGTGATTGCCGCGGCCAGGGCACCGCCGCCGAGCATCACCAAAAACATATGGCCGGTGAGCGCCTCCGCACCGGCAAGCACCAGCGCGAATATTAGCCAAAGCACCGCGGCGTGCATGCGGCCAGAATACGCGTGATCCGCCTTTGCCGGGCAAAACAACTACACTGCGGAATCGTGTGGTGTCCCAGTGTCTCGCTGTCCCTGTGGGCCAACGCCTGGCTCGCAGGCAAGGCCGCGCCCGACGACGTCTTGGACGCGTTATCGGCATGGGCGCCAAAGCAATCGGTCACCGCGTATGATGCGGTCGCCGCCGGCCACACCGGGCTGCCGTGGCCCGATGTGCACGACGCCGGAACGGTGACGCTGCTGCAGACGCTGCGCGCCGCGGTCGGCCGGTCGGCGCCCACCCCGGATGGCCCGGGCCGGCTGCGCGGGACGATCAATATGCTTTTGCCCGTGCCCGGCGACGTGCGCGGGCTTGCCCCCGGGACGCAGTTCGAGCGTGATGCCCTGTCCGCGGGCGAGGCGATCATCATCGCCAACCCACACGATCCCGCCACCGCCGTGGGGCTGGTCCCCGAGTTCTCCTATGACGACGAGCCGGAGGACTTCGCCGACCTGTGCGCGCTGTCCTGGACGGTGTACTCGCTGCCGGGCGCGCCGGTTCTCGACCATTACGAGCTCGGCGATGCCGAATACGAGCTGCGCTCGGCCGTCCGGTCGGGCCCCCCCCCCCCCGGCGGGCCGGGGGGGGGGGGGGGGGGGGGCCCCCGCGGCCCGGCCCGGGGGGGGGGGGGGGCCGGGGGGGGGGCGCGCCCGCGCCCCCCGGGGCGGC
>NZ_LZII01000011.1:0-13954 GCF_001667425.1 Mycobacterium sp. 852002-51613_SCH5001154 | reverse complement strand
CCGAGGCGGGCGGCCTGGTCGCGCATCCGGTCGAGCACGTCCTCCGGGGCGTCCACCACACCGCGGCTGACCGCGTCGGGAACCGCCTGCAGCACGATGAGGTCGCGGAACCGCTCCAGCAAGTCGGTGGCGAAGCGCCGCGGGTCGTGGCCGGCATCGATCACCGACTCCACCGCACCGAACAGCGCCTCGGCGTCCGACGCGGCGAGGGCGTCCACCGCGTCGTCGATCAGCGCGACGTCGGTGGCGCCCAACAGCCCGAGCGCCCGCGGATAGGTGACGTGGTCATCCTCGGCGCCCGCCAGCAGCTGGTCGAGTACCGACAGCGTGTCGCGTGGTGAGCCGCCGCCGGCGCGGATCACCAGCGGGAACACCGCGTCGTCGACGGCGACTCCCTCTTGCTCGCAGATCCGCCCGATCAACGCCCGCATGGTCTTCGGGGGCAGCAGCCGGAACGGGTAGTGGTGGGTGCGCGACCGGATCGTCGGCAGCACCTTCTCCGGTTCGGTGGTGGCGAAGATGAAGATCAGGTGCTCGGGCGGCTCCTCCACGATCTTGAGCAGCGCGTTGAAACCCGCGGTGGTCACCATGTGCGCCTCGTCGATGATGAACACCCGATAGCGGGACTGCGCCGGCGCGTAGAACGCACGGTCCCGCAGCTCGCGGGTGTCGTCCACGCCCCCGTGGCTGGCGGCGTCCAGTTCCACCACGTCGATGCTGCCGGGGGCGTTCGGAGCCAGCGCCGTGCACGAGTCGCACACCCCGCACGGATTGGCCGTCGGCCCCTGGGCGCAGTTCAGCGACCGCGCCAGGATGCGCGCCGACGAGGTTTTTCCGCAGCCACGCGGCCCGGAGAACAGATAGGCGTGGTTGATCCGGCCCGCTTCCAGGGCGATCGACAGCGGTTCGGTGACGTGCTCCTGCCCCACCACCTCGGCGAAGGTTGCCGGTCGGTACTTGCGGTAGAGGGCCACGGTCAGCAGGCTACCGGCGCGCGCTGACTGGAGCCCGACGGGCGGGTCGTCGCCGTCAGCTCACACTGGACGCGGCGGAGACGAGCAACGACTCCGTGGCCGCCAGCAGCGCGCACGTGGCCAGCCCGTCCACCGCGTCGCGCAGGTCCGGCAGCGAGGGGAACGTGGGCGCGATCCGGATGTTCTTGTCGTCCGGGTCTTTTCGGTACGGGAACGACGCGCCCGCCTCGGTCACGGCTATGCCCGCGTCCTTGGCCAGCGCCACGGTCCGGCGCGCCGTACCGGGCAACACGTCGAGGCTGATGAAGTAACCCCCCTGGGGTTCGGTCCACGAGGCGATCTTGGCGTCGCTCAACCGCTTGTCCAAGATGTCCAGCGCCAACTCGAATTTCGGTGCCAGGATCTGCTGGTGACGCAGCATGTGCAGGCGTACTCCGTCGGCATCGCGGAAGAAGCGCAGGTGCCGCAGCTGGTTGACCTTGTCCGGGCCGATCGACTTCTTCCCCGCGTACTGCAGGTACCACGCGATGTTGCCCAGCGATCCGCCCAGGAAGCTCACGCCGGCACCGGCGAAGGTGATCTTCGAGGTGGACGCTAAGACGTAGGGCCGGTTCGGGTTGCCGGCGGCGGCAGCCAGCCCCAGCACGTCGATCTGGTGCGGGAAGTCATGCGTCAACGTGTGCACGGCGTACGCGTTGTCCCAGAACAGCCGGAAGTCCGGCGCAGCCGTCCGCATCTGGACCAGCCGGCGGACCGTTTCCCAGGAGTAGGTGATTCCGGTGGGGTTGCCGAATACGGGCACCGTCCACATGCCCTTGATGGCGGGGTCGACGGCGACCAGCTCCTCGATCAGGTCGACGTCGGGCCCGTCGGCCGTCATCGGGACCGGAATCATCTCGATGCCCATCGTCTCGGTGATGGCGAAGTGCCGGTCATAGCCGGGAACGGGGCACAGGAATTTGACGCCCGCCTCGTCCTTCCAGGGGCGCTGCGAGTCGACACCGCCGTACAACATCGAGAAGGCGACCAGGTCGTGCATCAGCTCGAGGCTGGAGTTGTTGCCGGCTATCAGGTGGGGCACCGGGATGCCGAGCAGCTCTCCAAAGATGGCCCGCAGCTCGGGCAGGCCGTGCAGGCCTCCGTAATTACGGGTGTCGGTGCCCTCGCTATCGCGATAGTCGTCACCGGGCAGGCTCAGCAATCGGTTGGACAGATCGAGCTGCTCGGGCGCGGGTTTGCCGCGGGTCAGGTCGAGGACCAACTTCTTGGCCTGCAGATCCGCGTAGTCCTGCTGGTTGCGCGCGTGCAGAGCCGCTAACTCTTCAGGGCTGAGGGAATCGAAAGACACCATGGGCCCTTTCGCCTTGAACGCTGAAAATTTGGTGGGGCCGAAACGGTCCCCCCGCATAGGGGACCCCGCGCACCCGACAGAGCCCATTGACCCTTGCTGCCTTCCGGCCCTGGGGGAGTTCACAGGATAGACGCCGCGCGGGGTCCACGGCGAGTCTAATACCTGGCGCGAACTAGTCGACGTGCGACTCAGGGCCACGGCGGCCTCGGCTACCATGGCCACGGAGGATTCGCCTAGTGGCCTATGGCGCTCGCCTGGAACGCGGGTTGGGTTAACAGCCCTCGCGGGTTCAAATCCCGCATCCTCCGCAATTGGTCCGCCATGCGGGCAGCACGAATTGGTCTGGAATCGGGTCGGCCGCCTTTAGGCTGGCCTGAGCCAACCAGCATGAGGAGGCTTATGGGGCGCAAGGTCGCCATCCCGTGGCACGCGTCGTTCTCGATCGCTGCCGGCGTCCTCTATTTCTTTTTCGTGTTGCCCCGTTGGCCGGAGCTGATGGGTGACACGACGCACTCGTTGGGGACGGCGCTTCGGATCGCGACGGGGGCGCTGTTCGCCCTGGCCGCGCTGCCCGTGGTGTTCAACCTGCTGCGGGTCCGCAAGCCGGAGCTGGGGACGCCGCAGCTGGCCCTGACCCTCAGGGTCGCCTCGATCGTGGCCCATGTGCTGGCCGGCGTGCTGATCATCGGCACCGCGATCAGCGAGATCTGGCTGAACCTGGACACCGCCGGACGGTATCTGTTCGCGATCTATGGCGCGGCGGCCGCGATCGGATTGCTCGGGTTCTTCGCGTTCTACCTGTCGTTCGTCGCCGAGTTGCCGCCGCCACCGCCGAAACCGATCAAGGCGAAGAAACCCAAAAAGAGTCGGTCGCGCCGAAAGGCCGGCGAGGAAGACGGCGAACCCGCCGACGAGGCGGAGACCGAAGAGGCGGACGCCGGCGAGCCGGCGGAAACCGAGGCCGTCAAGGCAGAGACTGCCGAAGAGCCGGCGGAAACCGAGGCCGTTGAGGCAGAGACCGCCGAAGAGCCGGCCCAGGAGGCCGAAGCGACCGACGCGACCGAGCCCAAGTTGCGCAACCGCCGCCCGACGGGCAAGGGGTCGCACCGGATGCGCCGCCGGCGCACCAGGGGCGGCGTCGCCGTCGAAGAAGCCCTCGACGAGGAATAGTCAGTCGCGTCGCCGCAGGCGCTCCACGTAGGCGGCGATGCGTTGCAGGGTCCCGTCCGCTCCCCACATCTGGCGGACCTCGTCGTCGACACCCCGGCCGTCGCGGATCCGCGCCATCGTCGGGGCCCGCAGCTGGGTCTTGGTCTGCCGATAGGCGTCGGCCGGGATGCCGCCGAGATCTGACGCCTCCGCCACGGCCACCTCGAGAAGATCGTCTTCGACCACGCGATGGGCCAGCCCGCGGGCGACGGCCTCGGCACCGCGATAGGTGCGCCCACCCAACAGCACCTCCTCGGCGCGATCGCCGCAGGCATATCGCATGACCTCCAGCGCGGCGACCGGAAAGGGCACCCCGACGCGTACCTCCGCCGCCCCGATCTGCGCCTCGGGACCGATGAGGCGGCGGTCGCAGGCGCACGCGAGCACGCATCCGCCCGCGATGGCGGCGCCGTTGATCGCCGCGACGCTCGGGCCCGGGTAGGCGAACATCGCCTCGAATGCCGCCGACAACGCGGGGACCAGCCGATCGGTGTAGCCAGCGCCGCCCTCCACCACCCGGTTGAGGTCGACCCCGGCGCTGAACGCCCGGCCGGCGCCGGTGACGACCAGCGCGCCGGCCTCCGAGCGCCCCAGATCGCGAACCGCCAGGGTCAGCTCGTCGAGCAGCTCGACGTCCTGGGCGTTGACCGGACCCGACGACAGGGTCAGCACCTGCACGGTTCCCACCGTCTTGATGTCGATCATCGTCACATCCCCGATCAGCGGCTCACGGCCGCGATGACGACCGGGATGTCGGTGTTCTCGTCGGTGAGATAGCTCGCGCACACGCGGTGGTAGCCGTCGGCGATCTGTAACGGGGCACCGGTCGAAAAGTCACCGCGCACCAGCAGGATGGGCGACAGCGGTTGGCCCTTCTCGATCTTGGTCAGGTCGGCCGCGACGTGGGGATTGTCGGCGGACAACAGGCCCAGCCGCGCCGCCCGGAGAATGTCTTTGGCCTTGCGGTGCGTGACGGTGCCGGCTTTCAGTTTCTTGATCACCTTCTTGACGGTTGCCGAGTCCGCCAGCATGGTGAGGTAGTCCGCCGCCGCCGGAAAGTCATGGGCCTCAGGCTTTTCCAGCCACTTCACGCTCAACATCGCATGCTCCCTTCGCCTGCGCCGACCCCGACGCAGCCTACCGGCTCGACGCCGCGAAATTGGGATCGGTAGCGAATCGGCAGGTCTCTACTTGCGCCATGGCGACGCCATCGGGGCGGCGCATGAAGGAAGGGAACCGCAAGTGAAACGTCTTCTCGCGGCTGCGATTGGGACACTGGGCGCCGCATCGGTGCTGGTGGGGTGTTCCAGCGGCGGCCACACGGCCAGCCCGGCATCGAGCACGGCACCGAGCGTCGCCAACGGCGGCGGGGCGCAGGTCAAAGTTGGCGGCACTGACCTGGCGGGCCTGGACCCGGCCTCGGTGACCTGCGTCCGGACCGGCGGCAAGATCGACATCGGCAGTGGCTCCAGCGGCGGACGGCAGGCGCTGGCCGTCGTCATGACCGACGAGGCCACCCCTAAGGTCGAGTCGCTGGCAATGGTCGTCGATGGCAACGCCCTGTCGGTCAGCAACAACATGGGCGCGAAGGTCGGCTCGGCCAACGTGTCGGTGGACGGCAAGACCTACACCATCAGCGGCCAGGCGCAGGGCGCCGACCTGAAGAACCCGATGGCCGGCATGATCAGCAAGGACTTCAACATCAAGGTGACCTGCGGCTGATCGGTTGCGGACCGAGTGGCGGACGTGCCTGGATCAGCGTCCGCCGCTCGCCGCTTTCCCTGCCCGGGCGGCGCCGGCGGACTTATGATGCAGCCGTGTCGATCCCCGACGAATTGGACAACGCGCGCCGCCTGGCGTACGCGGCCGACGAAGCCGGGGCGCGCGATCTGCTGCTGTCCTTGATACCGCGCATCGAGCGGGAAGACCGGGACGATCTGATGCTGGAAGTCCTCGCGCAACTCGGCGAAGTCTACCTCGAGCGCGGCGCGAATGACGGCGTGCGCGAATCCATCCGGCGAATTCAGGACTGCGTGGCGATCTACGCGAGCATGCCCGCCGATGCCGGGACCACACACATGATCCGCCGGTACTCGCGCCGGGCCGAGTTTCTGCAAGCCGGACTGGCCGCGGCGATCGGCGATCACGAGGGCGCGGCGGCAGCGCTGGCGGCGTTGGACGACGGCGCGGACGTTCCCGCGCTGGCCGACGAACACGCCCGCCTGCGCATCCATGCGTTGGTGCTGTGCGCGACCGCGCTTTGCGACGACGACCTGCATGCCCGGTCGGTCCCGTTGTGGGAGAATGTGATTCGTGACCTAGCGGGCTACGGTGAAAGCGGCGACGCCGCCGACCACCTCCGGGTCGTCGCCGGCATCGGGTACGGCCGGTTCTGCGTCCAAACGGGCCGGCTGCCGGAAGCCGACCCCTGGCTGCGTCGCGCGGAAGCCCGCGCACGGGCCAACGACTGGGAACTGGCCACAGCGCAAGCACAATTGGAGCGGGCGGCGGCGTGCTGGGCAGCCAACGACCACGCAGGCACGGAGCAACTGGTGTCGGAGGCCTATCCCGTCATCGGCCGCCACGCCCGGGCCCACGAGGTCGCCCGCTGCTGGTTGTATATGGGGCTCACCCGACTAGGAGCCGGCGCCCTGGAAGCCGCCGACGAATGCTGGGAGAACGCCGAGCGGCACTGGCGCGAACTGGGAAAGCCGCTTTATCTGCACCGGATCTTGTTGCAGCGCAGCTGGATAGCGATCTTCTGGAGCCGCTTCGCCGACGCTGTCGAGCTGATCGCCGAGGCCCGCGAACTGCTCGACTCGTCGCCGCGCAGCAGTTGGCTGCAGTACGCGCTGCTCGACAATCATCTCGGCACGGTGTGGCGTGCGGACGCGTTGGCGGACCTAGGCTTCGACAGCTCGGGCGATCCCGACGAGACGCTGCAGGAGACCGAGGCCCGGCAGGCGGAGGGACTCGGCATCCTCCACGGCGAGATCGGCACCGACGAATACTGGCGTGGCATGACCAAGCTGCAGCAGGCCGCCGAGCTCAAGGTCCCCGCCGCCCTGGCGGTCGACTCGGTGCGGTACTCCATCGCCGACGCCGACGCGAGATCACGCTGGGCCGCCAGCATTTCGGCCCCGGTCCTGGCCGGCGCCTTCGCCGTCGCCTGGGAATGGGAGAACACCGAACTGATCAGTCAGCTGGTCGAATACCACAGCGCCCGAGGAACTTTCGGTACCGGCTTGCAGCGGCCGCAAACCGGCGAATGGGCGTCGACGGCCACCGCCCCCGTCCCCCTGGACGCCGATCCGGAGCCGGCCCCCGCGCTGGCCGCGGGCGGTTCGCCGGCCCCCGGCGGCGCATCGCTGACCCGGCTCGGACCGTTGCCGCCGTTGCGGATGCAGCCCGACACCGAGCCGATCCTGAGCCACTATCGGGCGCTGGCATTGCAACGCTACGGCCGTGACGTCACCGCGACCGAGCCCGCCTGGTCGACCTGGCCGTGAACGACACCGACCGGGCCACCCTGATCCTGCGGTACGCCGACGTCGGGATCGCCACCTACGCCAGCCTGCGGGTCGTCGGCCAGCCGTCACGAACCGTCAACTGGGTCATCGAAGAGCCGCTGTTGCTGGCCGCGCTGGAAGAACTGGCGAACGCGCTGCCCGAGCCGCACGGCTCCGAGAGCCCGAGGGACGCCATCGAGCGCGCACTCACCACCGGGCCGTTCGCGACGGCGCAGAGCGAGCTGACCCTCGCCTACATCCTCGGGGTGCTGCTCATCGGCTCCGCCGGCTGGCAGTTGCTCGCCGAGTGCGTGGACACGCCGCGCGCCGCCCTGTTCGTCTCGCCCAGCGCGCGGCTGGCCCGGGTCCCGTGGGGGTTGCTGGCGGTGCCGAAATCGGGCCCCAGCAAGGAGGAATTGGTGCGCGCCCGCCAGGAGGCCATCACCGCCAGCGGCCGGGCCGCGGCCCGGATCCCCTGGCAGCTCGCCGATATCGGGAAACACACCGACGGCTATCGGCTGATGGAACTGGTCGACGTGCTGATGGCGGTCCCGCCGAACATCGTGCACTCACCGCGGGCGCCCGCCGGATGGGACGCCAGGAAGGACGGTCCGCCGCTGCTGGTCCTCGACCCCCGGGTGCCGGGGCAGCGCCCGGACTCCGCGCTGGGGTCGGTACTGGGCAGGCCGGCGCCGGACACGCCGCTGACGCGGCACTTCACCGGCGTGCTGAAACAGCGGCCGGTGCTGCCGGCCATTGAATCCCCGGCGGCCGCGGTCGAACTGTTCCGCCGGCAAGACGCCGATCGCACATGGCTGGCCAAGCTGCTGGCTCAGACGCCCAGCAGGCTGCTCTACGTGGGCCACGCGAGTTCGGCGGACGGCCAAGCCGATCGGGCCGCGCTGCACCTGGCCGATACCGCCGGCGTCCCGGGCGACGCCGACGCCATCGGTGATCACCGCCCGCTGACCGCGTCGGACCTGATGGCCCTGCAACTGCCGATGCCGCCGCGGGTGGCCCTGCTCGCGTGCGGATCGGGCGGGGACTACCAATTCGACGAGGCCTCCGGGCTGGTGGCGGCGATGATCCTGGGCGGCGCGCAGTTGGTCACCGCTACCCTGTGGTCGCTGCCCACCACCGCGGCGTACCGCCAGTTCACCACGGCCACCGCCGATCCGATGGCCGACGTCGTGGCGGCCGTCGATCACGCGCATGGCGCCGAAGGAGACGCCGGCTGCGCGGTGAACCGTTGGCAGCGCGAACAGATGCGGCGCTGGCGCGACGGCGAGGCCACGGCGAGCCCGCTGTATTGGGGTGCGGTGGTCAGCTTCGCGGTGGACGGCGCACGGTAGCGCTCACAGCGACGCGACGAAGGCCGCGTGCACTGCCAGCACGTCGTCGGGCAGCGAAAGTTCCTCGCGCGCAGCGGGATCGAACGCCACCAAAACGACCAGACCGGGCCGCAGCATCGACACGTCGAGATCGTCGCCGCAGCGCGCCAGCTTGCCGATGAAGGTCTCCCCGGAAACGGCGACCACCTCGATGAAAACCTGACGTTCGACCGTGCGCACGGTACCGACCCCGACGGCGCGGTCCCCGCCGCCGCGACGCCGGGCGCGCCTGAGCCGATCAACCAGCACCAACAGCTTGTTCATGCGACCAGGGTGAAGCTACCGACCGGCTACCGAACCCAAGTTTTCGGCTGCCGCGTTTCGCGCGATGCCCCTATTCTGTGCACATGACCGCGGATTCGCAGCTGACCGTCGCAGTCGGTCACCCACGCCGGTCGGTGATCGACGCGGCGTGGCGGGCGATCGGCCCGGGTGTGGAGGTGCTCAGCAGCGACGACGGCGGCCCGTTGAGCCGCACCGTCAAACGCATCATCGACCCGCTGGTGCTCCGCTTGCGGTCGAACCCGCAATATTCGGCTCCCGTCGTCACCACCGAGACGGCCGCGGCGATGCGTGACCTGATCGTCGGCAGTGGCGCCGAAATGCGCTCAGCCGCAGCGTGGTTCGAGGTTCTCAAAATGGAGCGCCGCCGCCAGCGCATCCGCACCGGAAACGCCCAGGAACTGTACTTCCCGGTGTGCTTCGAGCTAGCGGTGACGAAAGGCCCACCGGCACCGCAGGATCGCGAGACGGCCGCGGCGGTGCTGGGCGACGTCCACCAGGGCCGCGACCGCACGGCGATCGAGGTGCTGCACCAATACGTGGCCGATCCCGAAACGGTCGCGACGCTGGCCGAACAGCTCGACCGCAGCTGGCGCGACGTGCGGGCCCCGGAAACAGCCGGGGCCGCCGGCACCGCCCCCTTCCTGGCCGAGCTCACCACCGTGCTGGGGCCGGCTAACAGCCACCGCACCGCGACGGCGCGGCAGCGCGTCTGGTCGGCGATGATCGCCGACGCCACGCCGTACAACCTCGGGGCCCTGGCCCGCGTCGAGGCGGCGGAACTGCCGTGGTCGATCGTCGAACTCGGTCTGAGTTCCGTTGCCCCGCAACGCCCCCCGCAAGTCGCGGGTGACTCCAACAGCGACCGGCCGCTGGACCGCAGCGTTGTGGACCGCGTGCGCGCGACCCTGCGCCGCGCCCTGGACCGCGACGCGCTGCCCGATATCCCCCTGCTCTGCGAGGAGGAGGTCGACCGGGCCTGCGCGCCCTGGGGGTTGATGGCCGAGGACAAGCAGGCCACGCTCGTCGCGGGGATCGAGGTGGCGGTGGAGCTGGCCCCGCTGGACCCGTCCGCCGCCAGCCGCTACACCCTGGCGGCGCAGATTCAGGCGCGGTTGCGCAAGGAGGCCTACGTGCTGCACGCCAGGCGCTACCTCGCCGAGGGCGGTCCCATGCATCCACGCCAACGGCAGGTGGTTGACGACCTCGCCGCCTACGCACAGCCGTACCTGAGCCGGCTCTGGGCGCGGCTGCACGGGCGCGACGTGTGGCAGGAGCCCTGCGACGACGTCGATGACGTTCGATCGCTGCTCGAAGGCGTCGCGCGCTCGGTGAGCCTGGACCACCGGCAGCGGATCAAGGCGATGCTGGAATTGCAGGTGGCCGGATGAGATTGGTTGCCGATTCCGGCCTGTGGAGCACCGGACCCGTCAGCGAGGCGACGCCGCTGGCCGCGGTGCTGGAGGTCAGCGGCGCGGTGCTGTCGTGGACTTTGGACCAGCCAGGCGAGCCGGACGCTGCGGCAACCCACATCACGTTCACCGATTTCGGCCGGGCCGACTGGCTTTGGCGGATCCTCGGCGAATCCGGACACGTCGCCCTGGCTTCGGCGGTCGGGTCGGCGGACGACCCGCACGGCATCGACCTCGCCGGCGTGGACATCCTGCCGGGCTCGGTCGCCACGCTCCGCAGGTTGGCCGTGGGCCATTGGCTGCGGCGCTGGTGGCCCGCCAGCCGGCGCGACGGCATCGCCGGGCTCGACCGCGCACTGCTGGACCTCGAGGTCGCGTTGCTGACCGCCGGCGCGCAGGGCTTCTTCGCCGACGACACCTTGGATTCCGACGTCGCGGGATTGCTAGCGCCGCATGCCGACGCCCTGGCCGCCCACCTCGCCGACGGTGATCCGCGCGCGCTCGATCTGGTGCGGGCGGGCGCCGGCCTGGCCGACGAACTAGGGGTGGACGGCCCCGGCTGGCTTGAACTCTTTGCTGCCCTTGATGATTCGAGTACACCCTTGAGCGTGCCGAGCGGCCGTCGCGACGACTACGCCCTGGCCGCCGGGGCGGGCGCCGGCCCGCGCGCCGCAGCTCCGATCGCCCACGGCACCGCGTCCGTCAGCTGGGGCGGGGTGCCGCCCGGCATCTTCGACGCGGGCGAGAACACCGTCGACTGGACGATCGGGGCGGCCGGGACGGCCGTCGCGGCACTGGTGCGGGCGGCCGTCATCGGCCCGGACGCGCCCACCGGTGTGCAGGTGCGACTGCGCTCCGGCGCCGTTTCCGGCGCCGGAGTCTTGGACGCCGACGGCCGAGCGACCCTCCCCCTGATCGACGGCGCGCAACGTCCGCTCACGGAATCGGCGGCGTGGGACCATGATTGGTCGGCGACGTCGGTGCTCGTCGGGGTCGATACGACGGAATCCCCCGAGACTCGGGAACGCGTGCGGCGGTGGGCGCGGGCGCGGCTGGACCGGCCGGCCCGCGACGCGTTCCTCGCCGAAATTCTGGCGGCCGAATCCGCCTACTAACGCCGGTCCCGATTCCCTATGCTGAGCGAGTGCCAAACAACTATCGAGTGGTTCAGTGGAACACCGGCAATGTCGGCAAGAGCTCGCTGAAGTCGATCGTCGCCAACCCCACCTATGAACTGGTGGGCTGCTACGCCTGGTCGGCGGAAAAGGTCGGCCGCGACGCCGGCGAACTGGTCGGGATCCGGCCGCTGGGCGTGGCGGCCACCAACGACGTCGACGCGCTGCTCGCGCTGAAGCCGGACTGCGTGGTCTACAACCCGATGTGGATCGACGTCGACGAGCTCGTCCGCATCCTGTCCGCGGGCGTCAACGTGGTGACCACGGCGTCGTTCATCACCGGGGGAAACCTCGGCAACGGTCGAGAGAAGATAGCGGAGGCCTGCGAGAAGGGCGGCGCCACCATTTTCGGGTCCGGCGTGAGTCCGGGTTTCGCCGAGCTGCTGGCCATCGTGTCGGCGATGGTGTGCAACCGGATCGACAAGGTCACGGTGAACGAGGCCGCCGACACCACCTTCTACGACTCACCGGAGACCGAGAAGCCTGTGGGCTTCGGCCAGGCGATCGACCACCCCGAGCTGTCGGCGATGGCGGCGAAGGGAACGGCCATCTTCGGCGAGGCCGTCCGGCTGGTGGGCGACGCGCTCGGCGTCGAGCTCGACGAGGTGCGCTGCGTGGCCGAGTTCGCCCAGACGACGGCGGATCTCGAAATGGCGTCCTGGACCATCCCCGCGGGCTGCGTGGCGGGCGTCTACATCAGCTGGCAGGGCATCGTCGGTGACACCACCCTGATCGACCTGAACGTGCGGTGGCGCAAGGGACAGACGCTCGAACCCGACTGGAAGATCGAACAAGACGGCTGGGTCATCCAGATCGACGGGCAGCCGACGGTGACCACCAAGGTCGGCTTTTTGCCGCCGCCGTACTTCGAGGCGACGACGATCGAGGAGTTCATGGACCTCGGCCACATCATGACCGCGATGCCGGCGATCAATGCGATCCCCGCCGTCGTCGCTGCGGCGCCGGGCATCGTCACCTACACCGATCTTCCGCTGACGCTGCCGCGTGGGAACGCCTATGTCAGCATGAAGCGGTGATTGCAAAGCGCATCGTCATCGGTGTTGCGATCGCGGTGACCTCGGCGGCATCAGGCGGGGCGCTGAACAGCCCTGGCGCTCATGCCGATCCGTGTCCCGCCGTCGAGGTGGCGTTTGCCCGCGGCACCGGCCAGCCCGCGGGTGTCGGCACCGTGGGCCAGGCGTTCATCGACGCGCTCGGCTCCCAGCTTTCCGGCCGGTCGATGGGTGTCTATCCGGTGAACTACCCCGCGACTGAGGCTTTTGCGGCGAGCGCCCAAAACGGTGCCGATGACTTGGTTGCTCACGTAAAGGACATGATCGGACGCTGCCCCAGCACCCGAATGGTGCTCGGCGGATTTTCGCAGGGCGCGGGTGTGATCGATCTGGCCACGCCGGCCATGCCGCCCCAAGCCGCCGACCATGTCGCGGCGATCGCCGTCTTCGGCAATCCGACCAGCGCACTCGCGAATCGCTTGTCGGGCGCCGTGTTTCCCCCGATCGGTCCGCCGTACGCCGCCAAGACCATCGACATGTGCGCCGCCGGCGACCCGGCGTGTTCCGACGGCTCCAACATCAACGTCTTCGCGCACGGCTCGTATGTGCAGTCCGGGATGACGGCGCAGGCCGCGAACCTCGTCGCGGCCCGGTTATAGAACCGCCTTGCGCCGAGTGGGTTTGGCGTAGGTGGCCCCGAGCTGCGGCACCCGCAGCGGGCCCTGATCGCGGGCCGCCAGGATGGCGTTCCGCAGCGGACGGGCCAGGCCCGCAAAGGATCCCATGTCGAACAGCAACGGCGTCAACAACCGGTTGTGGACGAAGCCGAACGAGCTGCCGGCCTCGGGGTCGGCCCAGCCGAGCGTCCCGCCGAGACCCACGTGGCCGAAACCGCGCAGCAAACCGGGGACCGGCGATTCGTGGTACCCGAGGTGAAATGGCATGGGCACCACCATGTTCGCGTCCGGCCACTTCCGTCGCGCCTGCCCGGCCAGGCCGCGCGCCAACTCCTCGGACAGGTACTTCTTGCCGTCGATGCGACCGTCGTTGGCCAGCACGGCATACATCTTCGCCAGCCCGCGGCCGGTCACCACGCCGTTGGCGGCGGGGACCTCCCCGTCGAGGAAGGGAGTGTCCCCCTTGATCAGGGAGACGACGCCGGGAAAGTACATCGCGCCCAGTGCGCCCGAGAACGGCAGGCCGGCCATTTTGGGTGCGATGAAGTTGAACACCGGGGCGCGCAGCCTGCCCTGCGGTATCAGGATTTCCGCGGGCTTGGTCGGCGAGCCTTCCGGAGGGCGGCCGAGGTGCAAGCCGTCGGTGTTGAGGGGACGCGCGACCTCCTGGCGGATCAGTTCCCGCATGCCCTTGCCCGTCACCGCCCTGGCCAGGCCGGATAACAGCCATCCGTAGGTCAGCGCGTGATAGGCCTGAACGCCGCGCAAGTGGTCGACCGGCGCGGCGGCGAGGCGTTCCTCCATCAGGGCGTGGTCCATCAACTGCGCCTTGGTGACGCCGCGCAGGTGCGACAACCCGGAGCGGTGCCGCAAGACGTCGCGGACCGTGATTTCCGTCTTGCCGTTCGCCGCGAACTCGGGCCAGTATTCGGCGACGGGCTGGTCATAGGACAGCAGGCCG
>NZ_LZII01000010.1:0-139340 GCF_001667425.1 Mycobacterium sp. 852002-51613_SCH5001154 | reverse complement strand
GCATCGCCGACGCGATGGAACGCGCGGCCGCCGACCCCGACGTGAAGGTGGTGCGCCTCGGCGGTGCGGGCCGCGGCTTCTGTTCCGGTGCGGGCATCAGCGCCGACGACGTGTCGGACACCGGGGTCCCGCCGGACGAGATCGTGGTGGAGATAAACCGGTTGATCCGGGCGATCGCCGCGGCCCGCACCGCCGAGGCGCACCACCTTCACGTCGGGGTCGGCGGCCGCGCGTTCCATCGCGTCGGCGATGCCGGTAATCACCGGCAGGGTCAGCGAATTGAGGCTGTCGGCCCGATCGATGGTCACCGACAGCACGCCGCCGGACGACGTGACGGAAAGGCCTGCGACGGGGGTCAGGGTGTCGATCGCGGATTGCGCCATGGGCTCACCCTAAGTGACCGGGCTGCGCGCCGGTCCGGGGCGGCTGCGAAGATGCCAACTACAACGGGCGTCAGAGCAGACGAAAGGTCGGTAGATCGTGGCTGGACCGCTGAAGGGACTTCGGGTCGTCGAGTTGGCCGGCATCGGGCCGGGCCCGCACGCGGCGATGATCTTGGGGGATCTGGGCGCCGACGTGGTGCGCATCGATCGGCCATCGACCGGTCCCGGCGGTGTCGCGAAGGACGCCATGCTGCGCAACCGGCGAGTGGTGACCGTCGACCTCAAGTCCGACGAGGGACGTGCCGTCGTGCTCGAGCTCGTCGCCAAAGCCGACGTGTTGATCGAGGGCTTTCGCCCCGGCGTCACCGAGCGGCTCGGCCTCGGACCCGAGCAGTGCGCCGAGGTGAACGAGCGGCTGATCTACGCCCGGATGACCGGCTGGGGACAGTCCGGCCCACGCAGTCAGCAAGCTGGCCACGACATCAACTACATCTCCCTCAATGGCATCCTGCACGCCATCGGTCGGGCAAACGAGCGGCCGGTGCCGCCGTTGAACCTGGTCGGCGACTTCGGCGGCGGCTCGATGTTCTTGTTGGTCGGCATCCTGTCCGCGCTGTGGGAGCGGCAGAACTCCGGCAAGGGTCAGGTGATCGACGCCGCGATGGTCGACGGGTCCAGCGTGCTGATCCAGATGATGTGGGCGATGCGGGGACTGGGCATGTGGTCGGACGTGCGGGGGACCAACATGCTCGACGGCGGCGCGCCCTATTACGACACCTATGAGTGCGCCGACGGACGCTACGTCGCCGTGGGCGCCATCGAGCCGCAGTTCTACGCGGCCATGCTGGCCGGGCTCGGCCTGGACGCCGCCGATCTGCCGCCGCAGAACGACGTGAGCCGCTGGCCCGAGCTGCGCGGGGCGCTGACGGCGGCCTTCGCCGCTCACGACCGTGACCACTGGGCGAAGGTGTTCGCCGATTCCGACGCGTGCGTGACACCGGTGCTGGCGTTCGGCGAGGTGCACACCGAGCCGCACATCACCGAGCGGAACACGTTCTACGAAGCCGAGGGTGGTTTGCAGCCGTTGCCTGCGCCGCGGTTCTCCCGCACCACGCCCGACGTGCCGCGCCCTCCGGCCGCCCCGCTGGCCGACGTCGAAGCCGTGCTGAACGACTGGGTATAGTCGCCAACCAACTGGTTGGCTGGACGCAAGGGGAAGGACTCGCATGGAAATCAAGGACGCCGTAGCCGTCGTCACCGGGGGCGCCTCGGGGCTGGGCTTGGCCACCACCAAGCGGCTGCTGGACGCCGGGGCGCAGGTGGTGGTGATCGACCTGCGGGGCGAAGAGGCGGTCCAAGAGCTCGGCGAGCGCGCCCGCTTCGTGCAGGCCGACGTCACCGACGAGGCCGCCGTCAGCAAGGCGCTGGACACCGCCGAGTCGCTGGGCCCGGTGCGCATCAACGTCAATTGCGCCGGCATCGGCAACGCCATCAAGACGCTGTCCAAGGACGGCCCGTTCCCGCTGGACGCGTTCAAAAAGGTGGTCGGGGTCAACCTGATCGGCACCTTCAACGTGCTGCGGCTGGCCGCCGAGCGCATCGCCAAAACCGAACCGGTCGGGGAAGAGCGTGGGGTGATCATCAACACCGCCTCGGTCGCCGCGTTCGAGGGCCAGATCGGCCAGGCGGCCTACTCGGCGTCCAAGGGCGGCGTGGTCGGCATGACGCTTCCGATCGCGCGCGACCTGTCGCGCGAGCTCATCCGCGTGGTGACCATCGCGCCGGGCTTGTTCAAGACTCCGCTGCTGGGTTCGCTGCCCGAGGAGGCGCAGAAGTCGCTGGGCAAGCAGGTTCCGCACCCGGCCCGGTTGGGTGATCCCGACGAGTACGGCGCGCTCGCGGTGCACATCATCGAAAACCCGATGCTCAACGGCGAGGTCATCCGCCTGGACGGCGCCATCCGGATGGCCCCTCGCTGAGGCCCCCAAACACGAAAGCCCCCCGCGACGAGCGGGGGGCTTTCGTAATGGAGCAAGAACTTATCGACGGAACCATCGACTGACGGCGGGTTCGGCCATCAACAGGCGTGCGAGCATGCTCATAGTCAGACCTCAGCTCGCCGCTTGCAGTTCGTCGAACTGCTCCGAGGTTTCGCCTTCCACCAGAACGTCGCCGTGGTAGAGGGCTTCGAAGTCAACCTTGATGACGTCGGCACTTGTGTCGTCGATCCACATGACACTGAGCGTATGGGCCACCATTAAGGAATCTTTGAGTCACGATTCGGAAAACCGTGGCAATTTACCGCCCGGTAGGTTGTAAGCGGACGACCGCGGCTTTTAGGCCCATGACCTGCTTAGTTGGCACACATTTTTCTGGCCGGACTCTTAGTGTCGCCGCGGTTTAAAAGCGCCGCATTGAACCGTGCGGCAGCCGCCCTACGTGCTTAAAGAGGAATCTGTTTGACGCGTGGAAACTAACGTTTGTTAAGTTGTCGCGGGTACGCCAGCGGCCAGCGTGATCAGCACCGGCGGCGGAAGGGCTCGACATGCTGCAGGGGATCGCCCGATTGGCCATCGCGGCGCCGCGCCGCATCATCGCGCTAGGTGTCCTGGTCTTCATCGCCGCCGCGATCTTCGGCATTCCCGTCGCCAAGAGCCTGTCGCCCGGGGGCTTCCAGGATCCGCACTCCGAGTCCGCCCATGCGATCCAGGTGTTGACCGACAAGTTCGGGCAAAGCGGTCAGCAGATGCTGATCCTGGTGACAGCGCCCGGGGGCACCGACAGCGGACAGGCCCGCGCCGTGGGGACCGACCTGGTCAACCAGCTGCAGAAGTCACCGTTGGTCTACAACGTGTCGTCCCCGTGGACGGTCCCACCCGAGGCGGCCGCCGACCTGATCAGCCGCGACGGCAAGTCGGGCCTGCTCGTGGTCAACCTCAAGGGCGGCGAGAACTACGCGCAGACCAACGCCCAGACCATTGCGGACCAGTTCATCCACGACCGTGACGGCGTGACCGTCAGCGCCGGCGGCGCGGCAATGCAGTACGCCCAGATCAACACGCAGAACCAGGCCGATCTGCTGGTGATGGAGATGATCGCGCTCCCGCTGAGCTTCCTGATCCTCATCTGGGTGTTCGGCGGGCTGCTGGCGGCGGCGTTGCCGATGGCGCTGGGCGCGCTGGCCGTCGTCGGTTCGATGACGGTGTTGCGGCTGATCACGTTCAGCACCGAAGTGTCGATCTTCGCGCTCAACCTGAGCACCGCGTTGGGCCTGGCGCTGGCCATCGACTACACACTGCTGATCGTCAGCCGCTACCGCGACGAGCTGGCCGAGGGCAGCGACCCGGAAGAGGCGCTGATCCGGACCATGGCGACCTCCGGGCGCACGGTGCTGTTCTCCGCGGTCACCGTGGCGTTGTCCATGTCGGCGACCGTGGCGTTCCCGATGTACTTCCTCAAGTCCTTCGCCTACGCGGGCGTGGCCACCGTGGCCTTCGTCGCGACCGCCTCGATCGTGATAACGCCGGCCGCCATCGTCCTGCTGGGCCCCCGGCTGGACGCGCTGGACGTGCGCCGGCTGCTGCGCCGGGTCTTCCGGCGCCCCGAGCCGGTGCACAAACCCGTCGAGCAGCTGTTCTGGTACCGGTCGAGCAAGCTGGTGATGCGCCGCTGGGCGCCGATCGGCCTGACCGTCGTCGCGTTGCTGCTCCTGCTCGGGCTGCCGTTCCTCGGCGTGAAATGGGGCTTCCCGGACGACCGGGTGCTGCCGCGTTCGACGTCGTCGCACCAGGTCGGTGATCGGCTGCGCAACGATTTCGCGGACGACTCCGCGACGTCCGTGCCGGTCGTCGTTCCCGACGCTCGCGGCCTGAGTCCGGCGGACCTCGACCGGTACGCCGCCGACTTGTCGCGGGTTCCCGACGTGTCGGACGTGGCGGCTCCGGGCGGGACGTTTGTCGGCGGGAACCGGACGGGACCGCCCGCGGGGGCCACCGGTCTGGCCGACGGCAGCGCCTTCCTGACCGTCGGCAGCGCGGCGCCGCTGTTCTCGCCGGCCAGCGACGCGCAGCTCAAACGGTTGCACGAGGTGCCCGGGCCGGCCGGCCGGGCCGTCGCGATGGGCGGCGTCGCCCAGGTCAACCGCGACAGCGTGGACGCGGTCACCGACCGGCTCCCACTGGTGCTCGGGTTGATGGCCGCCATCACGTTCGCGCTGCTGTTCTTGCTCACCGGCAGCGTGGTGCTGCCGGCCAAGGCGCTGGCGTGCAACGTCCTCTCGCTGACCGCGGCCTTCGGCGCGCTGGTGTGGATCTTCCAGGACGGGCATCTCGGCGCGCTCGGAACCACGCCGAGCGGGACGCTGGTCGCCAATATGCCGGTGCTGCTGTTCTGCATCGCCTTCGGGCTGTCCATGGACTACGAGGTGTTCCTGCTCTCGCGGATCCGCGAGTACTGGCTCGCGTCGGGGGCCGCTCGACCCGGACGGCCGACCCCGAAGGAGGCGCACGCCGCCAACGACGAGAGTGTCGCCCTCGGCGTCGCCCGTACCGGCCGGGTGATCACCGCGGCCGCCTTGGTGATGTCGATGTCGTTCGCGGCGCTGATCGCAGCCCACGTTTCTTTCATGCGGATGTTCGGCCTGGGCCTGACGCTCGCCGTGTTCGCCGACGCCACCCTGGTGCGGATGGTCGTGGTGCCCGCGTTCATGCATGTGATGGGCCGGTGGAATTGGTGGGCGCCCAGGCCGCTGGCCTGGCTGCACGATCGGTTCGGCATCAGTGAGGGCGGGGCCACCCACAGATATGTCGAGCCGGTCCCGCTCGACGGTGGCCCGGTAGCGGAGCCCGTGCCCCGCTGACGCGCCGATCGGTTCGTCGGCAAGACCCTATTGTGAGGCTCATCCGAGTCGGAAGGTTGACGTGTATGACAACGGCGGTGGACAACCCGTTCTTCGCGCGCATCTGGCCCGTCGTCGCCACCCATGAAACCGAGGTGATCCGGGCCCTTCGCCGGGAGAACCTATCGGGGTTGTCGGGGCGGGTGCTGGAGGTCGGTGCGGGCATCGGGACGAACTTTCCGCACTACCCGGAGTCGGTCCACGAGGTGGTCGCGGTCGAGCCCGAGCCGCGGCTGGCCGCCCAGGCGCGGGCGGCGGCGGACGTGGTGCCCGCCCGCGTCGTCGTGACGGGCGAGACGGCCGAAGGGTTCAGCGGCGGCGAGCAGTTCGACGCCGTGGTGTGCTCGCTGGTGTTGTGCTCCGTGCAGGATCCCGGCGGCGTGTTGCGACGCCTGTATTCGCTGCTGCGCCCGGGCGGAGAGCTGCGCTACCTCGAGCACGTGGCGAGCGCCGGAGCGCGGGGCCGCTTCCAGCGGATCGCCGACGCGACGCTGTGGCCCCGGTTGTTCGGCAACTGTCACACCCACCGCGACACCGAGCGCTCGATCATCGACGCGGGATTCGAAGTCGACGTCTCCCGGCGCGAGTTCACATTGCCCGCATGGGCGCCCATGCCGGTGTCGGAAATCCTGCTGGGCCGCGCCCGCAGGCCGTAATTCCCGCGCGGCTACTTCAATAGCGCGGGCAGCCGCTGCAGCAACCCCGGCAACGCCTGGCCGGCCGTTTCGCGGATGCTGATCGTGGCGTGCCTGGACAGCGGCGTGACCTCGGGATTGACCTCGATGACGGCCGTGCCGCGGGAGAGCGCCAGCTCGGCCAGCCCGGCCGCCGGATAGACGATCGCCGAGGTTCCGACGACCACCATCACGTCGGCGGCCTCGGTCGCCTCGACCGCGGACTGCCACGGCGCGTCGGGCAACGGCTCACCGAACCAGACGATGTCGGGCCGGATCAGGCCGCCGCAGTGACAGACCGGTGGCTCCACTTCCAGCATCGGTTCGGGCATCGCGGGCAGCGCGTCTGTGTAAGGCATACCGCAACGGTCGCAACGGAATTCGAACAGGCTGCCGTGCAGGTGATGAACCGGCATGCTGCCGGCGCGCTCGTGCAAGTCGTCGACGTTCTGGGTGATTACGCTGACTTCGGCGCCGTCTTGCCACGCGGCGATCGCGCGGTGCCCGGCGTTGGGCGCGACGTCGGCCACCAGATAGTGACGCCACAAGTACCAGCCCCACACCCGCTCGGGATTGTCGCGCCACCCCTGGGTGCTGGACAGCTCGTAGGGATCGAAGCGGGCCCACAACCCGTTCTTGTCGTCGCGGAAGGTCGGCACCCCGCTCTCCGCGGAGATCCCCGCGCCGCTCAGCACCGCTACTCGCATCCCACAAAGATAGCGGTGCTTGGGACATACTGAAGAGGTGGAGCTGCGGGATTTGCTGAAGGTCGACATGAAGGCGGGCAGGCCGCTGTTCGACCAGCTCAGGACCCAAGTCATCGACGGCGTTCGGGCCGGCGCGCTGCCGCCCGGTACCCGGCTCCCCACGGTGCGCGACCTGGCTGGCCAGCTGGGCGTCGCGGCCAACACCGTGGCCCGCGCCTATCGGGAACTCGAGTCCGCGGCGATCGTCGAAACCCGCGGGCGCTTCGGCACTTTCATCTCCCGCTTCGACCCGACCGACGCCGCGATGGCGGCCGCCGCCAAGGAATACGTCGAGGTGGCCCGGGCGCTGGGGCTGACGAAGTCCGACGCGATGCGCTACCTGACCAACGTGCCGGACGACTGAGCGCTCCGTCCTAACGCAACACCTTCGCCAGCGTGCGCAGATTGCGCGTCGTCGTCGACGACTTGTAGCGCGGCTTGCCCATCGTCTTGCCGATCGTGCTGTCCAAGGTGCCGCCCTTGGGCACTTGCCAATAGATGACGCCCGCGCCGCGGCCGATCCGCTCGTCGCGTCCGGTGGCCTCGCCGAGTGCGGCCAGTTCGTCGAGCGCCGCTTTGTCGGCGACGAACGTGACGTAGGACTGGTAGCCGTCGACCTCGGGCTCGAACGGGTAGGCCTCGACGATGGCGCGCACCGCCTTGAGGTCGTAGACGAGCACCCAGGCGTCGTAGCCGAAGTTCTCGCGTAGCGCGGCTTCGGCCTTCTTGCGCACCGCCGCGGCACCGGCGGACGACTCCAGCAGGACGTTGCCGCTGGCCAGGATTGTGCGCACGTCAGTGAATCCGGCGTCGGTCAAAGCGCGCGCCACCTCTGCCATTTTGAGGTTGACGCCGCCCACGTTGACGCCCCTCAGGAACGCCGCGTACTTGGTCATCATCCGATTTCACCAGGGCGGCCCGGGCCGACGCGATCCGGGACCGGCTGCTGGACGCGCGACGTAGGCTTTCTCCCATGGGACGCCAAGTCTTCGACGACAAGCTGCTGGCCGTGATCAGTGGAAACTCCCTCGGAGTACTGGCCACCATCAAACGCGACGGACGCCCGCAGTTGTCGAACGTGAGTTACCACTTCGACCCGCGCGACTTGGCCGTGCGGGTGTCGATCACCGAGCCGCGGGCCAAGACGCGCAACCTGCGCCGCGATCCGCGGGCGTCCATCCTGGTCGACGCGGACGACGGGTGGTCGTACGCGGTGGCCGAGGGCACGGCAACTCTGACGCCGCCCGCGGCCGCCCCCGGCGACGACACCGTCGAGGCGTTGATTGCCTTGTACCGCAACATCGCCGGCGAACACCCGGATTGGGACGAGTTCCGCGAGGCGATGGTCACCGATCGGCGGGTGCTACTGACCCTGCCGATCTCGCACGTGTACGGCATGCCGCCCGGAGTGCGGTAGCCGCCCGAATGCGGCGATCCCGGCTAGGCTGCCGGTATGGCTGAATCCAAGTCACCCGAGGCGCCGGAATCGGACGACGACAACAAGCGCAAGTTCCGTGAAGCCCTCGACCGCAAGATGGCCAAGTCGTCGGGTGGGTCCGACCCCAAGACTGGTGGTGGTAAGCAGACGCGCGCGCACGGTCCGGTGGAGAACCGCCGCGAATTCCGGCGCAAGAGCGGCTGACCGGCGGCCGTTGCATCCCAACGCTTTACGGCGGATTCAGCCTTCGAGCGGTGTGAAATGGCTGACCGAAGGGTCGGCCTGGCCCGGCTCGCCACGCACGCTGCCCCGGGTGCTGGGGTGTCCGAAGTTCACTTGGGACGGGTTGTTCTGGTAGGCCCAATCCGCCACGATGGTGCGTTCACGGAACTTCCAGCGGCCGTCGTGTTGGGTATAGCTGTCCAGGTACCGGCCGCCGATGATGACGTCGATGTCGTGGTCGGCCCCGGCGAAGGTGTGAAACACCAGGCAATAGATCTCACCGCGGGCCGTGCTGCCGTCGATCACGAAGTTCGTTGTGGTGATGTTGTGTTGGGAGACACGCACATACGGTTCCGCGGCCTGTAGCTGGGCGATGAACTGTTCGACGCCGCCCGAGGAGAACGAGCCGTGCGAGTCGGTCGCCTCGGGGTGGTACAGGCCGCGAAGCGCGTCATAGTCGGCGCGGTCGACGGCCCGGCAGTAGGCAGTGACGAGTTGATGCAGTTCGTCGCGGTCCAGCATCAGTGCCAAGCGGGCCTCATCCACCACCACGTCACCCAACTCCCTGGTCATTCGCCGGCCGTAAGCGCGTTTCTGATAGGTAGTCTCTCAACACATAGGTCATCGGTTTTAGGGTGTTCAGCGGAAAGGCTGGTCGTTGACGGTGAAACTTTGGCTCGCTCAAGATCCTGAGGCCGACGCGCTGCTGGACGACAATCCGTTGGCCCTGCTCATCGGGATGGTTCTTGATCAGCAGGTGCCGTTCGAGACGGCCTTCTCGGGGCCGAAGAAGATCGCGGACCGGATGGGCAGCTTCGGTGCTCATGAGATCGCCGAGTACGACCCCGACAAGTTCGCGGCGCTGTGTTCGGAAAAGCCTGCGATACACCGCTTTCCGGGGTCGATGGCCAAACGAATCCAGACCCTGGCCCAGATCATTGTGGACCGCTATGACGGCGATGCCGCCGGATTGTGGACCGCCGGGGACCCCAACGGCGAGGAGCTGCTGCGGCGAATCAAGGGGCTACCCGGTTTCGGCGAGGTCAAGGCGCAGATCTTCCTGGCTTTGTTGGGCAAGCAGTACGGCGTCACGGTCAAGGGCTGGCGCGCGGCGGCCGGGCAGTTCGGCAAGGAGGGCACGCACATCTCCGTCGCCGATATCGTCGACGCCCAATCGATGGGCAAAGTGCGTTCCTACAAGAAGCAGATGAAGGCGGCAGCCAAGGCTGCCAAGTAGTAAGTCACCAGAAGGGAAGGGCGGCAACGTGAAGACACACATAACGTGTCCGTGCGGGGAAGCCATCGTCGGCAAGGATGAGGACGAGCTGGTCGAGCTGACCCAGGCTCATCTCGCCAGCGATCATCCGGGTCTCGAATACGATCGCGACGCGATCCTGTTCATGGCGTACTAACTGTCTGACTAAACGCCGAGCGCGCGTGCCCCCGGGGGGGGGCCCGCGCGCCCAGGGCAGGGAACAGTGCTGGCCCTACGGCACCACCGTGGAGCCGATCGTGGGCATGAACTGGCACTGTTTTTCCTTGGTGGTGACCTGCCCGAAAATGGTCGACATGATGCTGCCCGACCCGGTGTCGGCGATCGCGGTCAGCGTCGTCGGCCCGTCGCCGTTGATGTCGGTGCGCGGCTTGAGCGCGACCGTTCCCGATTTGCCCGTGGTCAGGTTGACCCACGTGACGTTCAGCGGCAGCTTCTGCACCTCGGCCGGCCCGGGGGTCCCGACGGCGGTGAACACGTAGGCGGTCTGCCCGGGGCCGGGCCCGGGGGTCGGGATCTTCGCCGGGCCCGCCACCGACAGCGCGGTGGCGATCGCGCTGGTGCCGTCCGCCAGGCAATTGGTGCCGATCGAGGGGTACATGAAGTCCTGCGTGGGCGGAGCGTCCGGGCCGAATCCCGGCGCCGCGGCCGGTGCCGCGGCGGGTGCAGGGGCGGCGGCCGGTGCAGCTTCGGCCGGCGCGGGAGGCGCCGGCACGGGTGCCGCGACGGGTGCGACGGTGGCCGGCGCGGAAGCCGGCGGAGCCGCCACCGGTCCCGGGCCGGCGGCGTGTACCGGGTCGATGCCGGCGGGCAGGTGTGACTGGGCGCCCGCTTCGGCGCCCGCGGCCGGCGGGGCCGCGGCCGGTCCCGGGCCGGCGGCGTGTGCCGGGTCGATGCCGGCGGGCAGGTGCGACTGCGCGCCGGGTTCGACGCCCGCCGCAGGGACGTGCGGCACCGGCGAACCGTCCGGGAAAGCTGTTCCGGGTCCGGTGGCCGGCGAGCCCGGCTGGGCCAGGAATTGATTCACCGACTGGGCGACGTTCCGAGACTCGGTCGGCGCACCCTGGTTGTTGCTGAAGGCCTGCGCCGCCGCCATGAGCAGCTGTGTCGCCTGCCCGGGGTTGGTGGCCGCCTGCTGAATGATCGGGCTCAGCTGCGATAGCGCCGGCAGGCCCGGGAGTTCTTGAGTCGAGTTAGGTTGCGGTGTCGCCGGTTCGGCTGCCGCGCTCGGGCAGAACCCGAACGCGGCAGCCGATGCCGTCACGACAGCGGCCAATCCTTTGGACAGATTCCAAGTGGTTGCCACGGTGTGTCCTCCGGTCAGTAGGGGGTGGCTTTGCTGTCGGGCTAACTACTCAGGGCAGGGCGGCGAGCAGCGGCGCTACCGGGTTGGCCCCGGTTGCCGGTGCGGCCGGTGCGGCCGGCGCCGCCGCCGGCGCCGCCGGAGCCCCGGCCAGTGCCGGCAGGTCCTGCGGCAGGGTCATCTGCGCGGGCATGTTGACCGGCAGATTGGGCAGGAACGCCGGCATGTCGACCTTCGCCTGCGGAATCTGCGGGGTCGGCGGGGTGGCGGGGGCGGTCGGCGTCGACAGCCCCGGGATGGCCGGGAGTCCGGGGATGGACGACGTGGCCGGTGCGGCGGGCGCCGCGGGTGCCGTCTGTCCCAGGCCCGGGATCAACCCCTGCAGGCCCTGCGTGGCCGCCGGGGCAGACGGCGCGGAGGGCGTCGCCGCCTGCGTCAACCCGGGAATCGAGGGGATGCTCGACGCGGGATTCGCCGGTGACGTTGCGGCGGCCGACGGAACTCCCGGGAAGGTGATGCCCGGAGCGGCCGGCGCCGACGGCGGGGTCGCGCCCAGGGCGGTAGCGAGGTTTTGCAGGATTTGGGGCGCGTTGGCCGCCGAACTGATCAGCTGCTGCGGAATGTTCGGAATCGGCGGAGCCGGCACGGGGTCGGCGTGGGCGATACCGCCCGTGAGTAGGGCTGCGGACGAACCGACGACGACCGCCGCGGCACGCATGTAAGTCCAGATGGTTGGCATGACTCTCCCTGGTTGTGGAAAACGGGTCCGCCGCCGAAGTTACGTTGATACTGATGGGACTCAAGTGACACGTGTGGCATTTATTTGATCGTTATTGATACGTGTGGCGGCGGTGACCGAACGCCCGGCGACCAGGACCGTTGGCGGTGACGGGGTCCACCGGTGCCGCTCAGGCCGCCTCGATCGCTAAAGTCGGGCGCATAGACACCACTTCGGCCACCCCGGCGGCACCCCCGCGCCGGCGATTCGCGAGTCTGCTTCGGGCGGCGGCACCCGCGCTCCTGGTCGCCAGCGTCGCCGCGCGACTCGGCTGGACATATCTGTCGCCCCACGGTGCAAACTTCGTCGACCTGCACGTTTACCTCGGCGGCGCCGCCGCGCTCGACCATGCCGGCACGCTGTACAGCTACGTCTACGCCGATCAGACGCCGGACTTCCCGCTGCCGTTCACCTATCCGCCGTTCGCGGCGGTCGTCTTCTACCCGCTGAGCCTGCTGCCCTTCGGCCTGGTCGCCTTCGCGTGGCAGATCGCGACGATGGCCGCGCTGTACGGTGCGATCCGGATCAGCCAGCGGTTGATCGGCGTGGCGCCCGGCGGCGAGGGCCGCCGCATGGCCATGGCGTGGACCGCCGTCACGATCTGGATCGAGCCGCTGCGCAGCACATTCGACTACGGGCAGGTCAACGTGTTGCTGATGCTGGGGGTGCTGTGGGCGGTGCTGACGACGCGCTGGTGGCTGTCGGGCCTGCTGGTCGGCGTCGCGGCCGGAATCAAGCTGACGCCCGCGATCTCCGGTGTCTACCTGCTCGGTGTGCGGCGATGGGCCGCGGCGGCCTTCTCCTTCGTGGTCTTCGTCGCCACCATCGGCGTGTCGGCACTGGTGGTCGGGGACCAGACCCGTTACTACTTCACCAAGCTGCTGGGCGACGCGCATCGCGTGGGCCCCATCGCCACATCGATCAATCAATCCTGGCGCGGCGGCATCTCCCGGATCCTCGGTCACGACGCCGGTTTCGGCCCGCCGGTCCTGGCCGCCATCGCCGTCACCGTGGTGCTGGCCGTGCTGGCCTGGCGGGCGCTGGACCCGTCCGACCGGCTGGGCAAGTTGCTGGTGGTCGAGTTGTTCGGGCTGCTGCTATCGCCGATTTCGTGGACTCACCACTGGGTGTGGCTGGTGCCGCTGATGATCTGGGCGATTCATGGACCGCTGCGCGAGCGGCGCGGCGCCCGGATCGTGGGCTGGGGCTGGCTGGCGCTGACCATCGTCGGCGTGCCATGGCTGCTGCTCTACGCTCAGCCGACCATCTGGCAGACCAGCCGGCCGTGGTATTTGGCGTGGGCCGGCCTGATCTACATCGTGGCGGCGATGGCGACGTTGACCTGGGTCGCCGCCGCGGGCCGATCTCCCGAACGTCACGCTGGCGTGACTGCCGCCGCCGAACGTCACGCCGGAGTGACGGTCGAGGACGGGGCGGCGGACTAACTCCCGACGATCCCGTCGATGTCGTGCGCCATGGCCACGTCCTTCTCGGTTATGCCCCCTTCGGAGTGCGTGACCAGAGCGAAAGTAACCGTCCGCCAACGGATATCAATATCCGGGTGATGGTCCTTGCTCTCCGCGTGCTCGCCGACCCGGCGCACCGCGTCGATGCCGGCGAGGAAACTCGGGAACTTGATCGACCGGCGCAGCGCGCCGTCGGCACGTTCCCATCCGTTGAGATCGGGCAGTGCGGCGTCGACCTGCTCATCCGTTAACACAGCCATCTCTCGACCGTATACCGTCTGGCCATGCCGACCCAGATCGTCGTCGCCGGAGCGGTCATCCGCGGCGCCAGCGTCTTGGTGGCGCAGCGCGTCCGGCCGCCCGAGTTGGCCGGCCGCTGGGAGTTGCCCGGCGGCAAGGTCGCGCCGGGTGAGACGGAGCCCGACGCCCTGGCCCGGGAGCTGGCCGAGGAGCTGGGGCTGACCGTCGGCGACGTCGCGGTGGGCGACCGCGTGGGCGACGACATCGCGCTGGACGGGATGACGCTGCGGGCCTACCGCGTGCACCTGCTCGGCGGCGAGCCGCACGCCCGTGACCACCGGGCGGTGCGCTGGGTGACGGCGGGCGAGCTGACCGATGTCGACTGGGTGCCCGCCGACCGCGCCTGGGTCGCTGACCTGGTACGGACGCTTGCCGGCGGGGCCTCATAACAAGTCCACAGCCTTTCGGCAGCTGACATTCAGCGCCGCAGAAGGTCACGAAGGTGAACTTGGGGATATAACCCAACGTGAACTTGTAGTAAACGAATTGACCTAGAGGTGCGTGCCGGCGGCGATCCTACGTCCGCGTCGGACGCCTCTGGTCCGCAGACCCATGCTGAGCAGACGGATTTTCGTTAACAGGCCGCGTACGGCGGAGGTGATAGGCCCTTCCCGCACCCGATGCGGGTGCGCGGTCCGCGCCGCCCACATCGATGGCGCCGGTCATGCGGCGCGGGCCGACGCTCAATACAACGCACCTGGGGTCGAAACGACGGCCCGGCTACGACGCAGCGATACGGAGTAGAAGGGGTACCTGTTGACTCTCACACCACACGTTGGTGGAGCGCTCGAGGAGTTGCTGGAACGCAGCGGGCGGTTCTTCACGCCCGGCGAGTTCTCGGCCGACCTGCGCACGGTGACACGGCGGGGTGGCCGCGAGGCGGACGTGTTCTACCGCGACCGGTGGAGCCACGACAAGGTGGTGCGCTCCACCCACGGGGTCAACTGCACCGGCTCGTGCTCCTGGAAGATCTACGTCAAGGACGGGATCATCACCTGGGAAACCCAGCAGACCGACTACCCATCGGTGGGCCCGGACCGGCCGGAATACGAGCCGCGCGGATGCCCACGCGGGGCGTCGTTCTCCTGGTACAGCTACTCACCCACCCGGGTGCGTTACCCGTACGCCCGGGGCGTGCTGGTCGAGATGTACCGGGAAGCCAAGGCGCGCCTCGGCGATCCCGTGCTCGCTTGGGCCGACATCCAGGCGGACCCCGAACGTCGACGGCGCTATCAGCGGGCCCGCGGCAAGGGCGGACTGATCCGGATCACCTGGGCCGAGGCCACCGAGCTGATCGCCGCCGCCCACGTGCACACCATCAAGACCTACGGTCCCGACCGGGTCGCCGGCTTCTCGCCGATCCCGGCGATGTCCATGGTGTCCTACGCCGCGGGGTCGCGGTTCTTCGAGCTGATCGGCGCCCCGATGACGTCGTTCTACGACTGGTACGCCGACCTGCCGGTGGCCTCGCCGCAGGTGTTCGGCGATCAGACCGACGTCCCCGAATCCGGAGACTGGTGGGACGCGGCCTATTTGATGATGTGGGGCTCCAACGTGCCGATCACCCGGACCCCCGACGCACACTGGATGGCCGAGGCGCGTTACCGCGGCACCAAGGTGGTGACCGTCAGCCCCGACTACGCCGACAACACCAAGTTCGCCGACGAGTGGATGCCGTGCGCGGCCGGCACCGATGGGGCGCTCGCGATGGCGATGGGGCACGTCATTCTTTCGGAATGCTATGTGCAGAAGGAGGTTCCGTTCTTCGCCGACTTCGCGCGCCGCTACACCGACCTGCCGTTCCTGATCAAGCTGGAAGAGCGCGGCGACATGCTGGTGCCGGGGAAGAACCTCACGGCCGCGGACCTGGGCAGAGGCTTTGAGGCCGAAGAGAATTCAGCGCTCAAGCCGGCGGTGTGGGACGAGGCCACCGACTCGGTGGTGGTGCCGCACGGTTCACTGGGATTCCGCTACGGCGAGGACGGTGTCGGTAAGTGGAACCTCGACCTCGGCGCCCTGGTGCCGGCGCTCAGCGTGCGAAATACCCACGGCGCCGACGGCAATAGCGATACCGCACTGGTGCACCTGGCCAGCTTCGACACGATCAACGGCGAAGGCGCCACCGTGGCGCGCGGTGTCCCGGTGCGCCGCGTCGGCAAGCACCTGGTGTGCACCGTTTTCGACCTGATGCTCGCCCAGTACGGCGTCGGCCGCCCGGGATTGCCCGGCGAATGGCCCACCGGCTACGACGACCCGACCCAGCAGAACACCCCCGCATGGCAGGAGGCGATCACCGGCGTGTCGGCCGCGCAGGCCATCCGCGTTGCCAAGGAATTCGCCCGCAACGCGGAGGAATCCGGCGGCCGGTCCATGATCATCATGGGCAGCGGGATCTGTCAGTGGTTCCACGGCGACGCCATCTACCGGGCTGTGCTCGCGCTGCTGATGCTGACCGGGTCGATGGGGCGCAACGGCGGCGGCTGGGCCCATTACGTCGGCCAGGAAAAGGTACGTCCGCTCACCGGATTTCAGACGATGGCGATGGCCACCGACTGGGTGCGTCCGCCGCGGCAGGTGCCGGGTGCGTCCTACTGGTACGCGCACACCGATCAGTGGCGCTACGACGGCTACGCGGCCGACAAGCTGGCCAGCCCGCTGGGCCGCGGCCGATTCGCGGGCAAACACACGATGGATCTGCTGGCCTCGGCTACCGCGATGGGCTGGAGCCCGTTCTACCCCCAGTTCGACCGGTCCAGCCTGGATGTCGCCGACGAGGCGCGCGCCGCCGGCCGCGACGTCGCCGACTACGTCGCCGAGCAGCTTCGCGACCGCAAGCTCAAGCTCTCGGTCACCGATCCCGACAATCCGGTCAACTGGCCACGGGTGCTTACGGTTTGGCGGGCCAACCTGATCGGATCGTCGGGCAAGGGCGGCGAGTACTTCCTGCGCCACCTGCTGGGCACCGACTCCAATGTGCAGGCCGAGCCGCCGGCCGACGGGATACCGCCCGCCGACGTGGTGTGCGAGGGCGACATCCCCGAGGGCAAGCTCGACCTGATGATGTCGATCGACTTCCGGATGACCTCGACGACATTGGTCTCGGACATCGTGCTGCCGGCAGCGACCTGGTACGAGAAGGCCGACATCTCCAGCACGGACATGCACCCGTACGTGCACGCGTTCAGCGCCGCGACGGATCCGCCCTGGGAAACCCGTTCGGATTTCGAGGCTTTCGGCGCGATCGCGCGCGCCTTCAGCGCACTGGCCAAGCGTCACCTGGGCACCCGCCGCGACGTGGTCCTTACCGCGCTGCAGCATGACACCCCCGACGCGATGGCCTATCCCGATGGCACCGAAGAAGACTGGCTGCACACCGGTGCGACACCGGTGCCCGGGCGCAGCATGGCCAGGCTCACCGTGGTCGAACGCGACTACGGCGCCGTCTATGACAAGTGGCAGACCCTGGGCCCGCTCGTCGAGACGTTCGGCCTGACCACCAAGGGCATCACGGTGCATCCGTTCCGGGAGGTCGAGGAACTGGCGGCCAAGTTTGGTGTGATGAATTCCGGTGCGGCAGCAGGGCGTCCGGCGATCACGACCGCCGCGCGGATGGCCGACGTGCTGCTGCTGTTGTCCGGGACGACCAACGGCCGGCTCGCTGTCGAGGGCTTCCGCGAACTGGAGAAGCGTACGGGTCAACGGCTGGCGCACCTGGCCGAGGGCAGCGAGGAGCGGCGCATCAGCTATGCCGACACCCAGGCGCGTCCTGTCCCGGTGATCACCAGCCCGGAATGGTCGGGCAGCGAAACCGGCGGGCGCCGCTACGCGCCGTTCACCATCAACATCGAAAACCTGAAGCCGTTCCACACGCTGACCGGCCGGATGCACTTCTACCTGGCCCACGACTGGGTCGAGGAACTCGGCGAGCACCTGCCCGTGTTCCGTCCGCCGCTGGACATGTCGCGGCTGTTCGGCCAGCCGCAGCTGGGTCCAACCCCGGACGGTAGGGGCGGGATCGGCCTCACCGTGCGGTATTTGACGCCGCACTCGAAGTGGTCGTTCCACTCGACCTACCAGGACAACCTTTACATGCTGTCGTTGTCCCGGGGCGGGCCGACCATGTGGATGAGCCCCGGCGACGCGGCCAAACTCAAAGTCCGCGACAATGATTGGGTCGAGGCCGTCAATGCCAACGGCATCTACGTGTGCCGTGCCATCGTCTCGCACCGCATGCCCGACGGTGTGGTGTTCGTCTACCACGTGCAGGAACGCACGGTGGACACACCCCGCACCGAAACCAACAACAAGCGTGGCGGCAACCACAACGCGCTGACCCGCGTCCGCATCAAGCCCAGCCACCTCGCCGGGGGCTACGGCCAGCATGCGTTCGCCTTCAACTACATGGGACCGACCGGCAACCAGCGCGACGAGGTCACCGTGGTGCGCCGCCGCAACCAGGAAGTGACGTACTGACGATGAAGGTCATGGCGCAGCTGGCGATGGTGATGAACCTCGACAAGTGCATCGGATGCCACACCTGCTCGGTCACCTGCAAGCAGGCCTGGACCAACCGTCCCGGCACCGAGTACGTGTGGTTCAACAACGTGGAAACCCGTCCGGGCCAAGGCTATCCGCGCACCTATGAGGACCAGGAGCGGTGGCGCGGCGGCTGGATACGCGACAAGAAAGGCCGGCTGCGGTTGCGCGACGGCGGGCGTATCCAGAAGTTGCTGCGCATCTTCGCCAACCCGCGGCTGCCGATCATCGACGACTACTACGAGCCCTGGACCTACGACTACGAGAACCTGACCACGGCGCCCGCGGGTGACACGTTTCCCACCGCGGCACCGAAGAGCCTGATCAGCGGCGAACCGATGAAGATCTCCTGGGGGCCGAACTGGGACGACAACCTGGCCGGGTCACCGGAGATCCTGTCGGGAGACCCGATTCTGAAGAAGGTCAGCGAGGACGTCAAACTCGCGCTCGAAGAGACCTTCATGTTCTATCTGCCCCGGATCTGCGAGCACTGCCTCAACCCGTCCTGCGTGGCGTCGTGCCCGTCGGGCGCGATGTACAAGCGCAGCGAGGACGGCATCGTGCTGGTCGACCAGGACCGGTGCCGGGGGTGGCGGATGTGCGTCTCCGGATGTCCTTACAAGAAGGTCTATTTCAACCACAAGACGGGCAAGGCCGAGAAGTGCACGCTGTGCTATCCGCGGATGGAGGTCGGGTTGCCGACCATCTGCTCGGAGACCTGCGTGGGCCGGCTGCGGTATCTGGGCCTGGTCCTCTACGACGTCGACCAGGTGCTGGAGGCGGCCTCGGTGGAGGACGAAAAAGACCTCTACGAGGCGCAGCGCCGAATCCTGTTGGACCCCAACGATCCTGAAGTCATCACCGCCGCGCGCGCGGAAGGCATCTCCGACGAGTGGATCGAGGCGGCCCAACGCTCGCCGGTCTACGCGCTGATCAACGACTACAAGGTCGCGCTGCCCCTGCACCCGGAATACCGCACCATGCCGATGGTCTGGTACATCCCGCCGCTGTCGCCGGTGGTCGACGCGGTCAGCCGCGACGGTCACGACGGGGAGGACCTCGGCAACCTGTTCGGCGCGCTGGACGCACTGCGCATCCCCATCCAGTACCTGGCCGAATTGTTCACCGCCGGTGACACCGCCGTGGTCGAGGGCGTGTTGCGCCGGCTGGCGGCGATGCGCTCCTACATGCGCGACATCAATCTCGGGCGCGAAACCCGGCCGCACATACCGCAATCCGTTGGGATGACCGAAGAGCAGATCTACGAGATGTACCGGCTGCTGGCCATCGCCAAATACGAAGAGCGCTATGTCATTCCGACCGCGTTCAGCCCGCAGGCCCGCGACCTCGAAGAGATGGGTTGCTCGTTGACGGGCGACGGTGGCCCGGGCATGTACGAGTCGGGTGACCCGGTCCCGGTCGCCGTGGAGACGTTCCACGCGCTCAAGCGGCCCGGCGGCGAGGCGGCCGCCAACGGCCAGCGGTCCGCGCGGGTGAACCTGCTGAATTGGGACGGGCGCCAGGTGCCCGCCGGGATGTTTCCCGAAGAGCAGAAGCAATGAGGCTGCTGGCCGGGCGCCGCGGACGCACCAATACCCTGCAGGACCGACTGGTGTGGCAGGCGGCATCGCTGCTGCTGGCCTACCCGGACGACGAGCTGCCTGCGCGGCTGGACACCGTCGACGAACTGCTCAGCCACATCGGCGGGCCCGAGGCGACGCTGCTCGGACAGACGGTGGCCGCGCTGCGCGCTCGCGAGCCGATGGCCGCCGCGATGGACTACGTCGCGACGTTCGACATGCGGCGCCACTGCACGATGTACCTGACGTACTGGACCGCCGGGGACACCCGAAACCGCGGCCGGGAGATGGTCGAGTTCGCCGCCGCTTACCGGGAATCCGGCGTGCAGCCTCCGCGCGCCGAGGCGCCCGATCACCTGCCCGTCGTCCTCGAGTTCGCCGCCACCGTCGATCCCGAGGTCGGGCGGCGGTTGCTGACCGATCACCGCGTTCCTATCGACGTCTTGCGGGGCGCCCTCGCCGACGCGAAGTCGCCCTACGAGCCCACCGTGGCGGCGGTGTGCGCGACGCTGCCCGCCGCGACGGACCAGGACGCGCGCCGCGCCGAGCGCCTGGCGCAGGCCGGGCCGCCGGCCGAAGCCGTTGGGCTGCAACCCTTTAACTTGACCGTGCCGCCCCGACGCGAAGGAGCGCCAGGTGTTTAGCAATGTGTTGTTCTGGGACATCGCGCCGTACGTCACGCTGACCGTCTTGATCGTCGGCACCTGGTGGCGGTACCGCTACGACAAGTTCGGCTGGACCTCCCGTTCCTCGCAGATCTACGAGTCGCGGCTGTTGCGGGTGGCCAGCCCGATGTTCCACTTCGGCATCCTGGCGGTTTTCGCCGGACACGTGATGGGCTTGTTCATCCCGCCGCGGGTGACGCACATGCTGAAGATGAGCGACCACGTCTACCATCTGCAGGCGGTCATCGCCGGGTCGGCCGCCGGCCTGGCGACCCTGGCCGGGATCGGATTGCTGATCTACCGGCGGTTCACCCGCCCGGCGGTGTCCATGGCCACCACCCGCAGCGACAAGCTGATGTATGTGGTGCTGGTGCTGGCCATCGTGGTGGGCCTGTACTGCGACCTGATCGGCACCGGGCCGCACGGCGGCGAATTCCACTACCGGTACACGGTCGGGCTGTGGTTCCGCCGGATTTGGATCTTCCAGCCGCACGGCGAGGTGATGATCAACGCGCCGCTGGACTACCAGCTGCACGCCTTGATCGGCATGGTGCTGTTCACGCTGCTGCCGTTCACCCGGCTGGTGCACATCTTCAGCGCGCCGATCGCCTACCTGTTCCGGCCGTACATCGTTTACCGCAGCCGCGAATCCGAGGGCGAATTGGTCGGCACCGCGCCGCGCCGCAGGGGATGGTAGGGGGCCCTCGGCGGCCCGTTGAGTGTGCGTCCTGGGCTTTCGGTGTGCGGCCAGGGTGTCGACACGCCATGCCGGGCCGCCCTGGACGCACACCGGACAGCGCGCGGGCCGCACCTGCCAGTTCGCCTTCGAGTTCGCTTTGGGAGGCCCCCCGCTGCCACAATCACCGACGTGCCATTTCGTAACGTCGCCATCGTCGCCCACGTCGACCACGGCAAGACCACCCTCGTGGACGCGATGCTGCGGCAATCCGGGGCGCTGCATCACCGCGGTGACGACACCCAGGAACGCATCATGGACAGCGGTGACCTCGAGAAGGAAAAAGGCATCACCATCCTGGCCAAGAACACCGCCGTGCACCGCGTCAACGCCGACGGCACGGTGACCGTGATCAACGTCATCGACACCCCCGGGCACGCCGACTTCGGCGGGGAGGTGGAACGCGGGCTGTCCATGGTGGACGGCGTGCTGCTGCTGGTCGACGCGTCCGAAGGGCCGCTGCCGCAGACGCGGTTCGTGCTGCGCAAGGCGCTGGCCGCACACCTTCCGGTGATCCTTGTTGTCAACAAGACCGACCGGCCCGACGCGCGCATCGCCGAGGTGGTGGACTCCAGCCACGACCTGCTGCTGGACGTCGCGTCCGACCTCGACGACGAGGCCGCCAAGGCGGCCGAGCACGCGCTGGGCCTTCCGACGCTGTACGCGTCCGGCCGGGCCGGCGTGGCCAGCACCACCCAGCCGGCCGACGGCGAGGTGCCCGCCGGCGACAACCTGGACCCGCTGTTCGACGTGCTGATGGAGCACATTCCCCCGCCGTCGGGCGACCCCGAGGCGCCGCTGCAGGCGTTGGTGACCAACCTCGACGCGTCGGCCTTCCTCGGGCGGCTCGCCCTGATCCGCATCTACAACGGCAAGCTGCGCAAGGGCCAGCAGGTGGCCTGGATGCGCGAGGTCGACGGGCTGCCAGTCATCACCAGCGCCAAGATCACCGAGTTGCTCGCGACCGAGGGCGTCGAGCGCAGCGCGACCGACGAGGCGATCGCCGGCGACATCGTGGCGGTCGCCGGCCTGCCCGAGATCATGATCGGCGACACGCTGGCCGATCCCGATCACGCCCACGCGCTGCCCCGCATCACCGTCGACGAGCCGGCGATCTCGGTGACGATCGGTACCAACACCTCGCCGCTGGCGGGCAAGGTTTCGGGCCACAAGCTGACCGCGCGCATGGTCCGCAATCGCCTGGACCAAGAGCTGGTCGGCAACGTGTCGATCCGGGTCGTGGACATCGGCAGGCCCGACGCCTGGGAGGTGCAGGGCCGCGGCGAGCTCGCCCTGGCGGTCCTGGTCGAACAGATGCGCCGCGAGGGTTTCGAGCTCACCGTCGGCAAGCCGCAGGTGGTGACCCGCACGATCGACGGCAAGCTGCACGAGCCGTTCGAGGCGATGACCATCGACTGCCCCGAAGAGTTCGTCGGCGCGATCACCCAGCTGATGGCTGCCCGCAAGGGCCGCATGGAGGAGATGACCAACCACGCCGCCGGCTGGGTCCGGATGGACTTCATCGTGCCCAGTCGCGGGCTGATCGGGTTCCGCACCGATTTCCTGACCATCACGCGCGGCACCGGTATCGCCAATGCCGTGTTCGACGGCTACCGGCCGTGGGCGGGGGAGATCCGGGCCCGCCACACCGGGTCGCTGGTCTCCGACCGCAGCGGCACCATCACGCCGTTCGCGCTGATTCAGCTCGCCGATCGCGGACAGTTCTTCGTCGAACCCGGCCAGGACACCTACGAGGGCATGGTCGTCGGAATCAACCCGCGCGCAGAGGATCTCGACATCAACGTCACCCGGGAGAAGAAGCTCACCAACATGCGGTCGTCGACGGCGGACGTCATCGAGACGTTGGCCAAGCCGCTCGAGCTCGACCTCGAACAGGCCATGGAGTTCTGTGCGCAAGACGAATGCGTCGAGGTGACCCCGGAGATCGTCCGCGTCCGCAAGGTGGAGCTGGATGCCACGACCCGGGGCCGCAGCCGGGCGCGGGCCAAGGCCCGGGGTTAATCGGGCGTGCTTGGGCGGGCTGCTGGGCAGCTGCTCGATACCCTGATCGGCATGCCGAGACGAGTCCGCCGATTCTTCGTGACGGTGGGTGTGGTCGTCTCGCTGGCCGGATTGGCGCTCGCGGCGTGCACGGTCAACCCGCCGCCGGCGCCGCAGAGCACCGACACTCCGCACAACTCGCCGCCGCCGCCGCCGCGGCCGACCCAGATCATCATGGGCATCGACTCGATCGGGGCCGGCTTCAACCCGCACCTGCTGTCCGACCTGTCCCCGGTGAACGCGGCGATCAGCGCGCTAGTGCTGCCCAGCGCGTTCCGGCCGGTGCCCGACCCCGGCACCCCGACGGGCTCACGCTGGGAGATGGACCCGACCCTGCTGGAGTCGGCCGAGGTCACCGGCCAGAACCCGTTCACGGTGACCTACAAGATCCGGCCGGAGGCGCAGTGGACCGACAACGCCCCGATCGCCGCCGACGACTTCTGGTACCTATGGCGGCAGATGGTCAGCCAGCCCGGCGTCGTCGACCCCGCCGGGTACGACCTCATCACCGGCGTGCAGTCGCTCGAGGGCGGCAAGCAGGCGGTGGTCACCTTCGCCCAGCCCTACCCGTCGTGGAAAGAGCTGTTCAGCAACATCCTTCCGGCGCACATCGTCAAGGACGTGCCGGGCGGTTTCGCGGCCGGGCTGGCCCGAGCGCTCCCGGTGACCGGCGGCCAGTTTCGGGTGGAGAGCATCGATCCGCAGCGCGACGAGATCCTGGTGGCCCGCAACGACCGCTACTGGGGATCACCGGCCAAGCCCGCGCTCATCCTCTTCCGGCGTGCCGGGGCGCCGGCCGCGCTGGCCGACTCCGTGCGCAATGGGGACACCCAGGTCGCGCAGGTGCACGGCGGATCGGCGGCCTTCGCACAGCTGTCCGCCATCCCCGACGTGCGCACCGCCCGGATCGTGACGCCCCGGGTCATGCAGCTGACCCTGCGCGCCAACGAGCCCAAGCTGTCCGACACGCAGGTGCGCAAGGCGATCCTCGGGCTGCTCGACGTCGACCTGCTGGCGGCGGTGGGCGCGGGTAGCGACAACACCGTCACGCTGGACCAGGCCCAGATCCGGGCCCCCAGCGATCCCGGCTACGAGCCGACCGCGCCCCCCGCGATGACGACGCCGGCGGCGCTGGCGTTGCTGGAGGGATCCGGCTACAAGGTCGAGGGCAACTCGTCGGGGTCCCCGGCGCCGACACCGGCGAACACCGCGCCGCCCGAAGTCATCCGCGGCCGGATCAGCAAGGACGGTCAACAGCTGGCGCTGGTCATCGGCGTGGCGGTCAACGACCCGACGTCCGTCGCGGTCGCCAACACCGCGGCCGACCAGTTGCGCAACGTCGGCATCGCCGCCAGCGTGCTGGCGCTGGACCCGGTGACGCTGTATCGCGACGCGCTGAACAACCACCAGGTGGACGCGATCGTCGGCTGGCACCAGGCGGGTGGCAATCTGGCGACGCGCTTGGCGTCGCGGTACGGCTGCCCGGCCCTGGAATCGACGCAGGTGCCGGCGTCCACCGGGCCGACGACCACCACCTCTTCTCCTGGACCGGTCTCGCCATCGACCACCGGACCGGGCACCTCCGCCACCACGCCGACGTCGACGCCGCCGCCCAGCCGCCCGGCTGACCCCAACGCCTTGGTGCAGGCGCCGTCCAACCTCACCGGGATCTGCGATCGCAGCGTTCAGTCCAACATCGACGCCGCGCTGAACGGCACCAAGAGCATCAACGACGTGATCACCGCGGTCGAGCCGCGCCTGTGGAACATGTCCACCGTATTGCCGATCCTGCAGGACACCACGATCGTCGGCGCCGGCCCTAGCGTGCAGAACGTCAGCCTGTCGGGCGCGGTGCCGGTCGGCATCGTCGGCGACGCCGGCCAGTGGATCAAGACCGGGCCGTAGCCCGCGTCGTCAGTCGGCCGCCCGCCCCGGTCGCGGCGGGATCACGGTGTCGACGATCAGCGCCAGCTCCCGGCGGTTCGGCGGCGATCCGGTCAGCAGGAAGTGCTGGTTGATCAAAGCCGGGCCGATGCGGGCGGTCAGCGGGGTGATCAGCGCCGGATCGAGCTCGCCCTCCGCGACGGCGGCCCGCAGGATCGATTCGATGATCTGCAGGCGGGGGGCCACCACGGCGTCGGCGAAGATGGCGCGCATCTCGGGTTCGTGCAGGAGCTGGTTGACGGTGGCCATGCCGGGGAAGGCGGTCTTCCCGGCGCAGACGTCGCGGTGGGCGCTGAACACCGTCAGCAGGTTCTCCCGGGCCGACCGGCCGGCACGCGCCTCCGGCAACGGCGGCAAGGTATGGACCAGTGCGGCGTGCACGAGCTCGCACTTGGTCGCCCACCGCCGGTACAGGGCCGCCTTGCCGGTGTGGGCGCGCGCCGCGATTCCCTCCATCGTCAGGCCGCCGTAGCCGACCTCGGCCAATTCGGCCAGGGTGGCCTCGTAGAGCGCCCGCTCGAGGACCTCGCCCCGTCGGCGGCTCCGGCCACCGGTCGGGGCGGTCTGGGTGAGCTGCGGCATCCCTCGATAGTAGCCGTATGCGTTCCTATCGGTGGCGACGAGACCGCCAACGGGCCTGCGCTGCGGGTAGGGTGCGTCCATGTCCGAGACGCCCCGGCTGCTCTTCGTCCACGCGCATCCCGACGACGAGAGCCTCAGCAACGGCGCCACCATCGCCCACTACACCGCCCGCGGAGCCGACGTGCGCGTCGTCACCTGCACACTCGGCGAAGAGGGTGAGGTCATCGGCGACCGCTGGGCCGGCCTGGCCGTCGATCACGCGGACCAGTTGGGGGGCTACCGCATCGGCGAGCTCACCGCGGCGCTGCGTGCGCTCGGCGTCGGTGCCCCCCACTACCTGGGCGGCGCCGGGCGCTGGCGCGACTCGGGCATGCAGGGGACGCCGGGGCGGGGGCGGCGGCGGTTCATCGACGCCGACGAGGGTGAGGCCGTCGGCGAGTTGGTCGCCGTCATTCGCGCGCACCGCCCGCACGTCGTGGTGACCTACGACCCGGGCGGCGGCTACGGCCACCCCGACCACGTCCACACCCATACCGTCACAACGGCCGCCGTGGCGGCTGCCGGCTCCGGCGACTTCCCCGGCGAGCCGTGGACCGTGCCGAAGTTCTACTGGTCGGTGTTCGCCACCCGCGCCTTCCTGGCGGGCATGCGTGCGCTCAATGGCGAGGACCTGCGGCCCGAGTGGGCGATCCCCCCGGAGGAAGAGTTCGGCTTCGGGTACGCGGACTCCGACATCGATGCCGTCGTCGAGCCCGGCCATGACGCCTGGGCGGCAAAGCGGGCGGCGCTCGCCGCGCACGCCACCCAGGTGGTCGTGGGACCAACCGGCCGGGCCTGCGCCCTGTCGAACAACATGGCTCTGCCGATCCTCGCCGAGGAGCACTACGTGCTGGCGGCCGGCGCGGCGGGGGAGCGCGACGAGCGCGGTTGGGAAACAGATCTGCTTGCGGGGCTTGATTTCACCGCGACCGGCACGGGGTAGGCTTGCCAATCAGGCAGCCACGGAAGGATTTCGCATGGACCCCGACCTGGACCCTAATCAGCAGCATTGGCAGGACCGGCTCGACAGCCTGCAGTGGGTTATCGGCTCGATACTCTCCAACATCGACAGCGTCCCGACCTGACCGAAACCAAGCCGCGCGCCGCATCTCTCGAAGACATCGGCGCGACAGACCCCGCGATACGGTTCGTTGTCTTGGCGTTGTTGGCCGTCGACGGGGTCCTTTCCGCACTGGCCGGGGCCCTGCTGCTGCCTTCCTATATCGGGTCGGTCCCGTTTCCCATCAGCGGCTTGATTTCTGGATTGGTCAACGCCGCGCTGGTGTGGGCCGCCGGCCGGTGGACCACATCGTCGCGGCTGGCCGCGCTGCCGTTGTGGACGTGGCTGCTCACGGTGGCGGTGATCAGCATGGGCGGCCCGGCCGACGACGTGATCCTGGGGGGTCGCGGCCTGATGGCCTACGGGGCGTTGCTGCTGATCGTGCTGGGTGTGGTCCCGCCGTTCTGGGTGCTGTGGCGGCGCGGGCGCCGGCCCTGAGGTTCATGCGGTCACGCGGGCCGGGATGTCCCCGCTGGCGGGTGTGGCACTGCCGCTACTGTTTGACTGTTGCGCAGACGGGGCCCGCACGGGTCGGAAGATAATTTCACATGTTGGGACACGCGGATGAAATTCGATCGTGGGGAAGTTACACGAAGGTGCCGCTGACTCCGGGCGAGGAGCCTACCGCTCTTCCTACTCCTGTGGTTTTGCCAAAGACCAGCGCCTCGGCGTTGCGACGAGTGTTGCGTCGCGCGCGAGACGGCGTTGCGCTCAACGTCGATGAGGCGGCCATTGCGATGACCGCGCGCGGTGCGGACCTCGCGGATCTGTGCGCCAGCGCGGCGCGGGTGCGCGACGCGGGCCTGGCATCGGCCGGCCGGCGCGGCCCCGGCGGCGGGTTGCCCGTCACCTATTCGCGCAAGGTGTTCATCCCGGTCACCCATCTGTGCCGCGACACTTGCCACTACTGCACCTTCGTCACCGTGCCGGGCAAGCTGCGCGCGCAGGGTGCGGGCATGTACCTCGAACCCGACGAGATTCTCGAAATCGCTGGCCGCGGAGCCGAATTGGGTTGCAAAGAAGCCCTTTTCACCCTTGGCGACCGGCCCGAGGATCGGTGGCCGGAGGCGGGGCAGTGGCTCAGCGAACGCGGCTACGACTCCACGCTGTCCTACGTGCGGGCCATGGCCATCCGGGTGCTGGAAGAGACCGGCCTGCTGCCGCACCTGAACCCCGGTGTGATGAGTTGGTCGGAGATGGCCCGGCTGAAGCCGGTGGCGCCGTCGATGGGCATGATGCTCGAGACCACGTCGCGGCGGTTGTTCGAGACGAAAGGGCTTGCCCACTACGGCAGCCCGGACAAAGACCCCGCGGTGCGGCTGCGCACACTCACCGATGCGGGCCGGCTCTCCATCCCGTTCACCACCGGCCTGCTGGTCGGCATTGGCGAGACGCTGACCGAACGTGCCGAAACCTTGCACGCGATTCGTAAGTCGCACAAGGAGTTCGGTCATGTGCAAGAAGTGATCGTGCAGAACTTCCGGGCCAAGGAACACACTGCGATGGCCGCCGTGCCTGACGCGGGGATCGACGACTACCTCGCGACGGTGGCGGTCGCCCGGCTGGTGCTCGGCCCCGGCATGCGCATTCAGGCGCCGCCCAACCTGGTGTCCCGCGACGAGTGCCTGGCGCTGGTCGGCGCCGGGGTTGACGACTGGGGCGGCGTATCACCGCTGACACCCGATCACGTCAACCCCGAGCGGCCGTGGCCCGCTCTCGACGACCTGGCCGACATCACCGCCGAGGCCGGATACGAACTGGTTCAGCGACTTACCGCCCAGCCCAAGTATGTGCAAGCCGGGGCGGCGTGGATCGACCCGCGGGTGCGCGGACACGTGATGGCGCTGGCCGACCCGGGGACCGGCCTGGCCCGCGACGTCAATCCGGTGGGGCTGCCCTGGCAGGAGCCCGACGACGTCGCCTCCGCCGGGCGGACCGATCTCAACGCGGCGATCGACACCGAGGGCCGCGCCACCGAAGCGCGGAGCGATCTGGACAGCGCCTTCGGCGACTGGGAATCGATCCGCGCGCAGGTGCACGAGCTCGCCGCGCGGGCCCCCGAGCGCATCGACACCGATGTGCTCGCCGCGCTGCGGGCCGCCGAGCGCGACCCCGCCGGCTGCACCGACAGCGAGTACCTGGCGCTGGCGACCGCCGACGGACCCGCGCTGGAAGCCGTTGCCGCCCTCGCCAATTCGCTACGGCGCGACACGGTGGGCGACGACGTGACATTCGTGGTGAACCGCAACATCAACTTCACCAACATCTGCTACACCGGTTGCCGGTTCTGCGCCTTCGCGCAGCGCAAGGGTGACGCCGACGCGTATTCGTTGTCCACCGAAGAGGTGGCCGATCGCGCGTGGGAGGCCCACGTCGAAGGCGCCACCGAGGTGTGCATGCAGGGCGGGATCGACCCGGAGTTGCCGGTCACCGGCTACGCCGACCTGGTCCGCGCCGTCAAGGCGCGGGTGCCGTCGATGCACGTGCATGCCTTCTCGCCGATGGAGATTGCCAACGGCGTGACCAAGAGCGGGTTGAGCGTCCGCGAGTGGCTGATCAGCCTGCGCGAGGCCGGGCTGGACACGATCCCGGGCACGGCGGCCGAGATCCTGGACGACGAAGTGCGCTGGGTGCTGACCAAGGGCAAGCTGCCGACGTCGGAATGGATCGACATCGTGACCACCGCACACGAGGTGGGCCTGCGGTCGTCGTCGACGATGATGTACGGGCACGTCGACAGCCCCCAGCACTGGGTGGGTCATCTCAACGTGCTGCGCGGGATCCAGGACCGCACCGGCGGGTTCACCGAGTTCGTCCCGTTGCCGTTCGTACACCAGAGCTCGCCGTTGTACCTGGCGGGCGCGGCCCGGCCCGGGCCCACCCACCGCGACAACCGTGCCGTGCACGCGTTGGCACGAATCATGTTGCACGGCCGCATATCTCAGATTCAGACCAGCTGGGTCAAGCTCGGGGTCGAGCGCACACAGGTGATGCTCAACGGCGGTGCCAACGATCTGGGCGGCACGCTGATGGAGGAGACCATCTCGCGGATGGCCGGTTCGGAGTACGGGTCGGCTAAGAGCGTCGAAGAGCTGACCGCGATCGCCGAGGGGATCGGACGCCCCGCCCGCCAACGCACCACGACCTACGCCCCGCGGGCCGCTTAGCAGCCCGCGGCGGCGGGTATACCCGACGCCGTGAACCGACAGATCGACGATGACCGGTTCCCCGAGTGGAGGCCGTTCGTAGACGCGGTGCAGCGGCGCCGGCCCGACGCCGGCACCTGGTGCGAGGCCTGGACGGTGCGCGACATCGTCGTCCATCAGGCCGGGAACGCCGAGGAGATCGCCCGAGTGCTGGCCGCGCACCTCGACGGCGAACCCGTCGGCACGCGCGGCTTCGAGGAACGTGAGGGACCACTGCGCGCGCTGAACGACGCGGACCTGTGGGACGCGCTGTTCGACCGGATGGCCACCCTCAACCGGATCGCGAAAGCGGCCGACGACGTGCCCCAGGACACCGACGTCGCGTGGACGGGCCGCACCATGAAGGTGCCCTGGTTCGCCGAACACATGCGCGAAGAGCTCGTGCTGCACGGTTGGGATATCACCGGGGACGCCGACATTCCGGCGGCCCTGAAGACCGGGCTGGCCGAGCCCTGGATGACCACGCACAGCGTCGTGGCGGTCGGAAAACCGCTGCTGGCCAAGGGCGTTAAGCAATTGCGGCCCGGCGAGCGCGTCGAGGCCAGGTTGCGGGCCGCCGGCACCGATGACGTCGTGATCAGCGCTGACGCCGACCGCACCGCCATCGGGCTCACCGAACCCGAAGGCCCTGCCACCCTGGAAACCGACCCTGCCGCGCGCGTCCTGCTGCTTTGGGGGCGTAAGCCCGCGGACCCATCGCGAATCTGCAGCCGCGTCGGACCGGAGACCCTGGGCCGCGTGCGCGGCCTGCTCAGCGGTTACTGAGCGGCGTCCGTTCGGCTCAGAAGTTGTTGCAGGTGACCGCGACCTGGTTGATGTCGTCGTAGTACTTCTGCGCCGACGGCATGGCCTGAATCTGCTGGGCCATCTGCTGCCGCTTGGGCGGCGGCGAGGCCAAGAAGTTGCGGATGTAAGACTGCGCCACGGGCGAGCTGTTCAACTGCGTCGCGGCCGCCGGATCGGTGGCGTTGAGCGCGGCGATCACCTGTCCGTAGTTGCACGTGGTGTTGATGATCGCGTCCGTCGGGTCCGCGGACGCGATTCCGGCCCCGGCGGTCAACGCCACGGCCGCGCCGCCAAGCGCAACGGTCAATTTGGTCAACGACAGCCTCACCATGTGTGGACACCTTCCCCTATAAATGCACCGCTATCACGGCGACGACATTTGCCCAGCGGCTGTCGCCTCTCGTCGAGGTTACCAGGCGCCGCGAGCGTGCTTCCATCGCAATGCATATCGCGGAGCGCCGCTGAAGTGCGACTTTTCGCAGGTCAGCGGGTTGGGCGCCCTGTTCGCCCTCGGCGAAACCGACCCCGATCGCGGCGTCCGAGACTGGCAGTCTTAAATCGTCAATTTAACGGGCGCGCCAAGTGGTTGACGTGTATGTGCAACGTCTAGTATCAGTAACCGAAAGCTTTGTCCTGGAGCGGCCGGAAGCACCGGGCGCGAGCCGAAGAGCAGCCCACACCGAAGCAGTACATGGAGGAGACGTCTGTGACCTACACGATCGCCGAGCCCTGTGTCGACATCAAAGACAAGGCATGTATCGAGGAGTGCCCGGTCGACTGCATCTACGAGGGCGCGCGGATGCTGTATATCCACCCCGACGAGTGCGTCGACTGCGGGGCGTGCGAGCCCGTCTGCCCCGTCGAAGCGATCTACTACGAAGACGACGTGCCCGAGCAGTGGAGCCAGTACACGCAGATCAACGCCGACTTCTTCACTGAGCTGGGATCGCCGGGCGGCGCCGCCAAGGTCGGCATGACCGAGAACGACCCGCAAGTCGTCAAGGACCTGCCGCCCCAGGGCGAGGGCGACTGAGCGGGCCGGTGCTGGATAGACCCGGGGTGAGGCCGCGCGCCCCACGCGGGCGAGTGTCGGCATCCCTGCCGGAATTTCCCTGGGACACGCTGGCCGACGCGAAAGCGCTGGCCGGTTCCCATCCCGACGGGATCGTCGACCTGTCCGTCGGCACCCCGGTGGACCCGGTCGCGCCGATCATCCAGGAAGCGCTGGCCGCCGCGGGTTCCGCGTCCGGATATCCCGCCACCGCCGGCACCCCGCGACTGCGGGACTCGGCGGTCGCCGCGCTGGCCCGCCGCTTCGGCATCACCGGGCTCACCGAGGCAGCGGTGCTGCCGGTGATCGGCAGCAAGGAGCTCATCGCCTGGCTGCCGACCCTGCTGGGGCTGGGGCCCGCGGACGTGATCGTGGTGCCCGAGCTGGCGTATCCGACGTATGACGTCGGGGCGCGGCTGGCCGGAGCGACGGTGCTGCGGGCGGATTCGTTGACCCAGTTGGGCCCGCAATCGCCGGCGCTGGTCTACCTCAACTCCCCGAGCAACCCGACCGGGCGCGTGCTGGGCGTCGACCACCTGCGCAAAGTGGTCGGCTGGGCGCGCGAGCGTGGCAGCGTGGTGGCTTCCGACGAGTGTTACCTGGGCCTGGGCTGGGAGGCGCAACCGCTGTCGATCCTGCATCCGTCGGTCTGCGACGGCGACCACGCTGGACTGCTCGCCATCCACTCGCTGTCGAAGAGCTCGTCGCTGGCCGGTTACCGGGCCGGATTCGTCGCCGGGGACGCCGATCTGGTGTCCGAGCTGCTGGCGGTGCGCAAGCACGCCGGGATGATGGTGCCGACGCCGGTGCAGGCGGCCATGGTCGCCGCCCTGGACGACGACGCCCACGAGCGAACGCAGCGCGAACGGTACGAGCGGCGGCGGGAAGCGTTGCTGCCGGCGCTGCGCTCGGCCGGATTCGCCGTCGACCATTCCGAGGCCGGCCTGTATCTGTGGGCGACCCGCGGCGAGCCGTGCGCGGACACCGTCACCTGGCTGGCCGAGCGCGGCATCCTGGTGGCGCCCGGCCACTTCTACGGCCCGCGCGGCGCGCAGCACGTGCGTGTCGCGCTGACGGCGACCGACGAGCGGATCTCCGCCGCCGTGCGGCGGCTCGCCTAACCGAAACCGACCAGCCGCCACCAATGGCGGGCGCCAGCGTGCACAATGCATCGAAGGTGTTTCGCCCGCTCAGTTAAGGACGGTGGTCGTGACGACTTCGGCCGGCAGGCTGCGCATCCCCCTTTCGGTCGGGGACATCGTCAAGCGGGTATTCCTGGGAAAGCCCCTGATCACGGAGGACATCGCCTCCGAGAAGTTGTCGAATCCGGTTGCCCTGGGCGCGCTTTCGCCGGATGCGGTGTCGTCCGTCGCCTATGGTCCTGAGCAGATCCTGATCGAACTGCTACCGCATGCCGGGCTGGCCGCCTTTCTGCTGTTGCTTCCCATCACCGGTGTCATCCTGCTCATCCTGGTCCTGGTGGCCGCCTCATACCGGCAGGTGGTGATGGCCTACACCCGGGCGGGCGGCTCCTACATCGTCGCCCGGGACAACTTCGGGCCCCGGGTCGCGCAAATCGCCGCCGCGGCGCTGCTGATCGACTACGTCGTCACCGTTGCGGTGCAATCGGCGGCCGGAACGGTCGCGGTGGTATCGGCGGTTCCCGCGCTGGGCCCGTACAGCCTCGAGCTCACGGTCGCGGTCGTGCTTGCTATCTGCTACGCGAACCTGCGTGGGCTGAAGGAGGCGGGACTGCCGTTCGCGGTGGCGACCTATTCATTCATCGTCATGGTTGGCCTGACCATCGTGGTCGGCGTCATTCGCGCATTCGCCGGGAACCTACCGGTTTACGATCCCGCGCACATGACCGGAACCGTGCCGGTACACCAGGGCAACGGGTTGGTGCTGGGCGCCACGATTTTGGTGTTGCTGCGCGCGTTCGCCAACGGAGGCTCGTCGCTGACCGGGGTCGAGGCCATCTCCAACACGGTCGACTACTTCCGAAAGCCGCAGGGCCGCAACGCGCGCCGCGTGCTCACCGCCATGGCCACCGTCCTCGGCCTCCTGCTGGCCGGCGTCGCCTACCTGGCGCACGTCACCCACGCCACGCCCTATCTCACGGAATACCCGTCGGTGCTGTCCCAGATCGGCCGAGCCGTCTTCGGCAACGGCGTGATCGGCGACGTCTTCTACATCCTGGTCCAGGCCGCGACCGCGGCCATCTTGTTCACCGGTGCGAATACCAGTTTCAACGGATTCCCGGCGCTGGCCAGTTTCGTCGCCGAGGACCGCTTCCTGCCGCGCCAACTCACCAAACGCGGTCACCGGTTGGTCTTTTCGAACGGCATCATCACCCTGACGGCGCTGTCGGTGCTGTTGTTGGTGGTGACCGGCGGGTCGGTCAACGCGCTGGTCCCGTTCTATGCGATCGGTGTGTTCACCGGGTTCTCGATGGCCGGCTACGGGATGACCAAACACCATCTGACACAGCGGGAACCGGGGTGGCGACGCCGCCTGGCGATCAACCTGTCCGCGGCCATCCTCTCGACGATCGTGGTGGGCATCTTCGCGGTGGCGAAATTCACCGAGGGCGCGTGGCTGGTGGTCGTCGTCTTCCCGCTACTGGTGTTCATGCTGATGCGGCTCAACCGCGAATACCGGGCTGAGGCAGCCATTCTCGAGATGTTCCGCACCGACCGTCCGGAGTTGGTGAAGTACGCGCGGCACCGGGTGTTCGTTCTTGTCGACTCCGTGGACCTGGCGGTGATCGAAGCGCTGCGCTACGGCAGGGGATTACGGGCCGACGAGTTGACCGCGGTGCACTTCATGGTCGACCCGGCCCACGCCGCGCAGCTGCGAAAGCGCTGGGACCACTTCGATCTCGACACCCCGCTGCGGGTGGTGGACTGCCCGGACCGCCGGATCATCCGGGCCGCCCAGCTGCTGGTCGCCAAGGCGCGCGAAGAACAACCGCACACCAACGTGACGGTGCTGTTGCCTCGCCGAACGTTCGCGCGGCTGCTGGGGAGGCTGCTGCACGACCGCACCGCGGACAAGATCTCCCGCGCGGTGAGCCTGATCCCCGATGCGGCGGCGACGATCGTGCCCTACGACGTGGAATCGCGCATCAAGGAGGCCTACCCCGACACCCTCGAGCAGCGGATCGCCCAGGAGATCGACAAGCTCGAGGCGTGGGTGTCCAAGGGCGAGGACGAGAAGGTGGACGCCTACGAGCACCCCGAGCGGCCGGCTTCGGTCATCCTGGTGGCCGGGCTGATCTCGGGGCAACGGGCCACCGTCGAAGGACGGGTCAACCAGGTCGAGGACGTCACCGACCGGGGGCGCACCTTCCGGCAGGTGGTCGTCGGGGACAACAGCGGGGAAATGACGGTCACGTTCCGTCCCGGTCATGGGGGCGCCGACATACAGCCCGGCCAGCTATTGCGGATCACCGGGAAGGCGCGCCAGACCGGCAACCGGCCCATCTCGATGATCGATCCGACGTATTGCGTGATCGAGGACCCCGCGACGGCCGTCGACTCAGGCGGATCCGGCGAATCCGGCGAATCGAGCAAAACTTAACGTCCCTCCGATCGCCGGGATTATTCCGCATGGGCAAACGCTGCTAGCCGGATTTCTTTGCGAAGCAGGACTATTCGTCGTTCTCGAGTGAGCCGCCATCGGCGTTCCGAGCGCCTGACGGAGCCAGAAATGGCTTCGGGGATGATGAGTCGAGTGCTGACGGTAAGCTGACACCCGCACGACCGCTGAACGCCGTTGGGGGAGAACAGAGGACTGCACTTTGCGTGCCGCAGCCGCCACACCCGTTGCTGTCATCGGTATGGCCTGCCGACTTCCCGGTGGGATCGATTCTCCGCAACGGCTGTGGGAAGAGTTGTTGCGCGGCGCGGATCTCGTGGGCGAGATTCCCGCCGATCGGTGGGACGCGGACCTGTACTACGACCCCGAACCCGGCGTGCCCGGCCGCTCGGTAACCCGGTGGGGGGCCTTCCTCGACGACGTCGGCGGCTTCGACTGCGACTTCTTCGGCATGACCGAGCGCGAGGCCACCGCGATCGACCCGCAGCACCGCTTGCTGTTGGAAACGTCCTGGGATGCCATCGAGGACGCGGGCCTCGATCCCGCGCGGTTGTCCCACTCGCAGACCGGGGTCTTCGTCGGACTGACGCACGGCGACTACGAACTGCTGTCCGCCGACTGCGGTGCCGCCGAGGGTCCGTACGGGTTCACCGGCACGAGCAACAGCTTTGCGTCGGGGCGGGTCGCCTACGCCCTGGGCCTGCACGGCCCGGCGGTCACCGTGGACACCGCGTGCTCGTCGGGCCTGATGGCCGTCCACCAGGCGTGCGGCAGCCTGAACAGCAGTGAAAGCGACTTCGCCCTGGCCGGTGGTGTCGTCGTGACGCTGGAACCGCGAAAGTCCGTCTCGGGGTCGCTGCAGGGCATGCTGTCGCCGACCGGCCGCTGCCACGCCTTCGACGAGAAGGCCGACGGCTTCGTGTCCGGCGAGGGCTGCGTCATGCTGCTGCTCAAACGGCTCGACGACGCGCAACGCGGCGGCGATCGCATCCTGGCGGTGCTGCGCGGAACCGCGGCCAATCAGGACGGCCGCACCGTAAACATCGCGGCGCCGTCGGAAACCGCCCAGGTGGCCGTCTACCGAAAGGCCCTCGAAGTCGCCGGCGTCGACGCCACCACGGTCGGCTTCGTCGAGGCGCACGGGACCGGCACCCCCGTCGGGGACCCGATCGAGTATTCGAGCCTGGCCGCCGTGTACGGAACCGCCGGACCGTGCGCGCTGGGCTCGGTGAAGACGAACTTTGGCCACCTGCAATCGGCCTCCGGACCGTTGGGGTTGATCAAGACGGTCCTCGCGCTGCAGCACGGCACGGTGCCGCAGAATCTGCACTTCACCCGCCTGCCCGGCGAGATGGCCACGATCAAGACCGAACTGTTCGTGCCGCAGGCCAACACGCCCTGGCCCACCGACGGCCGGTACCCGCGGCGCGCCGCCGTGTCGTCCTACGGAATGTCGGGCACCAACGTGCACGTCGTGCTGGAGCAGGCCCCCCCACAGGTCTCCGCAGCGACGCCCGAAGAGGCGCCGGCCGCACCGAGCGCCCACGGGGCGTTGTTGTTTCCGGTGTCGGCCACTTCCGCGGAGCAGCTGCGCGGCACGGCCGCCCGGCTGGCGGCTTGGGTCGACGAACACGCCGGCGGGGCGGGCCTGTGGGATCTGGGTTACACCCTGGCTCGCCGGCGCGCGCACCGGCCGGTGCGAACGGTGTTGTCGGCCAGCACCTTCGGCGAGCTGAGCGCGGCCCTGCGTGAGTTGGCCGACAGCGACATGCCGTACGAGCCCGCCGTCGGGCAAGACGACCTCGGGCCGGTATGGGTGTTCTCGGGACAGGGGTCGCAGTGGCCGAAGATGGGCGCCGAACTGCTGGCGAAGGAGCCGGTGTTCGCGGCGACGATCGCCGAGCTGGAGCCGCTGATCGCCGAGGAATCGGGGTTCTCGGTCACCGAAGCCATGTCGGCGCCCGAGCTGGTGACCGGCATCGACCGCCTGCAGCCGACGATCTTCGCGATGCAGGTCGCGCTGGCCGAGACGATGCGGTCCTACGGCGTGCGTCCCGGCGCCGTCATCGGGCATTCCCTCGGGGAATCCGCGGCGGCGGTCGTCGCCGGCGGGCTGTCGCCCGTGGACGGGGTGCGCGTCATCTGCCGCCGCTCGAGGCTGATGGGGGGGATCGCCGGCAGCGGCGCCATGGCGTCGGTGGAATTGCCCGGGGCGCAGGTGTTGTCGGAACTGTCCATCCGAGGGATCTCCGACGTCGTGCTCTCCGTGGTCGCCTCCCCGACGTCGACGGTGATCGGCGGCGACACCCAGGCCATCCGCGATCTGGTCGCGGCCTGGCAGGAGCAGGACGTGCTGGCGCGCGAGGTGGCGGTGGACGTGGCCTCGCATTCGCCGCAGGTGGAGCCGATCCTCGACGAACTGGTCGAGGCCCTCGCCGGCCTCGAGCCACGGGAGCCGGAGATTCCCTACTATTCGGCGACGCTGTGGAATCCCCGCGAACGGCCCTCGTTCGCCGGCGACTACTGGGCCGAAAACCTGCGCTACACCGTGCGATTCGCGGCGGCCGTGCAGGCCGCCCTCAAGGACGGCTTCCGGGTCTTCGCGGAATTGGCGCCCCACCCGCTGCTCACCCATGCGGTCGAGCAGAACGCAGCCAGTTTGGACATGCCCATCGCCGCGCTCGCCGCCATGCGCCGCGACCAAGAGCTGCCAATCGGTTTGCGGGGCTTCGTCGCCGACGTGCACAGCGCCGGGGCCGCGGTGGACTTCTCGGTGCAGTACCCGACCGGGCGCCTGGTGGACGCCCCGCTCCCGACGTGGACGCACCGCAGGCTCATGCTCAGCCGCGAGGCAAAAGAGCAGGCGCACGGCGCCTCGGTGCAGGCCGTGCATCCACTGCTCGGGGCCCACGTGCACCTGTACGAGGAGCCCGAGCGCCACGTCTGGCAGGGCGACGTCGGCACCGAGGCGCACCCATGGCTCGGAGACCACCAAATCCACCAGGTGGCCGCGCTTCCCGGCGCCGCCTACTGCGAGATGGCCCTCGCCGCCGCGCGCGCGGCCCTCGGCGAACGCTCGGAGGTCTGCGACATCACGTTCGAGCAGACGCTGTTGCTGGACGGCCGGACGCGGGCATCGTCGGCGGCGACGGTCACCGCGCCCGGAGTTCTCGAGTTCGCGGTGGACACCCACGACGAGGGCGAACGCGTTCGCCGGGCGGCTGCGGTCCTGCGGGCCCTCAACGAACCGGACGAGGGCGAGTTGCCGCAGCCGCCCGCCCATGACATGGCCACCCTGATCGCCAATCACCCGTCCGGCATGGACGGCGCCGAACTGCGAAAGGCCTTCGGCGCGATCGGGATTCAGTACGGTCCGGCCTTCTCCGGTCTGGCCGCCGCGCTCGTCGCCGGCGGGCACGCCGGCACCGTGCTCGCCGAGGTCGCGCTTCCCGGCGCGATCCGCTCGCAGCAGTCGGGGTACGCCATCCACCCCGCCCTGCTGGACGCCTGCTTCCAGTCGGTCGTCGTCCATCCCGAGGTGCAGAAGGCGAGCGCGGGCAGTCTGCTGTTGCCGGTCGGGGTGCGCAGGTTGCGCAGCTATTCCTCGACGCGCAACGCGCAATACTGCCTCGCCCGGGTTACGGCGTCGCGCCCGGGCGAGTGCGAGGCGGACCTCGACGTGCTGGACCAGTCCGGCGCCGTCCTGCTGACCGTCGAGGGGCTTCGGCTGGCCGGCGGCGCCTCCGAGCACGAGCGGGCGCAACGGCTGCTCAACGAGCGGTTGTTGACCATCGAATGGGAGCCCCGGCAATTGCCGGAGGGGCCTCACGGCGAGCCGGGAGCGTGGCTGTTACTCAGCGCGTGTGAGGTGACGGATCCGCTGACCGAACAACTCGCCGAGGCATTGGGCGATGGCGCCCAATGCACCACGGTGTCCTGGTCGCTCGGATCGGCGGAAACCGCACAGCTGCGCACCCTGCTGTCGGGCAGCGGCCAGCTGGCCTCGAATGGGCACGGCCCGCTCAAGGGACTCACCGGTGTCGTCGTGGTGACCGCGCCACCAGCCGGCGGCGCCGAAGTGACGCGGCTCGGCCGCGACTACGTGTCCCATCTGGTGGCCATCGCCCGCGAGCTTTCCGAGCTGCCCGGGGAGTCGCCCCGGCTATTCGTGGTGACCAGGAACGCCGCCAACGTGGTCGCCGGCGACGTGGCCAACATCGAGCAGGCCGGGTTGCGCGGGCTGACGCGGGTGATCGATTCCGAGCACCCCCACCTGAGCGCCACCCAGATCGACATCGACGGGGCGGCCGAAGCCAAACACGTTGCACTGCAGTGTAAGAGCGGATCTGGGGAAGACGAGACGGCGTGGCGCGGCGGACAGTGGTACACCGCGCGGTTGCGGCCGGGTCCGTTGCGCCCGGCCGAACGGCAGACCACCGTCGTCGATCGCGAGCGGGACGGCATGCGCCTACAGATCCGCACGCCCGGTGACCTCGAATCGCTGGAGTTCATCGCGTTCGACCGCGTCCCGCCGGGTCCGGGGGAGATCGAGGTCGCGGTCACCGCGTCCACCATCAACTTCGCCGACGTGCTGGTCGCGTTCGGCCGTTATCCCACCTTCGAGGGCTACCAACAGCAGCTGGGTGGTGACTTCGCCGGTGTGGTGACCGCCGTCGGTCCCGGCGTCACCGAGCACCGGGTGGGTGACCGCGTAGGGGGCATGTCGCGCAACGGATGCTGGGGCACCTTCGTCATCGCCGACGCTCGGCACGCGGTCACCCTCCCGCCCGGCCTGCCGGTGGAAGCCGCCGCCGCGGTGCCCACCGCCTCGGCCACCGCCTGGTACGGGTTGCATGACCTGGCCCGGATTTCGCCAAGCGACAAGGTCCTCATCCACTCCGGCACCGGCGGGGTCGGACAGGCGGCCATCGCGATCGCCCGGGCCGCGGGTTGCGAGATCTTCGCGACCGCGGGCAGCCCGCAGCGCCGGCAATTGCTGCGGGACATGGGAATCGAGCACGTCTACGACTCGCGCAGCGCGGAATTCGCCGACCAGATCCGTGCCGACACTGGCGGATACGGCGTCGACGTGGTGCTCAACTCACTGCCCGGGACCGCGCAGCGTGCGGGAATCGGCTTGCTGGCATTCGGCGGGCGATTCATCGAACTGGGCAAGCGCGACATCTACCGCGACACCCACCTCGGGTTGTTTCCCTTCCGGCGCAACCTGTCCCTGTTCGCGGTCGACCTGGCGTTGCTGACATTCAGTCACCCCGAGACGATTCGCCGCCTGTTGGCCACCGTGTACCAACGGACCGCCGACGGCGAGCTGCCGCTGCCGCGCACCACGCACTACCCGATCCACGACGCGGCCGCCGCGATCCGGTTGGTGGGCGGCGCGGGGCACACCGGCAAGGTGGTGCTGGACGTGCCGCGCGCGGGACGCAGTGTCGCGACGGTCCCCCCGGAGGAGGTGCGGCCGTTCCGCGCCGACGGCGCCTACATCGTCACCGGTGGCATCGGCGGCCTGGGGCTGTTCTTGGCCGGTGAGATGGCGTCCCGGGGCGCCGGGCGGATCGTGCTCAACTCCCGCTCGGCGCCCAACGAGCAAGCGCGCCAAGCCATCGAGCGTCTGCGCGCCGGCGGGGCGGACATCGCGGTGGAGTGTGGGGACATCGCCGAGCCGGCCACGGCCGACCGCCTGGTGGTGTCCGCGACCGCGACGGGGTTGCCGGTGCGTGGGGTGCTGCACGCGGCGGCGGTCGTGGAGGATGCCACGTTGGCCAACGTCACCGACGAACTGATCGACCGGTGTTGGGCGCCAAAGGTTTACGGAGCCTGGAACCTGCATCGAGCCACAGCGGGACAGCCGCTGGACTGGTTCTGTTCGTTCTCGTCGGCCGCCGCCCTGGTCGGCTCGCCGGGGCAGGGCGCGTATGCCGCGGCCAACAGTTGGCTGGACGCGTTCGCTTACTGGCGCCGCTCCCAGGGCCTGCCCGGCAGCGCGATCGCCTGGGGCGCGTGGTCCGAGGTCGGCCGCGCCACGGTTCTCGCGCAAGACGCCGACATCGCGATCAAGCCGTCGGAGGGCTATTACGCGTTCGAGTCCCTGCTGCGCTACGACCGCCCTTACTCCGGCTACGCGCCGATCATGGGAACGCCGTGGCTGACCTCGTTCGCACAACGCAGCCGGTTCGCCGAGGCGTTCGGATCGACGGCGCAGGGCAACCCGGACGCGGGAAAATTCCTGGCCGAGTTGAAGGCGCTGCCCCGCGAAGAATGGCCCACCGCCATTCGTCGGCTGGTGTCCGGTCAGATCAGCCTATTGCTCCGGCGCACAATCGATCCCGACCGTCCGTTGTCCGACTATGGGTTGGATTCGCTCGGCAATCTCGAGCTGCGAACCCGCATCGAAACCGAAACGGGTGTGCGCATCAGCCCCACCAAGATCACCACGGTCCGCGATCTGGCGGAGCATTTGTGCGAGGAGCTGGCCGCGTCGGAAACGGCGGCGTCAGCATCCTGACGAGGCGGATGCGGCCGCCCTGTCCCGGGCGGGCGACGGCCGCAACGCCGAAAACCGCCCTAAACTGACCATCTTAACTTGTAGACTTGCCGAAGTCCGGTTTTACTCGTAGGTGATGCCGCGTGGGCGTTGCCACAGGAATGAGCGCGCCGGGGTGCCGGTTGAGAGGACCACGGGCCACGTAGAGATGACGCGTGAAAAGCCGACGAGGAGCTGAGGATGTCCACCAACATCACCTGGCATGACCACCAGATCTCTCGCGAGGCGCGCGAGCGGCTCAACGGCCACAAGGGCTGCGTTATCTGGTTCACCGGGCTGAGCGCCAGCGGCAAGAGCACGGTCGCGAACATCGTCGAGCAGAAGCTGTACGGGCGCGGCGTGCGGAGCTACCTGCTGGACGGCGACAACGTCCGCCACGGGCTCAACGCCGGCCCGACTCTCCTCGAAGAGCGCCACGGAGTCGAGTTCGCGAAGCGGTTCGGTCTGGGGTTCTCCGCCGAGGACCGCGAGGAGAACATCCGGCGCCTCGGGGCGGTCGCGAAGTTGTTCTGCGATGCCGGGGTCATCACCTTGACGGCCTTCATCAGCCCGTACCGGCACGACCGCGACGCGGTTCGCGCCACCCTCGCCGAGGGTGATTTCCTGGAGATCTTCGTCGATACGCCGATCGAGATTTGCGAGCAGCGTGATCCGAAAGGCTTGTACAAGAAGGCGAGGGCGGGCGAGATCCGGGGTTTCACCGGAATCGACGATCCGTACGAAGCGCCGCTGAGCCCGGAGCTGCGGCTCGAGGGTGGCACGAAGGATGCGGACACGCTGGCCGAGGAAGTGGTCTCGCACCTCGAGAAGGAGGGCGTCATTCCCGCCCGTGCCGCTGCCGCCCGAGGCTTCGACACACACCGCGAAGCGAGGTCATGAGATGAACTATCACGGTCACAACGGGAAACCGATCGTGGAAAGAGTGTCCACGGACGGCGCCGCCGAACAGATCAAAGGCCTGCCGCGCGTGCCCATTTCCAAGGCGACCGCGCACGAAGTGATCAGCCTGTCCTACGGATTCTTCACCCCGCTGTCCGGGTTCATGGGCCGGCAAGAGGTCGATGGAACCCTGGACAAATTGCGGCTTCCGGACGGAACGCTGTGGAGCATCCCGATCGTGTTCGACCTGTCCTCCGACGACGTCGAGAAGCTGGGCGTCAACGAGGGCGGCAGCGTCGTGCTGGAGTACCTCGGCGCACCCATCGCGATCCTCGACGTCAGCGAGATCTACGAGTACGACCTGCAGCGCTTCGCCGAGAAGACTTACGGCACAACCGATCCCAGGCACCCGGGGGTGAAGAAGGCGCTCGCGTACGCGAACCGGTTCATCGCCGGCGACGTCACGCTCATCAACGAGCCGGTGTTCAACGAGCCCTTCAAGAGCTTCTGGCTCACGCCCAGGCAGCACCGCGATGCGCTCGCAGCGAAGGACTGGAAGCACGTCGTCGCCCACCAGACCCGCAACGTCCCCCACACCGGCCACGAGGCGCTGATGAAGCAGGCGTGGCTGGCCGCGAACGAAGACATGCCCGTCGACGACCTCAACACCGGCGTGCTCGTCAACGCCATCATCGGGCAGAAGCGGGTGGGGGACTACATCGACGAGGCCATCCTGCTGGCGCAGGACGAGCTGAGGAAGAGCGGGTACTTCCGCGAGGACGTCCACAAGGTGACCTTCACGCTGTGGGACATGCGGTACGCGGGGCCCCGCGAGGCGATCTTCCACGCAATCCTGCGGACCAACCTCGGCTGCACGCACCACATGTTCGGCCGCGACCATGCCGGCGTCGGCGACTTCTATCACCCGTATGACTCGCAGAACCTGCTGCAGCAGCACCGGTCGGAGCTGGGCATCAAACCGGTGTTCCTGCGGGAGAACTGGTACTGCCCGGAATGCCGGGAGGTGACCAACTCCGCGCTGTGCGGTCACGACTCGCAGGCGCAGAGCTTCAGCGGCAGCCTGATCCGTAGCATCCTCACCGACGAGGTGAAGCCCACCCAGCAGGTCATGCGCCACGAGGTGTTCGAGGTGGTTTTGGACTCCGCCGCCAAATACGGCCAGGGCTCGCCGTTCGTGACCGAGGATTACCTGAAGGACAGGCTGCCGGTGTTCACGCTGAACCAGTTGGAGGAAGCCACCCCATGAGCGGTGCCGAGAAGAAGATCAAGGTCAACGTGTGGATCAACGAGGAACGGCTCGCGGCGCTGGCGAACGCCGGAATGGCCGACTCGGCCAAGGATGCCTTCGCCGGCATGAAGCTGTTGGAGATCTACACCACCGAAGCGCAGAAGGACGTTGTGCTGCAACGCTTCCCGGGGGCCAAGTACGACTCCGCCACCACCAAGTCCATTGAGTTGCTGCCCAAGAAGGTAAAGGACAGGCTGTTGGAGTTGTCCATCGCGCTGCACTCCACCGGTCCCGACGTGGTGGACCACTTCCTCGCCGAGGCGCAACCCTAGCCGGAACCAACGCCGCTCAGGCGTCCAACCGGGTGAACTGCTGGCGGCGGTAGTGCTCGACGCAGGCGGCCCGCCGGATCTTGCCGCTCGTCGTCGTGGGGATCGACCCCGGTGACACCAAGACGAGGTCGGCGACGTTGAGGCCGTGTGCGCTCGAAATCGCCGCGGTGACGTCGTTTTTGACGATGGCAAGCCGGTGTAGCGCCTCCTTGTCGGAATCGTCACGCTGCTTCAATTCGATGATGGTCACCAGCTTTTCGGTCTCGTCCACCGGGACGGAGATCGCCGCGACCCGGCCCCCGGTGATCCCCTGGACCGTCGACTCGATGTCTTCGGGATAGTGGTTGCGCCCGTAGACGATCAACAGATCCTTCATCCGGCCCACGATGAACAGCTCGCCCTCGGAGACGAAGCCGAGATCGCCGGTGCGCAGCCATGGCCCTTCGGGCGTGCCGGGCGACGGGTCGGCCAGAATGCCGCCGAAGGTGCGCTCGGTCTCCTCCGGCTTCTGCCAGTAGCCGCCGGCCACGTTCTCGCCGTGGACCCAGATCTCGCCGACCGTTCCCGTTGGGCATTCCCTGCGGGTGTCGGGGTCCACGATCCGGATGGTCGGCGATTTCGGCATGCCGTAGCTGAGCAGTGGCGAGCCGGCATCCGCCGCACACGGTTGCGCGGTGCCTTCGGACAGCTTCCCGGGTTCGAAGTGCACGACTGCTGGTGCGGCCCTCACATTGCGGGTGGCGACATAGACGGTCGCTTCCGCCAGACCGTAGGACGGGCGCATCATGTGATCGCGAAAGTTGTACGGGGCGAATCGATTGCAGAACCGGTCCAGGGTGGCGGGGTGGATGCGTTCGGCACCGCTGACGATGCCCAGCACGTTGCTGAGATCGAGTCCGGCCATGTCGGCGTCGGTTGTCTTGCGGAGGGCCAGCTCCAAGGCGAAGTTCGGTCCCGCCGAGAAGCAGGGGCTGGGTTTGGCCAGCGCTTGGATCCACCTCGCGGGACGCTGCAGGAAAGCGATTGGACTGGTGAGCTCGCAGCGGTAACCGCTCAGGATCGGTATGACAACGCCTTGCATCAAGCCCATGTCGTGGTAGAAGGGCAACCACGACACGATGGTGGTGTCGGATGGCGCCATGCCATTCGAGTCCGGGAACAAGTCGAGCATCAGCTGCTGGAAGTTCACCTGAAGGTTCTGGTGCGAGATCATCACCCCGGCCGGAAGCCGGGTCGAGCCCGACGTGTACTGCAGGTACGCCGTTTCGGGGGCGCCGCTGATCCGGAGGCTCGGCGCGCCGGCGTCGTCCAAATCCAGGGTGTCGACCTCGACGATGGCCGGGGCGGGGGCCGAGTCCGTTTGGTGCAGGTACTGGGTGACGGCTTCGGCGGCCGCGGACGTGGTGAGGACGACGGTGGGCGTGGTGTCGGCCAGGACGGCGCTCACCCGTTCATCGTGCGAGCCCGCCGCCGGCACCGACAGCGGCACCGCGATCAGCCCGGCCTGCATCGCCCCCAGGAACGCCACGACGTAGGCCAGGCCCTGCGGAGCGAGGATCACCGCCCGGTCGCCGACGGCGCCGTGCCGCTTGAGCTCGTGCGCGACGTTAAGGGTCCGCCGGTAGAGCTGCGCCCACGTCAACGTCTCGGTGACGCCGCCCCAATCCTGCTCGTAGTCGGTGTACCGGAAGGCGACGTCGTCGGGCTGCAGACCCGCGCGTTCACGCAGCAGGGACACCACGGACGCGCTCGACATGGACGTTAGGTTACCGCCTTGCGCTAGGGCCCACCCGGGAGTCGCAAACTCAGCGAAAACAGCAGCCGCACCTCGGGATCGGCCAACGACGTCGTCAATAACTTCTCGATACGCCGAATGCGGTAGCGAACCGTGTTGGGGTGAACGTGTAGCGACTGCGCGGCGGCGGCGACGTCGCCGAAGCTGTCCAGATACACCCGCAGGGTTTCGGCCAGCACCGGCTCGCGGGCACGCAGGTCGACGATCCGCGGATCGACCGATCGCTCCTCGCGTCCAACCAAAGCGAGGATCTCGTCGAGCAGGACGGTGGTGCGCGCCTCGGCCAACGACGTCACCTGCGGAATCGAAATGGGATGGCGCGCAGCGCTGTCCAGCACGCGGTCCACCTCGGCTCGGGCGGCGGCGATGCCGGCGGGGCCGGCGACGGGGGCGGCGATGGCGGCCCGCAGCTGCACCCCGAGTTCGCTGCGCATCGCCGCGATCGTGCCGCGGACCCACGAGGTGACCGAACGGGTCTGCGTCTTGGGCAGCAGCACATAGATTCGCGATCCACGGGAGGCGAGCTGGGCGTCCCGCCGAAAAGCGCTGGCACTCAGCGCCATTACGTCGGCCAATCGCGCCGGGCGGGCCGCACCCGCGGTGTCCGAGGCGTCCCAGCCGATCAGGGCGGCGTCCCCGTCGGCGGCGAGGCCGAGTTCGCGGGCGACGGCGGCCACGTCGGGCTCCCCCTCGATCAGGCCCAGCAGCTGTTGCACCCGCCGCGCGTGCGTGGAGGGGCGGGCCGCAAGTCGCGCCATGATGCGCCCGGCCAGTACGGCCGCGCCCCGCAACATCTCCTCGGCGTCGGCCGCCAGCGGTCGTGTGCCCTGCTGCACCCAAATGGTGCCGGCGAACGCAGGCGGCCGCCGAGCATCGGCCTCCTGATAGATCCCGACCGCCAGCCGCGGGCGCAGGCCAAGTTCGGGACGCTCGGCGACGCGCACCACTCCGTCGCTCGCGCGCAGCGCGTCGAAAATACCCCACTGGCCGATCCATTCGAGGTGCTCGGGCGGCCCGGCCCGGCCGAGGATGGAAAGGCGGCGCAGCTCGTCGGCTTCGTCGTTGGAGGCCGAATAGGCCAGCACGTGCGATTGGGCGTTTTCGATGCTGACCATGCCGTGGATGCGGTCGGCCAGCGACTGCGCCAAACCGAACAGATCGGTGCCCGAGTCCTCCGTCGCATCGGCGCGGTCCCCGTGATGCTCCAGCACGTGGTTGACCAACTGGTAGAGCCGCTCCCAGCGGGCCCGCGGCTCGACGGCGACCATCGCCGACCCGTTGCCGACCGCCGCGCTCACCAACGCGGTGGACGGTTGCTTGGCGAAGATCGCCACCGGAACGCGCTCGCGGGCCTGCTTGTCCATCCACCGCAGCGCCTCGTCGTCGGCCACGCCCAGCAGGAAGAACACGTCGGCCGAGCTCGCGGCCGCCGCCAGCCCAAGGCGCACGTCGTCGCTGTCGATCAACGCCGCCGAGCCGACGGGAAGGTCCAGGCCCCGCGGGGCTTCCACCAGGCGGACCAGGGTCGCGTCCAGCGCGAGTAAGAGCTGACCCAGCCCCACACTGGCCATTGTCCGATCGTACTATCAACTGGCCCCTATCCTGTCCGATCAGCTAACTCCGCTGGCGCCCATGGCGAGGATCCTGGCAGCATGGACGCGATAACCCAGGTGCCGCTGCCGGCCAACGAGCCGGTCCACGACTATGCGCCGCACTCCCCGGAACGCGGCCGGCTGCGCGCCGAATTGGCCGCGCAGGCCGATCACCCCATCGACCTCCCGCACGTCATCGGCGGTACGCACCGGATGGGCGACGGGGAACGGATCGACGTAGTCCAGCCGCACCGGCATGTCGCCAAGCTGGGCACCCTGACGAACGCCGTCCACGCCGATGCGGCAGCGGCGATCGACGCGGCAATGGCCGCGAAAACGGCCTGGGCGACGATGCCGTTCGACGAGCGCGCGGCCGTATTCTTGCGCGCCGCCGACCTGCTGGCCGGGCCATGGCGGGAGAAGATCGCCGCCGCGACGATGCTGGGCCAATCCAAGTCCGTCTACCAGGCCGAGATCGACTCGCCCTGCGAGCAGATCGACTTCTGGCGGTTCAACGTGGCGTTCGCGCGCCAGATCCTGGCGCAGCAGCCGATCAGCGGACCGGGGGAGTGGAATCGCAGCGACTACCGCCCGTTGGACGGATTCGTCTATGCGATCACGCCGTTCAACTTCACCTCGATCGCCGGCAACCTGCCGACCGCACCCGCGCTGATGGGCAACGCCGTCGTGTGGAAGCCGTCGATCACCCAGACGCTGTCGGCCTATCTGACCATGCAGCTGCTCGAGGCCGCTGGGCTGCCGCCCGGTGTGATCAACCTGGTCACCGGCGACGGCTTCGCGGTTTCGGACGTGGCCCTGGCCGATCCGCGGCTGGCCGGCATCCACTTCACCGGGTCGACGGCCACCTTCCAGCACCTCTGGCAGCAGGTGGGCGCCAATATCGGCCGTTACCACAGCTATCCGCGCCTGGTAGGCGAGACCGGTGGCAAAGACTTCGTGGTGGCACACCCCTCGGCTCAGCCGGATGTGCTGCGCACCGCGCTCATTCGCGGGGCGTTCGACTACCAGGGGCAGAAATGCTCGGCGGCGTCGCGGGCGTTCATCCCGCATTCGATGTGGCGGCGCATCGGCGACGACTTCCTCGGCCAGACCGCCGCACTGCGCTACGGCGACGTCACCGACCTGACCAACTACGGCGGCGCGCTGATCGACCGGCGCGCGTTCACCAAAAACGTCGACGCCCTCGAGCGAGCGAAGAGCGCGGCCCACGTCACCATCGCCGTCGGCGGCGAATACGACGACAGCGTCGGCTATTTCGTCCGCCCCACGGTGTTGCTCTCCGATGACCCGACCGACGAAGCGTTCGCCACCGAGTATTTCGGTCCGCTGCTGTCGGTGCACGTGTATCCCGACGACGACTACGAGCGGATCTTGGACGTGATCGACACCGGGTCGCGGTACGCGTTGACCGGCGCGGTCATCGCCGACGACCGCGACGCCGTGCTCACCGCCCAGGAGCGCCTGCGGTTCGCCGCGGGGAATTTCTACGTCAACGACAAGCCGACCGGCGCGGTCGTCGGACGTCAGCCGTTCGGGGGATCGCGCGGCTCGGGCACCAACGACAAGGCCGGGTCGGTGCTGAACTTGTTGCGCTGGACGTCGGCCCGCACCATCAAGGAGACGTTCGTCCCGGCGACCCACCACACCTACCCGCACATGGCGGCCGACTGATGGGCGGCGTGTTCGCCAGCACCATTCGGCCCGCGATCATGGCCGCGAGCCGGCGACCGGGGTTGCGCCGAGCCGCCGAAGGGATGCCGGTCACCCGTCGTGTGGTGCACCGCTTCGTGCCCGGCGAGACGATCGACAGCGCGCTGGACAGCGTTGCGGCCCTCCGCTCTTCGGGTCGCTATGTCAGCGTCGACTACCTGGGCGAAGACGTCACCGGCGCCGACGACGCCGGTGCGGCGGTGCGCGTTTACCTGGACCTGATCGAGCACCTGGCCCGCTTCGGCGACAACGCCGCGGTCCGCCCCCTCGAGGTGTCGCTGAAGTTGTCGGCCCTCGGGCAGTCGCTGGATCGCGACGGTGAGCAGATCGCCCGGAAAAACGCCTTCTTGATTTGCCAAGCGGCGCAGCGGGCGGGCGTGTGGGTAACGGTGGACGCCGAAGACCACACGACGACGGACTCGACGCTGGCGATCGTGCGCGACCTGCGGTGCGATTTCCCTTGGCTGGGCGTGGCTTTGCAGGCCTACCTGCGGCGCACGCTCGACGACTGCGAGGAACTCGCGGCGGCCGGGGCGCGGATCCGGCTGTGCAAGGGCGCCTACGACGAACCGGCCGCGGTGGCCTACCGCGACCCCGCCGGGGTGACCGATGCCTACCTGCGCTGCCTGCGGGTGTTGATGGCCGGCCCGGGCTACCCGATGGTGGCCTCACACGACCCGGCCATCATCGAGGCGGTGCCCGCGCTGGCCCGCGACGTGGGCCGGGGTGCAACCGATTTCGAGTATCAGATGCTGTACGGCATCCGCGAGGTCGAACAGCGGCGGCTGGCCGCGTCCGGCAATCAGGTGCGTGTCTACGTGCCGTTCGGCACCCAGTGGTACGGGTACTTCATGCGTCGGTTGGCCGAGCGGCCCGCCAACCTGACGTTCTTCCTGCGGGCGCTGGCGCAGCGCGGTCACTGAGTGTGCGCCCAGGGTGACGACACGCCGGCGATCACTGCCGTAGCCGCACAGTCAAAGCCCGCAGTGCACACGCGATGCGCCGGTCAATCACCGCGCGCAGGCGTAGCCTTTCGGCCATGAGCCTGGTCATCGAGGAGATGCCCGATCTCGGTATCACCCGGGTCTCGCGCTGGGTCTTCAACTGTTACGTCCTGCACGGCGGCGACGGCGCGGTGGTCGTCGATGCCGGACTGCCGCGGGTCGCCAGCGATCTGGCGGCCGTTCTGGGTCGTACCGGCGGCACCGTGCATGCCGTGGTGGCGACTCACGGACACAGCGACCATGTCGCCGGCGCGGCGGAACTGACGTCCCGCTATCCCGCACCAATCTGGTTGCCCGCCCGCACACTTACCTATCTGGGCGGAGCGAAACCGCGCACGCCGACCCCGGCCCGCGCCGCGCGTATCTGGCCCACCCTGATCGACCAGCCGCTCGATCGCATCGGTGTGGCGGGGCTACTCGGCGGCGCCCGGGTGGCCGGATACGGCACGCCGGCCGGTATGCGCTGGACGGGGCCATCCCCTAGCGGCGGTCTTGCCGACGGCCAGCCGCTGCCCGGTGCGCCGGATTGGACCGTGATCAACGCGGGCGGACACACCGACGACAGCATCGCGCTGTGGAATTCGACGACCCGAACGCTGCTGTCCGGCGACGCCGTGCTGACCGTTCGCGGCAAGGTTTGGCACACACCGGAGATCGTCGACCCGGCGAGCGCCGCCGCCACCCGCAGGCGTCTCGAAGAACTACCGGTCGCACACCTGCTGCCCGGCCATGGCCGACCGGTTCACGTCGCCGAAACCGTGTGGCCCGAACAGCGCCGTTGATGTTTCAAGAGCGATCGACTGTGCGCTCACGGCTTCGAGTGTGAACGCCGGGCGGCGACACGCCGGCAACCCCCACCCTGGACGCACACTCAACGCCGCCGCGGGCGGTCGCCCGCGAAACCGCGCACCACGTGCGCGCGCACAAACTCGGCCGCCACTTCGGGATCGTCCATGTCCCGGATCGAGGACGGCGTGCTGAACAGCGAGAAGAGGATGCGCGCAAACCATTCCGCGGCGGCCTCGATGTCGAGATCCTTGCGCACCTCGCCGGTCAGGCGGGCGGCCAACAGGTAGGGCGCGAAGAAATCGACGCATTCGCGCAGCAGCACGGCGGCGTCCTTGGTCAGCAACAGGCTGACGGCATCCTCGTCGAAGTACTTCTCGGAGGCGATGGACCGCCGGGCCTGGGTCACGAAAACAGCCGCCTGGCTTAACTTTTCTTCGAGCGAGCCGCCCCGATCCATGGCTCTGGACATCTCGCGATAGAACCACTCGGAAGCGTGTTCTGCGCACGCCTCGATGATGGCGCGCTTGTCGCTGAAGTACTCGTAGATGGTGCTGCGGGACACGCCGGCCGTCCGGGCGATGTCGACAATCGTCGCCTTCTGCAGCCCCTGCTTGCGAAAGCAGGCGTATGCGGATTCCACGATGAGCTCGCGCGTATCGGCCGCCTGTGTCAATGCGGAAGCTTCAGTCGTCATGGAAGATGTGCCTGTCGGACCCGCAGATGCCGGCCATCCGCAACTTGAGCGCCGCCGTCCCGGGTGCCGGGGTGGACAACGGAAATTCGGCCAGCTCGATGGGCCCGCCGTGGGCGGTCAGCAGCGCGAGCTTCGGCATGATGGTTCCCCTCAGTTGGCGGGCGCCAGGATCAGCCCACTGGTGGGTACCCCGGTGCCCGAGGTGACCAAGACGTGTTCGACGTTGTCGACCTGGTTGTAGGACGTGCCGCGCACCTGGCGCACCCCCTCGGTGATGCCGTTCATGCCGTGGATGTAGGCCTCGCCGAGCAGGCCGCCGTTGGTGTTGATCGGGAAATCCCCACCCAGCGACAGCCGCTCGACGGTGGCGAAGTCCTTCGCTTCGCCGCGCCCACAGAACCCGAGCTCCTCGAGCTGGGTGAACACGAACGGCGTGAAATGGTCGTAGATGAAGGCGGTTTGGATGTCTTGGGGCTTGAGCTCCGAGTCACGCCACAGCCTGTTCGCGACCACGCCCATCTCGGGCAGGCCGGTGATGTCGTCGCGGTAGTAGCTGGTCATCATCTCGCCGTTGGCGGCCGCGCCCTGGGCGGCCGCGGTGATGATCGCCGGCGGCTGCCGCAGGTCGCGTGCGCGCTCGGCGCTGGTGACGACGAGCGCGACCCCGCCGTCGCTTTCCTGACAGCAATCCAGCAGGCGCAGCACCGGTTCGATGATCCAGCGCGAATTCTGGTGGTCTTCCAGCGTGATCGGGCGCTGGTAGAACCAGGCATCGGGATTGCGCGCCGCGTGCGCGCGGTCGACCACCGCGATGCGGCCGAAGTCCTCGTTGGTGACCCCGTACGTCGACATGTAACGCTGTGCGTGCATGGCGACCCACGCTGCGGGAGTCAGCAATCCGAACGGCGCGTAGTGCGCCATGAACAACGGTGTTTCCGCCATGCTGCGTCCGCTGCCGCCGAACCGGAAACCGGACCGCTCGTTGAAGGCGCGCCAGCACACCACGACGTCGGCGACGCCCGTGGCGACGGCCATCGCGGCGTGCACCACGGTGCCGGCGGCGGCACCCCCGCCGTGGTGGACGCGGGAGAAGAAGCTCAGGTCGCCGATCCCCACGTTGCGCGCGATGTCGATCTCGTCGCTGGAGTCCATGGTGAACGTGACCATGCCGTCGACGTCACCGGGCGCCAGGCCGGCGTCGTCGAGGGCGGCACTGACCGCCTCGCACGCCAATTGCAGTTCGCTGCGGCCGGATTCCTTGGAGAACTCGGTCTGGCCGATCCCGACGATGGCGGCCGCACCGGGCAGCGAGCCGCTCACGCTTGACTCGTTTCGGGCGCCCCGTCGAGCAGGCTGAGGATCGCGGTGCCCGAGACGTGATCGCCCAAGCTGTTGGAGCCCTTGAGCGTCACCTCGACGAAGTTCTCACCCCCGGCGCCCTCGGTCTTTCCGGTGACGCTGCCGGTGAAGCGCAGCGGGTCGTCCGGAAAGCACGGCACGCCAAGGCGAATCGACAGCTTCTTGACCATCGCTTCGGGCCCGGCCCAGTCGGTGAGGAACCGCACGCAGTAGCCGTTGGTGGTCAGGATGTTCATGAACAGGTTGGGCGACCCCTGCTTGTTGGCGTAGTCGCGGTCGTGGTGCACGGGCATGAAGTCGCGGGTGGCGATCGCCCCGGCGACGATCATCGTCGTGGTGATCGGGACGTCAAGCGGGGTGACCTCGTCGCCGACGGAGATGTCCGCCCAGCGCAGGGTGCTGGTGCGGCTCGCGGTGGTCGTCATGGTAGTCCTTCCGAATAGGTCGCGCCGCGGTGGGCCAGCTTGCAGGTTGTTTCCTGCTCTTCGGTGAACGTGAAGTCCATGGCCCCCGCCTACGTGGCCGGCCGAAACTGGTGCAGTACCAGGTCGTTATCGAAACTCTGGTAGTAGACCTCGACCGGCATCCCCGTCCTCACGTCCGGCGGGTCGACACCGGTCAGGTTCGATACCAGCCGCACACCCTCCTCGAGTTCCACCAGCACGACGACATAGGGGTATTCGAAGAACGGGAACTTCGGTTCGTGCGGCATCACGTGGCTGTAGACGGTGCCGCGGCCCGACGACTCGACGGCGTCCCAGTCCAGGGAACGGCAATGGGGGCACATCGGGCGGGGTGGGTGGCGCAGCTGTCCGCATCCGCCGCAGCGTTGGATCAGAAGCTTGTTGTCCCGCAACCCGTTCCAGAAGAACTCGGTGTCCTTGGTGATGGCGGGCGCCAGTCTGGTGGCCATCAGCCCTCCGGCCGGAATCGCAGCACACGGAACCGCTGGCGCCCCAGAACTTCTCCGTTCTGGTCGGTGTAGGTCGTCAGCCAGGTCAGAAAGAAGCCGGTGCCCAGCGCCGTCTTCTTTTCGTCGGAGACCGATTCGTACACTGTCGTCGCGCTGATGACGTCGCCCAGGCGTGGGTAGCGCTCGATCTCGAACTCCGAGTTGGTGGCCACCGTGCTGGTGTAGCCGGCCTCGTCGAGGAAAGCCGTTGGGTTGCCCTTGATTTCGATGGGAGCGCCCCCGCGCTCGCCGATGCCTTCCAGGATCGGCGACGGCATGGTCCAGGTCTGCAGCATCACCGGCGGTGACACGATGCCGCCGAACCGTGATTTCCCGGCGAACCCGGGGTCGAGGTAGACGGGGTTCATGTCGGCCATCGCGTACGCCCAGTGCCGGATCATCGGCTGGTTGACCGGATCCGGCGCCACCGACGGTTTTCCGGTGCCGCCGGTCGGCTGGCCGACGAGGGCCCGCACCTTGGCGCTGACGGTTTCTGAGTCGGTCACTGGCTGCTGTCCTCCTAGGTTGTGGTGGCGCGAAGGTCACGCGGGGCGCTCGGCATGCCCAATCCGGCCATGGAGATGATGTCACGCTGAATTGCGTAGGCGCCGCCGCTCCAGCACACCGGCGCGGTCGCGCGCAGCTCGCGGTACGCCGGGTGCGGATCGCCGTCCTCGAAGTCGGGGGAGTGCAACCAAGAAGCGGGCAAAGTGGTCCGCACGGCGGCCTCCCTGGCCAGAAGATCAGACATATTAGCACGATGTGTCTTGCGGCCTTGTGTCTACCGCGCGCCGCCTGCTGGTGTCAATACCGACGCGGCACTGGGGAAATGGTGTGTAACTCGCGTGGTTAGTGATTGACGACGCCCGGCCATGGGTGTACACCAAGTGGTTAGATGACCGACGTTCGGGTGAGGAACCGCATGACCGAGCTGCAAACTCCGGGATCTCTTGTCGACACCTATCAGCTCTACATCGACGGCAGATGGGTCGAGCCGGAGGACGGTCGCTACGACGACATCAACCCGGCCACCGAAGAATCCATCGGCACCGCACCCGACGCCAGTGTCGCCCAGGTCGGCGCGGCGATCGCCGCCGCGCGGGCGGCCTTCGACAGCGGGCCGTGGGGCCGGATGAGCCCCGACGAGAGGGCCGGCTGCCTCAACCAGCTGGGTGCGGCCTTGCTCAAGCACGCCGACGAGATCTTCGCGCTGTCCCAGGTCGAGTGGGGCTGCGTCGGGGTCGAGCGCATGATGCAAATCGACGGCGCCGGCTACATGTCCATGCATGCGGCCCAGCTCGCGACGAAGTTGGTCGACGAGCCGGTCACCGGGATCGGTGCCGGGACGACGTTGCTGCGCCGCGAGCCGCTCGGAGTCGTGTCGATCCTGACGCCGTGGAACTTCCCGCACTGTCTCAACGTGATGAAGGTGAACAACGCCCTGGCCGCGGGCAACACCGTCGTGCTCAAGCCCTCGCCGCTGACGCCGCTCGCGGGCCTTGCGCTGGCGCGCATCATCGACGAAGAGACCGACATTCCGCCGGGCGTGGTCAATGTGGTCACGCCCTCGGGGCTCGAAGCCGCCAAATCGCTCACGACGGATCCTCGCATCGACATGATCAGCTTCACCGGGAGCTCCGCCGTCGGTTGCGAGGTCATGCGGGCCGCGGGCGACGCCATGAAGCGGCTGTTGCTGGAGTGCGGCGGGAAATCGGCGAGCATCATCCTCGACGACACGCAGCTGACCGACGAGATGCTGCGTCAGATGCTCTTCGATTGCTGCTCGTTGCACGCCGGGCAGGCCTGCATCCTGCACAGCCGGCTGCTGCTTCCCGATTCGTTGCACGACGACGTCGTGGACCGGCTCGTCGAGCTCGCCCGCGACGTCAAGGTCGGCGACCCCAGGGACCCGACGGTGGAGATGGGGCCGCTCATCAGCGCGGCGCAACGCGAGCGTGTGCAGGCGCACGTCGACGGCGCGGTCAACGAGGGAGCGAAGCTGGCGACCGGCGGCGGCCGCCCGGCCGACCTGGATACCGGCTTCTACTTCGAACCGACGATTCTCACTGGTGTGCAACCGAATTCGACGATCGCACAGGAGGAAGTGTTCGGGCCCGTGCTGTCGGTGCTGCGCTACCGCGACGACGACGACGCCGTCGCGATCGCGAACAACTCGTGCTACGGGCTTTCCGGCGCCGTGTGGGGCACCGACGTGGACCGGGCCGTCGCGGTGGCCCGGCGCATGCGCACCGGTCAGGTCGCGGTCAACGGCGTCGGGCCGGGCGATGCGCCGTTCGGCGGCTACAAGCTGAGCGGGTTCGGCCGGGAGAGTGGCGGAATCAGCGGACTGCACCAGTACATGGAGGTGAAGGCCATCGGGATCCCGGCATGACGGGTCCCCTTGCCGGGCTCCATGTCGTCGAACTCGCCAACGAGATCTCAGGTCCTTACGCCGCAAAGCTTTTCGTCGACCTCGGTGCCGAGGTCACCAAAATAGAGCCGCCCGCCGGGGATTCGTTGCGCCGCTGGGGTCCGTTCCCCGGGGGAGTCTGCGACCCACAGCGCTCCGGACTGTTCGAGTACCTCAACGCCGGAAAGTGCGGCGTCACCCTCGATCTGGCCGAGCCGGGCGATCTGGCGGCGATCCGGGAGCTCATCACGCAGGCGCACGTGCTCATCGAGGACTTCGGTCCGGGAATATTGGAACGCCGGGGGCTGGGCCCGGACGCCTTGAGCCGGCTGAACCCAAACCTGGTGCTGCTGCGCATCTCTGGATTCGGTCAGTGCGGGCCCTGGCGTCAGCGGCAAGCCACACCCCTGACCGCGCAGGCGGCGTCGGGATGGATCAGCGCCCGGGATCCGGACCGCCCACCTGTGCAGGTCGGCGCCCGCATCTCCGAGTACGTCGCAGGTGTTTACGGCGCGCTGGGCGCGCTGACCGCGTTGCGGTTGCCGGCCGCCGGCGGGGTCAGAGAGGTGGACGTCTCCCAGCTCGAAGCGCTGCTGTCGACGCTGCCCTATCCGATGCTGATGGCACAGCGCATGAAAAGCCTCGGCTTGCCCGCGAACCTGCGGTCGGCACCCATGCTGGGTGTCGTCCGGGGCGCCGACGGCTGGGTGGGCATCAACTGCCTGACCGGCCAGCACTGGCTGGATGTGTGTGCCATGCTCGGCCTGCCCGAGTACGGCGAGCATCAGCTCTCGATCATGATGGGCGGCCCGGAGCGCGACGAATTCTTCCGCAAGGCGGAGCCGTTGCTCGCCCAGCAGACTGTCGCAGAGATCGTGGAACTCGCTCAGGCCCTGCGCATCCCGGCCGCCCCGGTCAACGACGGGGCCACCGTGTCGACCTGCCCGCAGTACGCCGAGCGCGGTTTCTTCGTGCAATCCGGTGGGCCCGGGTGGTCGTTCCAGCGACCCGGGCCGCCGTTCCGCTTCGCGAAAACCCCGGTGCCCCAACCCCGTCCGGCGCCGAACCTGGGCACGGGCCCCGAACCGTGGGCCACCAAGGCCCGCTCGCTCAACACGACCGAAGGGCCGCTGCCCTTTTCCGGCGTGCGCGTCCTCGACCTGACCACGTTCTGGGCCGGCGCCTACCTGACGTGCTACCTGGGCGCGTTCGGCGCCGACATCGTCAAGGTCGAGTCGATCCAGCGGCCTGACGGGCACCGCTACTCCGGCGCTTTCGCCTACGAGGGCGACGACTGGTACGAACGCAGCCCAATCTGGCAGGGTACCAACCTCAACAAGCGCGACCTCACCCTCGACCTGACCTCCGAGCGGGGCCTCGACATCGCCCGGCGGCTCGCCGCGGAGGCCGACGTGGTCGTGGAGAACTTCTCGCCCCGGGTGGTCGAGCAGTTCGGCCTGGACTACGACGCGCTGGTGGCACTGAACCCCGACGTGATCGTTGTGCGGATGCCGGGATACGGCCTGCGAGGCCCGTGGCGCGACTACGTCGGGTGGGCGCTGAACTTCGAGCAGACCTCGGGGATGTCGGCCGTGACCGGCTACCCCGACGGTCCGCCGTGCAACCCGCAGGGCCCCGCCGATCCCATCGTCGGCGTGCACGCGGGGGTGGCACTGCTTGCCGCCCTCGAGCACCGACGCCGAACGGGGGAGGGCCAGCTGATCGAGATCGCTCAGATCGAGGTCGCGGCCTGCGTGACCGCGGAACCGGTGATCGAGTATTCGATGACCGGCGTCGTGTCCCCGCGCCGGGGCGACCGGCAGCGCGGCTACCTGCAAGGCGTTTACCCGACCGCGGAGGACGGCGTATGGGTCGCGCTGTCGCTGCCCAACGACGGGCGGCTCGGCCACGAAGTGTTCGACGAGATGGTCGCCGCGTGGACGCGCACACAGACCGCATCAGCGGTCGTGGAAGCCCTTCAGACACAAGGTATCCCGGCCGAGCGGGTGATCACCGGCGACCGGATGTACGACGGCGTCCTTATTGGCGCCCAGCTCGACGCGCGCGGCTACTACGAGGAACTCCTGCACCCGATCACCGGACCGCACCGCTATCCCGGCTGGCCGTTTCGCATCACCCCCGGACCGGCCCGCCACCACAATGCCGCCCCGCCGACGCTGGGCCAGCACAACGGCGAAGTACTGGCCGGTCTGGGCCTGTCGGTGGCCGAGGTCGCGAGCCTGCGGGCCGGGCGGGTCATCGGGGAGCGGCCGCTGGGCGCCTGAGCAGGATGTCACGCAGCAGTGGGGGCGGCCCAACGGGCCTGAGGACGTCGGTCCTACTTTGCCGAAATTGGTAGAATTGGGTGACTTTCCCCAGTATGCGTCCAAAGAGCCCAGGAGTTTCAAATGCATGAGCATCGCCACGTCGAATGGGATCCTGACACGAGACGCATCCTGACCAACCGGCTCCTATTGCGCCCATGGCAGCTCGACGACGACATCGCCGCCTTTGGGATATACAGCGCGCCGGAGGTTTCGCGTTGGCTGTGTCCGGCGCTGCCAGTGATCACCGACGACGCTACGATGCGCCAACTCTTGGGCACATGGATCGCCGAAAGCGACGCGACCGGCCTCCCCCTCGGCCGATGGGCGATTACCGATAGACACTCTGGCGACTTGATCGGCGGAGTGGCGCTACTCCCCCTGCCGCCCGGCCGCACCGATCTCGAGATCGGCTGGCAGGTGGCACCCACGCGGTGGGGTCACGGTTACGGTGCGGAAGCCGGTCATGCAGTGGCCCATCAAGCATTCACAAACGTCGGTGTCAGTGAGGTATTCGCCGTCGTGCGGCCAGGCAATCGTCGCGGGGTGGCCACGGCGCGGCGAGTGGGAATGGAATGGGTCGGTGAGACCGACAAGTACTACAACCTGACCCTTGAGGTCTACCGTCTGAGCAAAGCTGATCTGGACCTGCCAGAGCCGGCCTGCGCGCCGGCGCCAGGATCGCAACAGTCCTGAACACCACAGCTGTGTTGCCCCCACGCGCCCGCCCGAACCGTAGTGGGGCGTGGACCCCAGGTCGGCAATCAACCCGTAATCTGATGGCATGCTCCCCGGCTGGCGACCAGCTGCCAGCGACGAGTCGCGGACGAGCGACGCGTGACCGCATCCTCAGCTGTGCCGCGGAATTGCTGGTGACGGAGGGGTTTCCGCGGTAAGTCAGGATCGGTTACGCGAAGCCGCCTCGGTCAGTGGATCACAGCTGCTTAGCGACTCAGTACACGATAGAAGGTGACCTGGGGCTTGCCGCCCTCGGCGAACTCGGCCAAGGCTTCTACGCTGAGCGCAAAATGATTGGTTTGAACGTGAAGGTCGACGGCGTGCTGATTCCGGAACCGCTGGTAAAGCGTGAAATGCCCCGGACGATCACGGTCTTCGTGGAGGCGGAAGGTGCTGACGTCGGCCTCGGCCAGCGACTGAGGGATCAACTCGACAAGCGCACGCCGCAGGTCGTCTCCTTTGCCCGGCAACGCCGTGGCATCGGTGATCAGCACCACTTCTTCATCTGGGCTGTACATGGTTGACACTCCTTCACCGTCGCCGAAGGCCGCGGGCAATCGCGATAATCCGTAAGTCCCTTGCAGGCCTTGCTATTTCATGTACACGTCGGCACATGCTTATTGTCCTGGACAGCGGACGAGCGTTCTGACTGAGCTGCAATGGCAGTCTGATGGCTGGGTCGCCTGCAGTAGACGTTGAAGCCCGTTGGCTGGGTGCGCGATATTTGCGACCGCTTTGTTCTCGTCCGCTTGTTCTGGGTACTCTAACCCACTTTCCTGGCTGGGTATACCGCCAAATATCGGGTTTGAGCAGTTGGCCATGGCGGCACACCAGAACTCACCCGGGTGAAACAAGGCCGGGGTGATGACAGCTCACCCCGCCGGGCAGGAGATTGATATCAGTTCGAGGTTGGTACGCATGGCACCGGATGTAATCGCCAGGGCGACAACTGTTCTTGCTAGACAAAGGTCCAGCAGGATCCACCGAGAGTGAGCAGCAGAAAGGTCCCACCATGCACTTTGATTCCAAGAAGGTCATCGTCGTCGGAGGCAGTGCCGGTATGGGCCGGCAAGCGGCCGTTGATATCGTGCGCCACGGCGGCAGCGCGGTGATCATCGGCCGGTCGAAAGATCGGGTCGATGACACCGTGACGGAGTTGACCGGCGAAGGTGGCCAAGCCTGGGGGATCACTGCGGAGTTGACCGATCGTGCCGCGGTCGCCGATGTGCAGCGCGCGCTTTCCGAGGATCACGGCGACGCGACGCTGCTCGTAAACGCGGCCGGATTCTTCGTCCCCAAACCGTTTCTAGAGTACGACGCTCTGACATATGACTCGTACATGGAGCTCAACTATGCCCTGTTCTTTCTGACGCAGACCGTCGTTGAGGGCATGATCGCCCGCGGTGAGGGCGGTTCCATCGTCAACATCGGCAGCATGTGGGCACATCAGGCGATCGGCCTGACCCCGTCGTCGGTGTACTCGATGCAGAAGGCCGGCCTGCATGCACTCACCCATAACCTCGCCATCGAGCTCGCCGAGCACAAGATCCGCGTCAACGCGGTGGCGCCGGCCGTCGTCAAAACGCCGCTCTACGAAGGCTTCATCCCGAAGGACGAGATCGACGCCACCTTGGCCACGTTCGCGCCGCTTCACCCATTGGGACGGGTCGGCACCCCGGCCGACGTGGCCAACGCCGTGACGTTCCTGCTCTCTGATGAGGCCAGTTGGGTCACCGGCGCGATTCTCAACGTCGATGGCGGCATCATGGCCGGCCGCAACTGAGCAACGACGCGGGACGATTCGAAATACCAAGCGCAGCACTTATAACGGTTGTGCGGATGAAGGAGATCAGGTGTCACACCAATACAGCAAGAACCCTGCCGCGGTCGACGCGCTAAGCCCCGAGGAATACCGCGTCACCCAGGAGAGCGGCACGGAGCCGCCGTTCACTGGAAAGTACTGCGACAACCATGAACCCGGCATCTACGTTGACATTGTTTCTGGCGAACCGCTTTTCGCCTCTGTCAACAAGTTCGACAGCGGAAGCGGCTGGCCCAGCTTCACCCGGCCCATCGACGCGGACTTCGTTGTTGAGAGGCGTGACCGCAGCCATTTCATGGATCGGGTCGAGGTGCGATCAGCCCACGCCGACAGCCATCTGGGCCACGTATTCCCGGACGGCCCCAGGGAGGCCGGCGGGTTGCGCTACTGCGTCAACTCGGCGTCGCTGCGATTCATTCACCGCGATGACCTGGAAGCCCAGGGTTACGGGCAATATCTGCCCTTGTTCGATGTGTCGGACCAACACCAGAGCGTCGGTGAGCAGAAGTCATGACTGACCACAACAAGATCGCCGTCCTCGCCGGCGGATGCTTCTGGGGCATGGAGGACCTGTTCCGCGAGCTGCCCGGTGTGGTGTCCACGCGGGTCGGCTATACCGGTGGCAGCAACACACATCCCACCTACCGCAATCACCCCGGCCACGCCGAGGCGCTCGAAATCACATACGACCCGGACGAGACCGACTATCGGACACTGCTGGAATTCTTTTTCCAGATCCACGACCCGACCACAAAGAACCGGCAAGGCAACGATGTCGGAACCAGTTATCGGTCAGCGATTTTCTATCTGGACGACGAGCAAAGGCAAATTGCCGCACAGACCATCGCCGACGTCGAAGGGTCGGACCGCTGGCCCGGCGCAGTCGTCACCGAGGTCAACCCGGCCGGCGAGTTTTGGGTAGCCGAAGCCGAGCACCAGAACTACCTGCAACGCTACCCGTCCGGCTACACCTGCCACTACATCCGTCCCGAGTGGGTGCTATCCAACCGCGGCGACGGTGCGGCCGACCCGCGAGCAGCCACGGCCGAACAGACCGGGTCGGCTCAATAACGACATGGGCTCGATAACAGAAGACAAGGACCTGGCAATTCCAGCTGATTGGCGGGTGCTGTTGAGCGCATACGCGCCATTGGTGCTCTATGGCACGGTTTGTGCTGAGGCGTGGGTTTCAGCGCTACCCGGCGACCGGGTAGCGGTGGTGACGGGATGACCCAGAACCCGAATTTGGCTGCCCTATCAGCGGCGGGGGTATCGGTCTGGCTGGATGACTTGTCGCGCAACCTGTTGCAGTCCGGCAAGCTGCGGGAGCTCATCGACACTAGAAGCGTTGTCGGCGTGACAACTAACCCGTCCACCTTTGAGCGCGCACTGACAAACGGCCGCGCCTACGATGGACAGATTGCCGAGCTGACGGGCCGCGGAACCGCTATCGATACTGCGGTCCGCACGGCGATCACCGACGACGTGCGGATGGCCTGCGATGTGCTGCACCCGCAGTGGAAGGCCTCGGACGGCATCGACGGAAGAGTCTCCATCGAGGTTGACCCCTCGCTGGCGCACAACACCGATGCGACAGTCATGCAGGCCGTCGAGCTGGCGAAGGTCGTCGACCGGCCCAACGTTTTCATCAAAATTCCGGCGACCGCAGCCGGACTGCCCGCGATCACCGCGGCGTTGGCCAAAGGTGTCTCGGTCAACGTCACGCTGATCTTTTCTGTCCAGCGACATCGATCGGTGATGGACGCCTATCTGGCCGGTATCGAAGCCGCCCGGCAGGCCGAGTTGGACATATCGCAAATCCACTCTGTGGCATCTCTTTTCGTGTCCCGGATCGACACCGAAGTCGACAAGCGACTGGAGGCGATCGGCACCGATGAGGCGCTCAGACTGCGTGGGCAGGCCGGCGTCGCCAACGCGCGATTGGCCTACGCGGGCTACCAGCAGGTCTTCGAGGCCGATCCGCGCTATGCCGCGCTGCGCGCCGCCGGCGCCCGCGTGCAACGGCCGTTATGGGCCTCCACCGGTGTCAAGAACGCCGCTTACCCCGACACCATGTACGTCACGGAACTGGTGGCGCCGAACACGGTCAGCACCATTCCTGAGGAGACCCTGGAGGCGGTGGCCGATCACGGCATCATCGCCGGTGAAACCGTGGCGGGCAAGGCGTTGCATGCGCAGGAAGTGTTCGACCGGCTGACCTCGGTCGGTATCGATCTGCCGGATGTATTCGATGTGCTCGAACACGACGGGGTATCCAAGTTCGCAGCGTCCTGGTCGCGGACACTGCAACGGTGAAGACTGCGCGGTTACCGCCTTCAATCCCGTGCCGATCGCGCTCGGCCTTCATCAATTGTTTGGGGTCCAATCCCAGCGCGGTCGCTGTCTTGATCCGAGCGGCCGCGAGATTTTCCGTTGCAGCTAGGCCTCTTCCAACGCCTCGCCAAGTGACTGTAGGACCTTGTTGTGCTGCGCGTTGACAAGCGTGTGGCCCACCAACAAGGCGGCGACCACGGGCCATTCCATGAGCCCGAACACGGCCATCGCACCTACGCCGGCATAGAACGCCAGATGTTCCGGTGCCGGTAGCATCAGGCCGACATTCCAACGCGACGACGGGGAAATTATACCCGCGCGCCGGGCTCTCGCTTTGTTCATAACGTCTCCTGATCTCCCAGGCATAATTTTCGACACTCGTGCGCGGAGCTTTTCGACGCGGGCCGGGGCGGTTGTCAGCCCCCGAGATGGCGCCGTGTAGCGGGATACGCAACGTCGGCGTTCCTCTCACCTTCGGCTGGGTTCGCCGCCGTTGACCATTGCAAGCTGTTGGATTGATCTGGTCGAGGTCTTGTCGATCGTCCTGCGCTCGCGGTCGACCGACGAGTCGAATAGTAGTTCGCGCAATTGCTTTCGCCCGCGGTTGAGCCTCGAACTGACGGTGCCCTGCCGGGTGTCCGTCATGGCGGCGATCTCCTTGTAGGAGTATCCCGCGATGTCGGCAAAATACACGACGGTGCGAAACGGCTCGGGCAAGAGCATCATTGCCGCCTTGAGGTAAGGATCTGGCAGCAGTTCGAGCGCCTGGTCTTCGGCCGACCGTAGGACCTCATGCGTGCGTGGCGTACCGGCCATCAGCTGCCGATCGGTGATCTCACCAGTTGGATGTTGTGTGGGACGGCGCTTTTGCTTCCGATAGCTGTTGATATGGGTGTTGGTCATGATCCGGCGCAGCCATGCTCTGAGGTTCGTTCCCGGTTCGAATGCCTGGAGACCGACATAAGCGTTGAGCAATGTTTCCTGCACCAGATCCTCCGCATCCAATCGATTCGAGGTCATCCGAAGAGCCTGCCGGAACAGAGGCTGAAGGAGAGGGATGACGGCGCTTTCAAATGCGACGCTCAACGGAACATCCGGAGTCATTGCGCATTCCGCGCTCACGCGGCCCACGCTACGGTCCTGCCATCGCGAAAAGTATCGGCACGCGTGGAGCTCGGGCACCGCTTGCCCGAGTCGGGTAGCGAACGTGCGAGAGGGAAGTCCTACCCTGATCGACGCACCAGCGTCTCGAGGAACCGGTGACGTCGCGTGTGGCGCGCATTTCGGCAACTGGTGTCGTCTTGGTTGCGCCGGCGTTCAAGCGCGTTGCTTTCAGGGCCGATCCCCGCCCGATGCGGGCATGGCCGTAGGTAGGGTATCTCGTCGTCTCCACAGCACCTCCTGTTACCGATCTGGTGCCAGCATCCAGCGCCGCGGGGTGAGTGGTCATCATCCGCTGAGGTAATTCATCCGGGTGAGCGCCCGCGCCACCTACGACATCAAGTTGGCGGTCATTGCCGTGGCCGCACATCGGGGACGCCATCCACACCTCCAACTATCACCCGGGTGAATGACGAAGGTGGGCGACGACAGTTCACCCCCCTTCGCGCGATGCTCTCAACGTCTACCCCCGCACAGCCGTGTTCTTGTAAGAAGCACAGCAACGGACTCGCGCACCCGCGGTGCCCTGGACGGGGAAGGCCCGCACCGAAGAGACAACCATCGCCCGGAGCAAGGAGGACATGGTGAGCGCCGCCAAGAGAATGCTGGAGACCTATCCACGAGATCTGGGCCGGATAGACATCGCCAAGCTAATCGCATGTATCGACGCCTGTTTCGAATGCGACCAAGCTTGCACAGCGTGTGCAGACGCCTGCCTCAGTGAAGAGGACGTCTATCACTTGACCAAATGCATCCGTACGTGCCTTGACTGCTCGGATGTCTGCGCGACAACCGGTCGCGTTCTATCCCGGCACACGGACTACGACGCGAACTTGACCAAGACGGTGCTCGAAACGTGCGCCGCCGCCTGTAAGACAAGCGCGGACGAGTGCGACAAGCATGCGCCGAAGCACGAGCATTGCCGCGTGTGCGCCGAGGTGTGCCGTCGCTGTGAACGCGCCTGCCGCGATCTTGTTGAGGCGCTCGGATGAGACCACCGCCGAGCGGGCGTCGACTGTCCGAGACCGCATGATGTCAATCTCTTGCCGAACTTCGCTGTGCGAATGCGAGCTTGGAGATACGGGACGGAGCCAGCGCTGATGGGGATATCTGAATTCGACGACGTGCAGGCCCATCTGCTTGAACCAGAAGAAAGCCTGGACTCAGAACAGACCGGCATCGACCTCGACGAGGGCTACTCGCCCCCGGAACGCCCGCGTGAACTGCGGGCCTGGGGTCTCACCACGAGGGAAGCGCGGACCCATGAAAGTCTGTCACGCCGGCTCGCCCGGGAGGTGCCCGACGTGACCGATCAGTGGGATGGCGACGGAATCGGTGACAGCGCCGACAGCGATGGTGAACCAATCGACGATCAGGTTGGCGACATGCGGGCAGGTCGGCTCGTCGCCTTCGCCTTCGATGCGACGGACCCGGGTGCGGAGTACCTAGCCCACGACGTTGGCATTGACGGCGGCGCTGCCTCGGCTGAGGAAGCCGCCATGCATATCGTCGTCGACGAAGACGCCGGCGACGTCGAGGGATGGCGCCTTCGATGACCTGTCGTCCGGCCACCCGGTGAAATTCCAGCTGTGGTGACCCGCATTCTGATCCTGGGTGGCGGCCCGGCCGGCTATGAGGCGGCATTGGTTGCGGCTGCACGAGGTCCCGCCGTAGCCCGCGTGACCGTCGTCGATTCCGACGGGGTCGGGGGCGCCGCGGTGCTCTGCGACTGCGTGCCATCGAAGACCTTTATCGCATCCACAGGGCTGCGCACCGAACTGCGACGGGCAACCCGCCTGGGTTTCGACATCCACATCGACGACGCCGAGATCCGCTTGGCAGAAATCCACCAGCGGATCAAGACGCTCGCTACCGAACAATCGGCGGACATCACCGCCCAGCTGCTGAGCGTGGGCGTCGAGTTGCTCGCGGGGCGCGGCGAGCTGGTCGACGCGGCTCCCGGTCTGGCGCGTCACCGCGTCAAGGTGACCCAGCGCGACGGCAGCACCACGATCCGCGATGCCGATGTGGTGTTGATCGCCACCGGCGCGAGCCCCCGGATCCTGCCGTCGGCGCCCCCCGACGGCGAGCGCATCCTGACCTGGCGCCAGCTCTACGACCTGGACTCGTTGCCCGACCACCTCATCGTGGTGGGTTGCGGGGCTACCGGCATCGAATTCGCCAACGCCTACACCGAACTCGGTGTAACGGTGACACTGGTGGCCAGCCGCGAGCGGGTGTTGCCGTACGAGGACGCCGACGCCGCGCAGGTCCTCGAGGAATCATTCGCCCAGCGCGGCGTCAAATTGATCAAGAACGCTCGCGCGCAGACCGTAAGGCGCACCGACGACGGGGTGCGGGTGAGGATGACCGACGGCCGCGCCGTTGAGGGCAGCCACGCATTGATGACACTTGGGTCGGTGCCCAACACCGGCAGGCTGGGTTTAGAGCGCGTGGGCATCGAAACCGGGCCCGGCAACCATATTGCGGTCGACCGGGTGTCGCGGACCTCGGTCGCGGGCATTTACGCTGCGGGGGACTGCACTGATGTACTGCCGTTAGCCTCGGTTGCCGCGATGCAGGGCCGGATCGCGATGTATCACGCGCTCGGTGAAGCCGTTAGTCCGCTCCGGTTGCGCACCGTCGCCGCGACGGTGTTCACCCACCCCGAGGTCGCGACGGTCGGCATCTCGCAGGCCGCGATCGACGATGGTTCTATTCGGGCCCGCATCATCATGCTGCCGTTGAAAACCAACGCGCGGGCGAAAATGTCGGAGCTGCGTCAGGGCTTCGTAAAGCTATTTTGCCGGCAGGACAGCGGCGTGGTAATTGGTGGCGTGGTCGTCGCGCCGATCGCTTCGGAATTGATACTGCCGATCGCGATGGCTGTTCAAAACCGAATCACCGTTGACGATCTAGCGCAGACGCTTGCGATCTATCCTTCGCTGTCCGGCTCGATCACCGAGGCGGCGCGCCGGCTCATAGCCCGCGATGATCTGAACTGATGCCCGAACGTAATTGGGCCGGCGAGTGCTCTGTGGTTCCGGGTTGATGCCAGATCGGGTCGCTCGACTGGCGATTGCGATGGTGGGACTGCCTGTGGCCCTGTGGTGGCTGCAACCGTGGAAGTTGTTGTTGATCAGGACCACCGCCGATGACAGGCTGCCGCCTGGAGCGCAGACGACCCGCTGCGGCGAGTTCACCGGCCACATCCACCGAACCAGCGGGGTTGCGCGCCTGCTAACCGTGGGCGACGGGGCGCAGATTCTGCGGCTGGAAAATCTGCATACCATTTTGGGACCACGACTACGCGTGTGGCTCAGCGATGCACCGGTCGACCATGCCAGGTTCCCCTGGCGAAACCTTGGGCGTTGCAAACACATAGACCTCGGGAGCCTACGCGCCAACCGCGGCAACGCCGATTACGCCGTGCCCGACGCTGCCGACACCGGCGCGCTCGGCGCCGTAATCCTGTGGTGCGAGCGCTTCGGTGTGTCCTTCGGCGCGGCGCAACTGCGACCCGCGACCCAATGAGTCCCTCCGCCCGTCGCGGAAGCCGTTGAAGTCGCGCGCCCTGCGCCGCGACCCATGATTGCGCGCGCGGCAGCGCGGCGCTGACGCGTTCCTGAAGAGTGCGCCGCTCGGCGCCCGGGCAGCCGATCCGATGTAGCGGTGGCCGCAAGAGCGTTATCACCCGGGTGAATCGTGCTGAGGGGTGATGACAGATAGACCAGGGTCGGGCGACGCTCACTACCGACGAACCTGTGCAGCTTCGACCACGCGACTCATGCGCCAATGCCGTTTACCACGGCGCAGTCCGGGACGCCGTGGCCACCAAGGAACACCAAGGCCTCCGTGCGATCGACCCCCAATCCCATCTGAATACCCGAATACCAACCAGGAGAAGAGATATGAACGCGGTCCCACTTCACCGCCAACCGGAGAAGGCGGAACCCTCCACCTCGGTTGTGATCGTCGGCAGCGGGTTCGCCGCTTTCGAGTGTGCACGTGGCCTGGTCCGACGGTTAGACAGGGCGCGCGCCTCAGATGTGAGGATAACCATCGTCTCGCCAGTCGATTACCTGCAGTACACGCCATTGCTGGCGGATGTGGCCGGTGGGCTGGTCGACCCGCGGTTTGTCTGTATTCCGCTGGCGGGAACACTCAGGGGCGTGCGGGCGGTGCGCGGGCGGGTCGACGGCGTTGACTTCGATCGGCATATGCTCTCGTTGACCGATCCTGAGGGCCGGGTGAGGACGTTATCGTGGGATCGGCTGGTCTTGACACCAGGATCGGTGACGCGGCTGTTCGATACGCCCGGCTTGGCCACCCACGCGCACGGGCTGAAGTCGACGGCCGAGGCGCTGTATCTGCGTGATCATGTGATCGAGCAGTTGGAACTCGCTCACGTTGAGGAAAACGAGGCGCGCGCGGCCGCGCGGCGCACGATTGTCGTTGTCGGTGCTTCGTATTCCGGTTCCGAATTGACCGCGCAGCTGCGCGCACTCGCCGACGCAGCGGCGAAGCAGATAGGCTTCGACCGGGCCTCGGTGCGGTTTGTGTTGCTGGACTTGGCCAGCCACGTCATGCCCGAGCTGGGGCGGAAGCTCGGCGACGCGGCGATGGGTGTACTGCGCTCGCGTGGAATCGACGTGCGGTTGGGCACGACCCTCAAGGAGGTTCACGCCGATCATGTTGTCCTTACCGATGATTCGCGCATCGACACTTACACGGTAGCGTGGGTGGCTGGCGTGATCCCGTCACCGCTGATCGCCACGCTGGGCTTGGAAACCGAGCGGGGCCGGCTCAAGGTACAGACCGATTTGCAGGTGCCAGGTCACCCCGATGTGTTCGCCGCGGGCGACGCCGCCGCCGTTCCGGACCTGACCCAGCCCGGCAAGAACGCCCCGCCCACCGCCCAGCACGCGACCCGACAGGGTAAAACGTTGGCCCGCAACGTCGCCGCAAGCCTTGGGTACGGAGAGCGGAAGGACTACCGCCACAGCGACAAGGGCATGGTCGTCGACTTGGGCCCGCGCTACGCCGTCGCCAACCCGCTAGGCGTGCACCTATCGGGCTATCCCGCCAAGATTGTCGCCCGCGCCTACCACCTCTACGCACTTCCCCGTCTCGTCAACCGCTGGGCGGTCGCACTCGCATATCTCACCGACGTCTTCTTTCCTCGCACCGTGTTGTCAATGGGGTTCGTTTCCGGTCCCGACGCCCAATTCGCGGCCAACGAAGTCGTCCGGATACCGAAGGCCGTCGGAGCACAATGAGATTCAACGACACCACTCCTGTTTGTGGCGGCCGACGCACGGCCTGCTCCGCGCCAGCGAACAGATTGCGGCTTCCCACGGCGCTGCCGGCCGGGAGCAATACGGCGGCACCGTATGTGATCCCAGCGGTCCTAATCAACGACAGATCCAACGCCGGCTCTATTTGGGATGATCACCACCACGAAACGGAGCACCAATGAGCGTCGTCAACAAGGGCTTTCGCGGGCGACGCGGTGAGGCCGCCCGCGAGCTGCCACCCGGGCAACATCTGACCGCGGACTTCCCTGTCCTGCAAGCAGGACCGACTCCGCGGATCGATCTCGATGACTGGCGATTCACCATTCGCAACGAGCTCGGCGCCGAACAGTCGTGGACTTGGGCACAGCTCAAGCTCCTGCGCAGCGAGCGGCTCAGCGTGGACATCCACTGCGTCACCACCTGGTCCAAGCTTGACACCGAATGGGAAGGCGTTTCTCTGGACACACTTTTCGAATCAATCGACACCACTGCAGGATTCGCACTGGTCGGCTCCTACGGCGGCTACACCACCAACCTCCCGCTGCGCGATCTTCGTGGCGGGAGGGCTTGGATCGTTTACGCGTACCAGGGCGCACCGCTTAGCGCGATACACGGAGGTCCGGCGCGACTGTTGGTGCCACACCTGTATTTCTGGAAGTCGGCTAAGTGGGTTAGATCCATTGAGCTGCGCGACAGCGACGCACCTGGATTCTGGGAGTGTTTGGGCTACCACAGCTACGGCGACCCGTGGCGCGAACAACGCTACGCCGGGGATTGATGACGGCTGTGGACTCCCACGCGGAACCGAAGTTGCGCTGGCGGGTCGCGCGTGTGGTGCACTCTAAGCCCGAGACCGGGTCGGCGCAAACGATCGGGCTGGCCGTGCCGGGCTGGGGCGGCCACTTGTCCGGCCAGCACATTGATCTCAAGCTGACCGCTGAGGACGGGTACAGCGCGCAACGCAGCTATTCACTCAGCAGACCGGCCGACGGTGAGCGCATCGAGCTCACTGTGCAGCGGATTGACGACGGGGAAGTCTCGCCCTACCTCACCGGGCTTGTTGCCGGAGACGAGATCGAACTCCGCGGACCCATCGGCGGCTGGTTCGCCTGGCGGCCTGACGAGGACGTTCGGGTCCTGCTCGTCGGCGGCGGATCGGGAATCGTGCCATTGATGGCGATGCTGCGACAGCGGGTAGTGGTGGGCAGCGCCGACTTTCGGTTGGTCTATTCGGTTCGCAGTCCGGACGACGTGTACTACGCCCAAGAGCTGGAGCGGCTCGAGCGCGAATGTGACTGGCTGCAGATCGCGCTGGTCTACACCAGGGTGGCTGCGCCGCAGACCATCCGGCCGGCCGGCCGGGTCCGCCCCGCTGACCTCGCGCCGAAGGAGTGGGTGCCCGCCGACGGTGGGCACGTCTACGTCTGCGGTCCAACCGGATTTGTGGAATCGGTCACCGCGACGTTGATCGAGCAGGGGCATCAGCCGTCCGCCATCCGGACCGAGCGGTTCGGCCCGAGCAACGAACGAAGGAACGATAAGTCATGACCGAACCAACACACGTCGACGGTAACGCGGCCGCGGGCGCCTTCGCAGAAGTGCTGGGATTCGATGTCACCACCGTGACGTTGACATGCGGGAAATGTTGTCGCGCCAGGGTCTTCGCCGAAAGTCACGTCTATCACCGCGGGCCCGGCATCGTGGTGCGCTGCCCGTGCTGCGGAACCGTCCTGGCCCGGCTTGTGCAAACGCCCACCGGTGTGTGGCTCGACTTCCGCGGCGCCCAGTCCTGGCGTGTCCCGATCCAGAGCTGATGGAGTCCCTCGACGCACTCGCCGGTCGGGTGCGCACTGCCGACATCGTGGACGCCATGGGGCGGCTGCACCGACATCGGTGTCATCTCCTGGACCTGGTGAGTCCCACTCCCGGACGCCGGCTCTTCGGCCCCGCCGTGACCATCTCCTTCTTTCCCGCGTGCCGCGCCGCTCTCCCGCCCGAGCGCTACAACTTCAAGAGGTTGTTCTACGACGCGATCGAAGGCGGCGCCGACGGGCGCGTGCTGGTTCTGGCCAGCAACGGCTACACCGATGCGTCACTGGGCGGCGGGACAAAGCTATCCCGTGTCAGAAACCACCGGCTCGCCGGCATTCTGACCGACGGGCGGCTACGCGACTTCGCCGAGCTCGAACGCTTCGACCTGGCCATCTATTGCCGAGGCGAAACAACGCGGTGGGGCGGCGACACCGTCACTCCCTATGAGGTGAACCGTCCAGTCGTGATCGCCGGGGTGGCGGTCCGTCCCGGCGACTACGTCTTCGCCGATGGCTCCGGCGCCGCGGTCATACCCGCCGGCGATGTGCGCGCTGTCCTACGGGCCGCCAACCAGGTCGCGGTGGAGGACGCGGCGGCGATCGCCAGCATCAGAGACGAAACCTCAACCACGCTGGGAGGCAATGAGAATTGAGCGGTCTTCGGTCGGGGAACCATTGCAGTGTCCTGGGCGCTTCAACCGCAGATCCGTCTTCTCGCCGGCGTCCACCCGGGTGAATTGCACAGCCGGATGAGGACATCTCACCCGATGCGCACCGACAGTGGTCGTTGATCTGGGCAATGACCACCCAACGGCCGGACCGACGACGCTTCCCCGACAGCACATCAATCGCAACAACCATGGCTCCAAGAATCAATGATGAGAGGAAACCCCCGCATGGCCACGCCCGAATTCTTCGACACCCCTGGATACGGCGAGATCGCCCGTACCCGCAACCACTACAGCCAAGCTCTACGCATCGGCGATCGCATCGAGATCTCCGGCCAAGGCGGCTGGGACGCAGACTTCACCTTGTCGCCCACATCCCTGGAGGACGAGATCGTCAAGGCGTGCGAAAACGTTGAAAGGACCCTCGCTGAGGCGGGTGCCCGCTGGAGCGACGTCGTGAACATTCACTCCTACCATGTCCCCACGGCCGATGAATCCATCGGTGATGAGCACATGTCAGTGATGGTGGACCAGTTCGGCAAGCGGTTCGGCGAAAGGCTCCCGTTGTGGACCGCGGTGGGCGTCGAGGCGCTCGCACTGCCCAACCAGCGCGTCGAGATCGAGGTCGTCGCCATCGTCGGATCCGGCGGCAAGTAGACGTCGGCACCAGGTCGCGAAGCGCCGGACAGGCCGGCGCATAAGGCGGCAAAAGTCGATGACTCACCCCTGAAACGGAGGCAGGCGTGGACCGAATACTCCAAGCCCTGATCGGTGACCAGCTCGGTGCCGTCGATGCCGCGATCAAAGCCGCAGCGCTGTTCCTCACGGCTGCGATCCTGTTTCGGTTCATGGAGCGCCGCACCCTCGCCGAATTCGCGCCATTCGACTGGATCGCTGCAGTGGCCGCCGGAGCCGTCGTCGGTCGGGCTGCTACTGCCAGCGATACCTCGTGGCTCAACGCAACCGCGGCGCTCATTAGCCTTCTTGCCGCCCACGCGGTACTAGCGAGATTGCGCTTCATTCCGGCGATTCGACGTTTCATCGATCCGCCCCTGAAAGTGCTGATCCGCAACGGACACGTCGACCGACGCAACCTGCGTCGATGCGGACTAACCACTGCCGATCTCGAGGCTGTGCTACGACAGCACGGACACGAAAGCTCGGATCGTATTCACCTCGCGATCTTCGAAGCCAAAGGCGCGATCTCCATTCTGTTCAAGGATGAGAGGGTCACGGATCCCAACGCCGCCGCCCCGGATGCGCTGGTGGGAAGAGGGTGCGAATGACACACAGGGCCGGCCCGCGATTCCCCCCACGTGCGCTTGCCACCTCGACTGGGCTCAGCGGGCGAGCCGACCGGCCAGCACCGGCTGCCCTGGGCCCGCCAGCTCCCCGATGGCACTTCGCCGGCCGGTGATCGCCATCAGCACGGCTTCTGCCGGTCCTGTGACTTCCGGTCCCGAGCCGTGAGTCCAGTCCAGGTCGGTCGGGGTCAGGCGTATACCGCGGGCGAGGCGCCACGCCGGCAGTTCGGGGCTGCACAAGCTGGCCCCCAGGACCCACCGCAGCCGTTCAGCCGGGATCTGGCGAGGCATACCCAGCGGACGGCGGATGTCCTGATGATGGATGGTGACGTCGAGCAGGGCGAGTCGGCCCCCGAGAATAGTGGCCAGCCCCTGTGGCTTCAGATGAGCCCGCAGCCTGTGGAGGAGCTGTTCGGTAGTGAGGGATGCGAGTTCGTCAACAACCACCTGGTTGATGTGGAGGATCCGACCCCGGATGGCGCGGCGAAACATGCCGAGAAGACTGACCCCGTCGAAGCTCATGACGTGAGCGACCACGTCCCGTACCCGCCAGCCCTCACAAAGCGACGGCGCCTCCCACTGCCCGGGCGTCAGAGTCTCCAGAAGATCAGCTAGGTCCGTGCGTTCGGCGGTGGCCATCTCAAGACCATCCACGGCATCACTTCCTAAGCCCGTCGGTGGACAGCAGTCTGTCACTTGCGCGCGCCCTGTGTCCATGAGGGCAGCGCCGCCTTGACCGATCAGGCTGGCGAGCGGGTGTTCCGCTCCTACTTCATCAACGAGCCTGCTCATCGGGCTGGGGTTGGCGGCCTGCGAACAAGGCCGCGGGGCCCGCTACATCACCACCGCGCAACTGGTCACCGAACTCGTCGAAGCCGCCGACGAACGGATCCTGTCGCGCGTCGTGGCTGGCTACGGACGCCTGGATCTGCTCTGCCTCGACGAGATCGGATACGTCCAAATCGACTCTCGCGGAGCGGAATTGCTCTTCCAGATCATCACCGAACGCGAAGATCGCGCCTGGGTCTCGATCGTTACCAACCTGCCCTTCAGCGAATGGGGCACCGTCTTCCGACCCGCGCCTGGTCGCCGCCATCGTCGACCGCGTCACATTCAACGCCCACATCATCGACACCGGCACCAAGTCCTACCGACTACGCACCAGCAGAACCACCACCCGAGGCAAACGGGTCGGCTAGGCCGCAGACCGACATTGCGGGTAAGGCACGGATGGGCCGGCAGATGCCGTGGTAATCGGTCACGGTGATGGGCCGCGGTCCGATCATGAAGGGATCTTTCCCTTCCTGGCGATGGAATCCGATGGGAGACAATGCGGGTGACTCAGCCAGCGCTGGGCATCGAGTGCAGCCGCGCAGCCGCTGGCGGCGGCGGTGACTGCTTGGCGGTAGCGGCGGTCGATCAGGTCGCCGGCAGCGAATACGCCCTCCGCGGAGGTACATGTCGTAGCGCCTTTGGTCAGGATGTGGCCGCCGGCATCGAGGTCGACGAGTCCGATCAGGAGATCTGAGCACGGCGTCTGGCCGACAGCGACGAAGACGGCCGCGGCCGCGATGGTGGAATCGCCGGCGTGGCGCGTGCTGCGGATGCGCACCCCGCTGACGTGTGGGCCACCGAGTAGGGCCACTACCTCAATGGATGTCAGGATCGCGACGTTGGGATGATCCCGCAGACGAGCGACGGCGATGGCTGATGCCCGGAGTCGGGGGCGATGGTGGATGAGGGTGACGTGGCGGGCCAGCGGCGCAAGGAAGAGCGCCTCTTCAACGGCACCGTCGCCCCCGCCGATGACGGCGACGTCACGTCCGGTGAACTGTGCGCCGTCGCGTTTCGCGCTGGTGCTTACGCCGATGAGCCCGCGTTCGCCCGGCACTTTGAGGGACCGGGGGGCCGAGCCCATGGCAAGAATCAGGGCACGGCCGTGGTGCCGGTCATCGCTCATGCTGACCGTCTTGGGCTCGTCGCCGAGAGCGAATCTGTCGACGTAGCCCGGGCGTAACTCTGCGCCGAAGTGCTGTGCTTGTCGCCGCATCGCGTCAGCCAGCGCCGGACCCGAGACGAATGGGCCCACACCGGGGTAGTTGTCTACCGGCCCGGCGGCCAGCAGGGCACCGCCGGGCTCGTGTCCTTCGATGACAAGGGTGTCCAGCCCGGCCCGAGCCGTGTAGATCGCCGCCGTGTACCCGGCTGGTCCCGACCCGACGATGATGACATCACGAACCCGGCTCGCTGTCGGCGTCACAGGTTGATGGCATGGCCGGTCAGAGCGTGAAAGCATTCCTGTAGTCCCTCGCCCAGCGTGGGGTGGGTGTGCACATTGCGGGCCAGCTCGGCCGCGGTCAGGTCCCAGAGTTGGGCGGCGGTGAGCTCGGGGAGTAGCTCGCTGACTTCGGCGCCGACGAGGTGGGCCCCAAGTAGCTCGCCGTGCGCGGTATCGGCGATGATTTTGATAAAGCCTGCGCGCTCGCCTAGTCCGTGTGCTTTGGCGCTGGCCTGCATGGGGAAAGTGGCTACCCGTATGTCGTAACCGCTGGCGCGGGCCTGGTCTTCGGTGTAGCCGAAGCTGGCGACTTGGGGTTGACAGAACGTCACGCGCGGCATCATGCGGTAGTCCAAGGGCATGGTCGGGGCGCCGGCGATGGTTTCGGCAGCGATGACTCCTTGGGCCGAGGCGACATGGGCGAGTTGAACTTTGGCGGTGACATCGCCGATCGCGAAGATATGGCGAGCCGAGGTGCGCATGCGGTCGTCGATGTCGATCGCCCCACCTGTCGTGAGTCGTACACCGAGCTTGTCGAGGCCAAGATTTTCGACGTTAGGACAAAATCCGATACAGATGAACGCGCGGGCGGCGTCGACTGAGGTGGTGTGGCCGTTGCGGTCATGGTGGGTAACGGTGACGTGGTTGCCGTGGTCGATCACCGAGCCCACCCGGGTGTTCGTACGGATGGGGATTCCGCGCCGTCGGTACTGACGGGTCAATTCCTTTGACACGTCGGCGTCTTCGTTGGGGAGTGCGCGATCGGCGTACTCGAGAATTTGGACGTCAACGCCATAGCTGTTGAGGATGTAGGCAAACTCCATGCCTATTCCACCGGCGCCGATGATGATGATGGACTCGGGTGTTGTTGCGTCGAGGATCTGCTGCTCGTAGGTCACGATGTTGTCGCTGAGGGTGACCCCCGGCAGCATCCGCACCCGTGAGCCTGTGGCGATGATGGCGTTGTCGAAGCGGACGCTGGTGGTGCCGCCGTCACATAGCTGTACGTCGAGCGTGTGCGAGCTGCTGAAGTGGCCACGACCGTCGATTTCGGTGATCTTGTTTTTGCGCATCAGGAAGTGCACGCCCCGGACCCGGGCCTCGCTGACTTCGCGGCTGCGTGACACGGCACGGGCGTAGTCGAGTTGGATGTCGCCGCGGATACCGAACTCGTCTGCCTGATGGGTCAGGATGGAGGCGATCTCGGCATTGCGCAGCAGGGCTTTTGACGGTACACACCCGGTGTTGAGGCAAACCCCGCCCCAGTAGCGTTCTTCGATGATCGCGACGGTCATACCGAGTTGGGCCGCGCGAATGCCGGCGACGTATCCGCCCGAGCCGGCCCCCACGACCACCAGGTCATAATGGCGGGGGATTGGTGTGCTCATCGCTCGGCGCCTTCCTGTGGTGATGAGTAGAGCGGCTGCGCGGTTCATCTCTCGACAGCGGGGGCGCCGGCGCCGGTGCCCGCTGTGGTCGCGGGCCGAGAGTCAGGCCGACGTTGTCGAGTTGCGGCGATGGAGTCCGCCAACAGCCACAGGGCCAAGCCCAGCAGCGCGATGTCTTTCATGAGGAATTCACCATTGGCCGACAGGACGGGGAAGCCACCCGCGGTAGGTTCACCAATCCCGGGGGTGCTGACCATAAAACTGAGCGTGCCGAGGAAGAACGCCGTTGCCAACACAGCGCCGATCACCGAAGCCTTCGGATGCCACGGCCTCAACGCAAGCAACGCTGCCGTCACCAACTCTGCCGTCCCCAACACTCGGCCGAACGCGCTGATCGACATGATGTGATAGACCCAGCCTAAAAATGGGCTGTGGGCCACGAAGGGTGAAACGCCGTGGGACTCGTAGTAGGTGAATTTCATTGCGCCGAACCAGGATATGACGACGACCAGCCCGTACCGCGCGATGAGTGGTGCGGCTCCGACTCGTAACACACGATTTGTCCGTCGACTGGCCTCATTGGTCTCGCTCACAGCCATCAGATCCGTCTCCCTTCGTTAGCAATTACTGGGCCATACGCCACAATCGGCGGTTCCGCACGCGCACGCACATCGCCGCGGCCTGAGGTGTGCGTCCCACTCAGCTGGCCAACGCCGTCACGAAGTGCTCGGTGAGCACGACATTCCGACCGACTTCAGCGCTGAGGCGGCCTGTGCGGCTGGGCATATAGGTTGAACCGGGGACATCAGCGCCACCGACGACAACCACGTTCGATGCCGCCGCCATCAGATCACCAGCCAGTGTCCGCAGCGCCGGTTCGGGGTGGCGTTGTCGACGTGAAGGGCAACCCGACTCGTAAGCCGCCGGCGCGGCAACTGTCCTCCGCAAAGCCGCCGTGCTGTTCTCGGGTTCACCGACTGGAGCCCCTTCTTGGTTGTCCGACGTCGTCGTGGTTCGGCTACGGTGTCCTGCGACCCCGCCGGCGAGAACAGCAGCTCTGCCGGAGGGGGGTGCGTGCGCGGCAAGGATCCGCAACGCTTTGGCGACTACGAGCTTGCTGCCGGGCCGGGTGAGATGGGATCACCCTCGAAACCGATTCACCCGGGTGAAGACCACCGGGGGTCGGCGCCGAGGGGCGGCTTCGTGCCACAACTCGGTTGCTGCCTACCGAATGTCCGGCTCTCGCGATATGGGTGGCCCAGAAATCTCTCACGGAGATGACGGGGGTGTTGTCAGTGTCGGCGCGGGGAGGCCAGGTCGGCTCGACGCATAGCGCCAGCAGTGCGGTCTAGCGTGGTTCGGGGTGTACTCGCTCTTGCAGGTTCGGCCGGCTACGCGCAATACATCTTTTATTCTGCGCCAACATTTTCCAGAACCACTGCTACCGCCTGGCCCGAGCCGATACAGATACCAATCACCCCATAACGGGCGCCTGTCTCACGCAATTCGGTCGCCAGCGTCAACAAATAGCGAGTTCCCGTAGCCCCGAAGGGATGTCCGATCGCAACGGCGCCGCCATTGGGTGTCAGCTTGTCGTCGGGAACCGCGAAACCATTCAGCTGGTTTGGCAACTCCCGCAGTACGCCGAGCGCCTGGGCGCTGAACGCCTCGTGCACCTCCCACACGTCGATCTGCTCGGGAGATAGCCCTGCCCGGCGGATCGCGGCCGGGATCGCCCATGCGGGTGCCACGCCCATGATGAGGGGGTCGATGCCGTAGACCGCACTGGATACCACTCGGGCTAACGGCTCGATGCCGAGTTCGTTGGCTCGCTCCCCGGAAGCGATGACTACGGCACTGGCGCCATCACTTAGAGGCGAGGAGTTCGCCGCCGTCATTTGGGTCGTGCCGGGCTGGGCCGGCAAAGCTGCCAGCGCCTCGGCAGTCGTGTCATCGCGGATGAACTCATCATGCTCTGCCAGCCGGGCAGGTATCTTTTTCGTCGCCGGGATCGGCACGGGCATAATCTCTTTGGCCAGCCGACCTCGATCGCGAGCAGCCTTCGCATGTTGCTGGGATCGCACTGCGAAGGCGTCGATCTCGTTGCGGTTCAGGGAGTAGCGGTCGGCGATGTTCTGCGCGGTCTCGATCATGCTGATGTAGGCGTTGCGGGCCAGCAGCACCGGGTTGGGCGGTCCTCCAGCGCCGCTCCACATGGTGTCAAGCATGAGAACCGGACCTCGGGGACTGAACGCGGCGTCGCCCTTCATCAGCGCCCACCCCGATCGAGACATCGACTCGACTCCACACGCGATACCTAACCCGAGGTCGCCGGCCTTGATCGCGTGGCTGATGGTCACCGCTGCGCCTAGTGATGATCCACAAAATCTGTTCACGGTGGATCCGGCCGCGGTGTCGGGAAATCCGGCAGCCAACGCCGCCCAACGGGCGACATCGCCCATGCCCTCGTGAGCAGGGTTCACGCAGCCTGCCACGATGTCTTCCACGGCATCGAGCGGCACACCCAGCCGGTCGCAGGCGCCCTTCATCGTCATACCCAGCAAGTCATCGGCGCGAATGCCCGACAGCGTGCCGCCATAGCGGGTGAACGGGGTTCGTACACCGCCCAACACATATGCCTCAGTCATCGCGGCTCAACAACCTTGCCCGGGCCTGCGGCCTCATGGCGGCATCGCCGACCTTTTTGGTCTCGAAGCCCGTAAGCATGTCCCGGCTCCCTTCCCGGTTCCCCTGTCTGCGGCTGGGCCGTCGCTCTTCTATGAGGCTGCGCCCGCGTGGGGTGAACCGTCGTCACCCCAACCGTCTGTTCGCCCGGGTGAATAACGCGAGGCGTTCTCAGACACGACGATTCGTGACCGGCCGCATCTGGGGGGCGCCGGCGGACGAACTACAAGAGGCCGAGTTCTCGCGCTCGGCTGACCGCCGCGCTGCGGTGCTCGACGCGGAGCTTGCGGTACAGCGCGCGCTGGTGGGTCTTCACGGTATTGAGCGAGACGTAAAGCCGCGCACCGATCTCACGTCGCGATAACCGGGTGGCGAGCAGGCGAAGAACCTCAAGCTCCTTGGGGGTCAGTTCCTCGTGGAACGCGTATCCCTCGTTTCGCGAAGGCACTGTGGCGCCGGCACTTCGCCCGGCCGATGCGAGCAACGTTGAGCAGATGCCAGCGTCCGCGCAATCGCGCACCAGGGTGCCGACCTCTTCGAGGATGGCTTTCGCGGTGTGGTGGTCGCCGTGATCCTTGAAGATCTCCGCTCTGGCCGACAGCGCCTTGGCCACCTCCAGGATTGCTCCACCTTGGCGGGCCGCCACGACGGCCATGTCGGCGGCGGCCACTGCTGCAGCCGCGTCACCGCGCATACGGAGGATCTCGGCCGTGGCGAGCGACACCATCACGTCCACGAGGTGTTCCGCATCCGCCAGGTCCCGTGAACTGCCGGACGCCCGGCGGATCTGACGTTCGGCGTCATCGAGCTGGCCATGTTCGGCCGAAATCAGTGCCAGATGGCCCAACGCATAGATTCGGGCGCGACGAGCGCCCCCCTTCTCGGCCAGCTTTACGGCTCGCTCGAAGGCGGCTTGTGCCTCGTGGGTGCTGCCCGAAAAGTACAGCGCGGATCCATAAATGCAGTAGGCGCTCGATCGGCCCAGCGGCACTTCGCCGAGATCGAGGGTGATCGCCCGGCGAGCTGTCTCAAGCGCCGTGGCGACGTCAGCCGTCTTGAACGAGTGAACCGCGCGCAACACGACGACTTGAGCGCTGATGGTGCCGCCATCTTCGGTGTCGTCCGCGGCTCGGGTCTCGACTGCCTCGATCCACTCGGCAGCGTCATCGAGTTCACCGACGCTTAGGGCGATCCAGGCGCGGGCTACGCTGAGCCGCGGATCCTGTAGAACGGTCTCCTCGGGAAGCAGATCAAGCAAACCGGAGACGGTCGACACGCCGCCCCCGTTGAATTCGTCGGCCCAGTCCGCGGCGATCAGATCAGCACTGCGGGCGATGTCACCGCCGGCGACCAGGTGGCGCACCGCCTCGTCGATGAGGCCCTCGGCCTCGAACCAGGTCGCGGCTCGTCGGTGCAGATCAGCGACGAGCTCCGGCTCGGTGCGACGCAGCTCGGTGCGCAGCAACTCTCCGAACAGCTGGTGATATCGGTACCAGTGACGCGATGTGTCCAGCGGCGCCACAAACAGGTTTTCGCGTTCGGTCTTCTCCAAGACCGAGGCCGAGCCGGAGGTTTGCAGCGTGGCGTCGCAGAGCGCACCGCTGAGCCGTCCCAAGACCGAGGTACGTAGCAAAAAGCTGCGCAGGTGCGGCGGCTGACCATCGAGCACCTCGGCCATCAAGTAGTCGACGATATGACGGTTGTCCCCCGCGAACGTTTTGATGAACGCGGCGGTGTCAGCACGCCCGGCCAGCGAGAGGGCGGCGAGGTAGAGCCCGGCCGCCCACCCCTCGGTGCGCCGATGCAAAAGTTCAATATCCGCCTGAGCCAGGTGCAACCCGAGCACATCCTTCAGCAGATGCTCCGCCTCACCGGCCCCGAAACGTAAATCGTCGGTTCGCACTTCGGCAAGGTCGCCGCTGGCCCTCAGCCGCGCTAACGGCAGTAAAGGATCCGATCGCGTTGCTAAGACCATGTGAAGGTTCGCCGGCAACCGGCTGATGAAAAATCCCAGCTGCTCATGAACTGCTCGATTTATGACCAGGTGGTAGTCATCCAGGATGAGCACCATCGGGCTGGCGATCGTGTCCAGATCATTGAGCAGGGTAGGCAGTACGACCTGCACCGGGTCGGCGCCCATCGCGAGGAGTTCGACCGCACGAATCCCCACCCCGGGACTGATCTTCTGCAGCGCGGCGATCACGTACATCCAAAACCACACCGGGTCGTTATCGGAGGGATCAAGCGACAGCCAGCCAAACTGCTGGTCCTCGCTCGCGGCCAGGGCCCACTGCGCCAGCACGGTCGTCTTGCCCCAGCCCGCCGGCGCACTCAATAGGGTCAGCTTGCGCCGGCGACCCGCCGACAGTATGTCGAGCAGGGCGGGCCGGTGAACGAGCTGGGCCCCGATGGCCGGGACGTTCAGTTTCGTCGCGAGCAGAACTGCTCGCGCGGCGGCTTCTCCGGCGCGTTTGTCGTTGCGTCCGGCTGAGCCGGTCATGTCCGAACTCCGCGAATTCGTTGGCCCCAGCGGCCGGGCGGGAAGCCTAGGCGTTGACGCGTCTTGGGTGGGCGCTGGCGTCTCGGCATCCCAATTGTTCTCTGCAGGGTCGGGCGGGCTCGTTCTGCCCGGCAATCGCGGTGAACCTATTGAATCAGACCTGTTGTCTTCGATTACCTCCGCCGCACGCCCGCGGTGCCCGTTCCGGCTGGCGGGCCCAAGTGCCGCCAACGGCTCGAGGATTTTCTTGTGCGCCGCGCTCACGCTGTGCCCGCTCACCGTATTTCCCCTCTTTTCCCATCGATGGGATGACTCCTGCAACTGATGACACCGCGGTGCGCGGATGGTGAGCGTCTCAACATGAGGTGATCGGACGTCTCAAAGTGAGACGCCGTGGTAGCGCCGGAGGGTCTGCCCTTCGGCGTCGTCGCATGCTCACGGTCGTCGGTTCTCCAACACGTACCCCCCGACGCCGACCACCACTGGGATCAATCATCAACATTCCCAACACCGCGCTCATCGTCGTTACTCAATTCCTCTGTGTCATTGCTCTCCGGCGCCGGTTCCTGGTCGAGCGGCGGCGGTCGCGGCGATCCAGAGCTCAATGACTACGTTCGCAGCGCGGACAGCCCGTCACCATCACCCAGCGGGTGATCTTTAGGACCGGGTCGGTGTATAGCTAGTGACCTTGATAATTGACCGACTGGTCAATCCGAGCGGCGCATGAGTTGCGCCAATTGGGCGCGCGGATCGGATGTCGAGCTCGGCGACGCATTGTGCACGTGGGTCGCCAGCGTGTAGGGGGAGTGCAGTTCTCAGAAAGATCGCAAGCGGGTGACGCGATCAGAGTCATTGCCGGCCAGGAACTCTCGTCTGAGCGGCGAAAGAAGCGGTCTTCGCACTGAGTCCTTGCACATGGAATTCGGCGGGCTGGAACGCGCTCACGCAGCCCCAGCCCGCCGAACGGTCATGCTGCCGACGTGTAATCGCCTGCGAAGACTCCGAGTAGGGCGGAGGCCGTGCCTAGCCGGGTCATGACGCTCGCTCCTCAATGTCAACGGGCGAGGCCATGGCTGCCGAATCGCTATGGTCGATGCGGAAGTCGCCTGGCGGGCTTTCCGACGCCGCGGTCGCGGCGGGGTCACACGCTCCAGAACGACCATGGTCGATGCCCCGGGTAACGGCGTCGGACTGTGCCAACCGACTTACCTGGCTCCCGGCCGCGAGCGCCGGACTGCCGGCGGCGATGGCGGAGCTGATGGCTCCGGTGACCACTTGTGGGACTTCATGCAAAAGCGTATGCCCTGCGGTGGGCCGGTGGATGAGCGTCGCCCCGGGGATAGCGTCGGCCAGCTCGCGGGCGTGCCACATCGGCGTGAGTCTGTCCGCTCCTCCACTGATGATGGTTGTTTTGGCCGTGACAGAGCTCAGGGTTTGAGTGCAGTCGTACTCTTTCAGACCGCGCAGGAAGCCGACTTTGGTAGTTGACGGGGTGGCGTTGATGGCGGCAGCGGACATCGCGACCAACGATTTTGGCGCGGCTTCACCGTATCCGCCATATCGGGTCAGTGCCGCGCAGACTGGCCGGGCGAGGAATTGGACTACCTCATCGGTACCCCCGCGGGGCATGCGGTGTACGAGGTGGTAGAGCATGCTTGTCGCGGGGGTGCTCAGCAGCCGGCCCAGCCCATGCGAGCAGAGGTTTCCCGCAGCGGTCGCGACGAGAACAAGGTTCTCCGGCTCAACGGGACGCTTGCTGGCCGGCCGGCGAAGATAGGCCAAGGCCGCCATGCCTCCCATCGAGTGCCCGACCAGGGTGGCCGGGCCCGTAACACCAAGTGCGACAAGCAACTCGGCGAGGTCGTCGGCGAGTCGGTCGATCCGGTAGGTGTGCATTGACGCATTCCCGGAGTCGCCGTGACCACGGTGGTCGTAGCTGATGATTCGGATGCTGTTGCCCCAGCGACCGATCAGCTGGCTCATCTGGATGTTCCAAGACTGTTTGTTCAAGCAAAAGCCGTGGAGAAGTACGACTGTATGGCCGGCGGTGTCAGATCCCCAGTCACGAACCGACAGCGAGACGCCATCGCTCGTGGTAACTGTGCGGTCGCGGGCCAGCGATCGGCGTGTCCGCATTCGCCTACGGCCGCATCGCGTTGGCGGCGTCTGGGGCGTCATCGCTTCGTTACCGGGCATGGCAGTTTTTCGCGGGCGAGGAATCCAGCCAGGCATCGTCATTGCCGCTCAGCTAGCCCGGCACGGGTGCGCATCGAGATGTACGGTCCTGCTTGCTGGTTCGGCGAGCTGGCGTGACCGGCGGTCATCGGGACACCATCGCGTACCCAGCAAGACCGAAAGCCACTGGCACCATCGCCAGCATTCCAAGCACCGCGTTCAACATTGTTCGCTCATTCCCTTGTGTGCTCACCCGCACGGGGCGTGGCCCAGCAGGCCGTCGGTTTGGGTGAAAACGTGATCAGTTGTCGGCTACCACGGTCGTCGTGCGGGCCGCGCAAAACCATCGCCCGAGGATTGATGTTTAGGGCCGGATGGGTCTAGTACCAGGCGGCGCCCGTATTTGACGTGTTGGTCAATCAGCGCCGCGCATCAGCCGCGCCAATTGGGCGCGGGAGGCAATGCCCAGTTTGGCAAATGCGTTGTGCACGTGGGTCTTCACCGTGTGGGGGGACAGATGGAGTTGCTGTGCGACGGAGCGGTTGGTCGCGCCCTGTGCGATGAGATTGATGACCTTGAGTTCGGAGTCGGTGAGGCTGTCCCAGCCCGTTTTAGCCCGCTGTTGGCTGACGATGCGGCGCTCCACACCTAGTGGGCGCAGCGCGCGGCCGACCCGGCGAGCATCGGCGATGGCTTCGCACTCGATGTAGGCGTCGAATGCTGCGTTCAGCTGGTCGAGCGCTTCGGCATTGCGCTGTGCGCGACTCAGCTCGGCGCCGGCGTCCTCGGCAGCGCCCGCGTACAGAAGCGGCCGCGAAGACGAGTGAAGCAACTGCGCGGCAGCCACCAATGCGTCGGCATCACGCTCGAGTATCCCGCGGGCATATCCGGCGACCCCAGAGAACACGGGCACGGCGGGCCGCTCGCACTCCAGCATCTCGGTGGCCTGCAGGACCCGTGCGCGCAAGCCGGCATCACCGGCGGCCGAGGCCACCCGCGCACTCAAGATCAGCCGATCCAAGGCATAGACCTGCAGTGGCGTTCCGAGTAGGGCGATGTCGCCGCCGAGCCAGCGCACCGCTTCATGAACGTCGTCGCGCTGCCAAGCCGCCAGCGCGAGCACATACGCTGCTCCTCGACGGATGGCAGGTGAGCCGCTCGAGTAGGCATCATGTGCGTCATTAGTCATCTGCTGCAACATGTTTCGGTCATCCGTGCGCACCGCCACCGAAGCCATAATCACGATGCGCAGCAGGTCCGGCTCACTCACGCCTGTCGGCTGTGGGGACGGCAGGGGCTCAGCCGCGTCGCGTGCGGCCGACAACCGGCCCGCAGCGAGGTGAACAATCCCACCAATGACAGTCCACATATTGAGGACCATCGCGTTGCCTTCCCGGCGGGCCTGCACTGCGCCGTCGGCGATCCGGGTCGTCGCGTCGTCCAACCGGCCGACCACTGCCAGCAGGATTGCGAAGTACATTGCGGCATAGTGATGCGCCAAGGCCGCATCATTCGTGTAGCCCAGCGAACAAAGCTGTTCGAGACGGCCTAGGGCGCGGACCCTGTGCCCCTCACCAATGTCGAGCAAAGCGAGGGTGACCTCGGCCATGATCGTGGCCTCGAGATCATCGGTGGCTGCCGCGGCGGCGGCAGCCTCGTCGGCTGCCGTGCGCTGTTGCCCCCTTTTGTCCTGCAACACAAGGTTGTATGCCAGCCACGCCAGGTGCCGCGCGCGGGTGACCTCGCTGATGTCGCTCAACTCGAGCGCTCGGCGATTCTCCTCCGCCCGCCATTGGGTGGTGTGCTTGGTGTGCGCCGGGAGCCGGAGGCGGATCTCGGCCTCGACTTCGGGCGAGACCACCCCTGAGAGCGCCACGACTGCTATTTCTTCGGCCTCACCGTGGCGGCCGGCCCTATTGAGCCACTCCACCGTTTCGGCGACCAGCGATCCATGCTCAGCGTCGTCGGCTGGCAACAGCTCCAACGCGCGCCTGCTTAAGTCCGCGGCCCCACTCGCATCGCCGCGGCCAACCGATTGGGCGGCTTGCCGTAGCGCGTCGATCGCCTCCCGGTCCCCCGGCTCGGCGCTACGCGCCAGCTGGGTGGCCACCTCGGCCGGGGCTGCGCCGATACTCAGCATGACCGACGCCGACTGGCGTTCCATCGCCCGCCGCAGCGACTGCGGCAAGCACTGGCGGGTGGCCTCACGCAGCAGGTCGTGCCGAAACCTCAACTGCTCACCGTCTTCGACGAACAGGTCCGCGCGCACCGCCTCCTCGAGCGCCGACAACAACGCGACCGGCCGACGGTCCAGCATCGCGGCCAGCAAGCCCGCCGAGAACCGGTCGGGCAGCACTGCGGCCACCCGCACCACCTCCGAAGCACCCTCGGAGAGCAGGTCCAGTCGCTGCTGCATACCGACGCCCAGCCGGCGCGGCAGCGCATCTCCGGTGGCCATCGCCCGTCCGCCGCTGACGTTCAGGCGGTTCTCCTCGCCCAAACCCTGCACAAGCTCGCTGACAAGGAATGGATTGCCGTGCGCTTTGGCGGCCAGCGTCAATAGAGACTCATCCGCCGTCGCCCGCACCGCGTCTTGAACCATGTCGGCGACCGCATCCGGCGCCATGGCCCCCAATCGTACGAATGTGGCGTTCGCGCGGTGCAGCACCGACAAGGTTTCCTGCACCGCCGGCCCACCGGCCCCGGTGCGGGCAGTCAAGACCCACAAAACCGCTGCATCCGGGCCTGCGGCGGCCAGCGACCGCAGTGCCAACAGCGTGCCCGTATCGGCCCAGTGAAGGTCCTCCAACACGATCACCAGCGGAGTTTCCGCCGCCGCGGCATTGATCGCATTGTGCAGATCGTTGACCACCCAATAGCCCAGATCCGCCGAGCCGCCCAGTTCGCGCAGTGCCTCGGCGTCTCCAACCGGGGGATCGGCGCGCAGCGTCGCCATGAACAGCGAGAAGAACGGCACCGTTTGCTGATACTCGAAGGCCTCGCCGAATAGTGCCCGAACACCGGCTTTCTCGGCGCGTGCCAAAACCTCGGTCAGCAAGCGGCTCTTCCCGATTCCCGGTGGCCCCTCGATGACCAGTACGCCCCCGTGCCCCTGGGCGACCGCAGCGAGCAGCGCGCCGATCACCTTCAGCTCGTCTGCCCGCCCGCGAATCGGCGGAGTGACCAGGCGCTGGCCGCCGACGTCGAATAGGCCGGTCGAAGACCCCATCGGGTGTCCTGTCTAGCGGATTGTCCACCGCACTGTGCATTGCAGTGCACGTCATTGTAGGCCGTGCACTGCATCGACCAGATTTGCTGTCGGTCAATCCGAAGGCCGCATGAGCTGCGTCAATTGGGCGCGGGATGTGATGCCGAGTTTGGCGAATGCGTTGTGGACGTGGGTCTTGACGGTGTGGGGCGAGAGGTGCAGTGCAGTGGCGACGTCGCGGTTGGTCGCGCCTTGTGCGATGAGGTTGATGACCTTGAGTTCGGAGTCGGTGAGGCTGTCCCAGCCGGTTGCTGCGCGCTGGTGGGTGACGATGCGCCGTTCCACGCCTTGTCGGCGCAGCGCGCGGCCGACCCGGCGGGCATCGGAAATCGCTTCGTGCTCGACGTAGGTGTCGAATGCCGCGTTGAGATGGTCGAGCGCCTCAGCGTTGCGTTGTTCATGGCTCAGCTCGCCGCCGGCATCCTCGGCCGCGCTTGCGTAAAGGAGCGGCCGCGCCGACGAGTGAAGCAACTCCGCGGCCGCCACCAATGCGTCGACGTCGCGTTCGAGGATTCCGCGGGCATATCCGGCCACCCCCGAGAACAGCGGCACCGGTGACCGCTCACGCTCCAGTGCCTCGGTGGCCTGCAGGACACGTGCGCGTAAACCGGCATCGCCGCCGGCCGAGGCCACCCGCGCACCCAAGGCAACCAGATCCAAGACCTCAGGCGTGAGTGGTGTCCCGAGTAGGGTGATGTCGCCGAGCCAGCGCATCGCGTCATGGACGTTGTCGCGCTGCCACGCTGCCAGCGCGAGCACGTGTGCCGCTGCCCGACGTACGGTAGATGCGCCGGTGGGGTACGCGTTACGAGCGTCATTGGCCGTCTGCTGCAGCAAGTTTCGGTCATCGGTGTGCGCCGCCACTTTGGCCAGAAGCGCCATGCGGATCACGTCCAGGTCGGTCGCGCCTGTCCGCCGCGGGCGTGGCAGGGATTCAACCTCGGCGCGAGCTGCGGACAACCGGCCCGCGGCGAGATGAACCCAGGCGTCGATGTCGGCCCAGATATCAAGGGCCATCGCGTTGCGTTCCCGGCGGGCTTGCTCCATTCCGTTGGCGATCTGGGCTGCGGCGTCGTCCAACCGGCCGACCACCGCCAGCAGGTTCGCGTGGTGCGCCGCAAGCAAGTCATGGGCCGGTGTCGGATCACTCGCGCGGGCGAGCGCGCCGGCCTCCTCGAGGCGGCGAAGGGCGCGGCCCGCATAGCCGTCCGCACAGTCGAGACAAGCGAGGGCGACATCGGCCACGATCTTGGACTCGATATCGCCGGTCGCTGCCGCAGCCGCAGCGGCCTCGTCGGCCGCCGCGCGCTCTTGCCCACGCTGGTCGTAGAGCAGGTTGTAGGCCAGCAAGGCCAGATGCCGCGCCCGGGTGACCTCGCTGACGCCGCCCAACTGCAGCGCTCGGCGATTCTCCTCGACCCGCCGCTGGGCACTGTGCATATTGATCGTCGGGAACCGGAGGCGAATCTCCGCCTCCTCCTCCGGCGACGCCGCCTCCGAGAGCGCGGTGACCGCCAATTCTTCGGCCTCGCCGTAGCGGCTGGCCCGGTTGAGCAACTCCACCGTTTCAGCTACCAGTGAGCCGTGCTCAGCGTCATCGTCGGGCAACAAATCCAACGCACGCTTGCACAAGTCCGCGGCCGCACTCGCATCGCCGCGGCCCACCGACTGAGCGGCCTGCCGCAGGGCACCGACCGCCTCCCTGTCCCCGGGCTCCGCGCTTCGGGCCAGCTGGGTGGCGACCTCGGCCGGGGCCGCGCCCATGCCCAGCATGACCGAGGCCGACTGGCGCTCCATCGCTCGCCGCAGCGACTGGGGTAACGACTGCCGGGTGGCCTCACGCAGCAAGTCATGCCGAAACCTCAGCCGCTCACCATCTTCCACGAGCAGATCCGCGCGCACCGCCTCCTCGAGCGCCGAGAGCAACGACGCGGGCGACCGTTCCAGCATCGCGGCCAGCAAGCCCGCCGAAAACCGGTCGGGCAGCACCGCGGCCACCCGCACCACCTCGGAAGCACCCTCGGAGAGCAGGTCGAGCCGCTGATGCATCGTTGCGCCCAGGCGCCGCGGCAACCCGTCTCCGGTGACCATCGCACGGCCCCCGGAGAGATTGAGCCGGCCTTCCTCGCCCAGACCCCCGATCAGCTCGGTGACCAAAAACGGATTGCCGTGCGCCTTGGCGGCCAGATCCAATAGCGATGCATCTGCCCTCGCCCGCACGGCGTCGCAGACCATGTCGGCGACGGCGTCCGGCGCCATGGCGGCCAATCGCACGAACGTGGCGTTCGCGCGGTCCAGCACCGACAAGGTCTCCTGCACCGCAGGCCCGCCAGCCCCGGCGCGGGCGGTCAGCACCCACAAAACAGGCACATCCGGGCGCATTGTGGCGAGCGACCGCAGCGCCAACGCCGTGCCGGTATCGGCCCAGTGGATGTCCTCCAGCACAATCGCCAGCGGGATTTCCGCAGCTGCCGCATGAATCGCGTCGGCCAGATCGTGTACCACCCAGTAACGCAGATCGGCCGAGCCGCCTAGGCGGCGCAACGCTTCCGCATCGCCGACAGGGGGATCCGCGCGCAGGGTTGCCATGAAGAGCGAGAAAAACGGCACCGTCTGCTGGTACTCGAACGCCTCGCCGAATAGTGTCCGAACACCGGCTTCCTCGGCGCGCGCCAAGACCTCGGTCAACAAGCGGCTCTTCCCGATGCCCGGCGGCCCCTCGATGACCAGGACGCCCCCGCGCCCCTGAGCCAGCGCCGCGACCAGCGCGTCGATCACCTTCAGCTCGCCCGTTCGCCCACGAATCGGCGGTATGCGCACGTTCCCCGACGTCCTGGCGGTGCTCACGCGAACAGCCGCCCCCCGACGTGAAGCAGGTGGGCGGAAGGCCTCCCCGTTGTATCGTCCACAGTTGTCGCGACCATTAGCGCTGGTAGCCAGTGTAGGCGTGTTACCGCGCCCCACCTCCTGTGAAACGGCTTCGACCATTTGTTGCGACGCACCTGGCACATTCACGCGCTCGGGTGGGCGCTGACGATCCACGGGAACACAAGGGGCAGAAGTTGGTGGCCTGACCGTCATCGGAGCCCGCCCCTACACGGTGCGGGGGCGTTAGCCTCGCTGGCCCACCACCGCAACGCGAAGTCGCCAGACTGGCTCCGGCGACCCTCGATCGCGAGCGAATGGCGGCGATCGGGATTCTGGATGTCCACCGCGGTGGGTGACCGGCGATCAAAGTTGTCGAAGGCGGTCTGAAACAGCGGCCTCGTCGGTGAGGGGATCGAGCCTGCCTCAAAAAGCGGTTCCGACTCCCCCCGCGACGTCATGCTGCCACCTGGACTTCGACCGACAGATAGTCCGCTATCTCGTGCGTTGCAGGCCAGTCACCATCGCGCACCGCTCGGCTGAGCAGCTCTACTAATGGACTGCAGGCGCCCAGCTCGGCCAGCCATGACGCCACTGTCGCCGCGATTTGATCTGCTTGGACGCGTACGGTGCGGCCGTCGTGTAGGCGATCGGTCAGCTGATAGATGGTCATTTCTCCACGCCTTTCGCTGCATCACCGCTGTGGTTGTCGCGCTGCATCGGGTGACTCGAGCGGGGATGGCCGGCCTTGGATCGCCCGGCGGCCAAGCCGCCGTTGCGTTTCGGCGCTGCATCCGCCGCGGCCTCACCATCACTCTTCCGATCCGTCCGATGTGTTAGCTGACATGACCCATGACACCGCCGCGGGCGTACACTGAACGTCTCAATCTGAGCAGGGTTGGCCGTCTCAATCTGAGACGCCAGTATTGGGGGGCGGCTGCACCGCTCTGTCGGGAGCGAGGTCCATGCGTCGATGATCTTGCGGGCCGGCGTCCAAACCGATGTTCGCCGGGTGAGGGAACGGTTCTTGTGCGAGGGGTCCTTGGAGGCGGAGACCTTGCCCCCAAGCGTGCTGGATTCCTGGCGTCGGTCCGAGGCCCTGCACGTTCACCCGGACCGGGTCGAGCTGCCGTATGTGCGTGAACCAAATATGGGTTCGCGGTTGGCGCGTGCGGCCGCGCCGGTGCTGCGGTGCGTCACCGATGACCTGGCTGCGCAAGCTGTCAGCGTCATCCTGACATCAACCGACGCGGTGGTGGTTGAACGGACCGCCGCAGAAGTGTCCATCCTCAACGCGTTGGACAGGGTGAGCCTCATACCGGGCTATAGCTTGGCTGAAGAGGTGGCGGGCACCAACGGGATTGGCACCGCGCTCGAGACCGGGCGGCCCGCGTTCATTTGCGGCGGCGAGCATTTCGTCGCTATGTTCACCGGTTTCGCGTGCGCGGGTTCGCCGATCCGGGATCCGATAACGCGCAGGGTAATCGGCACCGTCAATCTGAGTTGTCTGGCCGACGAATCCGACCCACTGTTGCTCGCGCTGGCTACCAGCGCCGGTCGTCAAATTGAGGATCGCATGCGGGCGGTGGCCCATCAGGGTGAGACTGCGCTGTTGGAGGCGTATCTGCAGCAGGCACGGCGGTCTTCGAGCGGTGTGCTCGCGATTGGTGGCGATGTGGTGTTGATCAACCCCTATCTGCGTCGGGCACTGGACGGCAACGAGCAGACCGCGCTGCTCGAACACGCCTCGGATCTGCTCAGCTCCAAGCTGTCGGGCACGGCGCTGGCTGTTCTGCCAAGCGGGCGCATCGCCAAAATCACTGCCGCCGACCGCTCGACGATACGCAGCGGCCGGACCAATGTCGTTTTCCACGTTGATCTTTCCGCCGAGACGAGCTCGCGCTCGGCGCCAGTCGGCCACTCGTCGTACACCCAAATCCCTGGTCTGGCAGGTCGCAACAGCGCGTGGTTGCGCTGCTGCCAGCAGGTGCGGCAGTGCTGCCGCGACCGAGACTGGGTAATGCTCGAAGGAGAGAAAGGATCCGGCCGGGCACGGTTGGCCCAGGCGGTGGGGCGGGACGTGAAACCGGGCCGAACTGTCCGGGTGATGCGCGCCGAGACCTTCCCCAACGCGACGCGTCTCGTTGCCGAGCTGGCGGCTGCGTCCGGCGATGAGGACTTCGCGGTGGTGATCGGCGACGTGGATGACATCGACAAGGACACACTCGAATCGATCACCTCGATGCTGGCCACGCGCGCAGGCCGGGGATGGATCGCGGCGACCAGGAGTTCCGGGCCTCCTTCAGCACCGATCAAGCAGCTGCTGCCGCTGTTCACCCATACCGTCACAGTGCCGGCGCTGCGACACAGGATTGACGACCTCGAGGAATTGGTGCCTCTGTTGCTGCGTGAGATCACCCGGGGTGCTGATGTGAAGCTTGCACCCGATGCCATGCGCCAACTCAGCAGGCTGCCGTGGCCGGGCAACGTCTCGCAGCTGCGGCGCGTTCTGACCGAAACCGTTGCCCGCCAACGATCGGGAACCATCAGCGCCGACAAGTTGCCACCGGAGTGCCGCTCCATCACGCGGCGGAAGCTGACCCAAATGGAAGCCCTCGAGCGCGACGCGATCGTCCGTAGCCTCCAAGACAACCGTGGCAACAAGCAAGAGGCGGCGCGCGCCCTGGGAATGTCGCGGGCGACCATCTACCGCAAGATAAACGACTACGGCATCGCGTAATCCCCGACGCTTGTCGGCCCAAAAGCATTGGCCCACAGTCATCCCGCGTAGCGCCGCGGCCCCCGTCATTTGCTGTCGCTGCCTCCGGATAGCCAAAGCAGAGGACTGCAGCGCACCGCGGCGTCTTAAAATGACGCGCTCAGCTTTGATTCACCCCGCGCTCGGTGGTGAACCCCGGTTGCCGGGAATTCGGAGAATCACCCGGGTGAATCGGCGACTCGGACGATGACAACTGACCCCGACTAGGCCCAGGATGTGCCCATGGCAACAACGGTTGACCACCCGGCAGCCATCGGCTCGCGGTTGGCTTCGCGCGACCCAGAGCTGACCTGCGCGGTTCGTCAACGACGCGCTCCCGTATCTGAACCAACTCGACGACTCGATGCACTGGATGCGTTGCCCGAGATCGAACTCGCGGACGCGTTGGCGACATTGCCATGAGACAAGTCGTCTTGTGGGCAGTTGTGCTGCTGGCATCGTGGGCGATCGGACTACTGATTGCGGCCTGGATCGTTCCTGCGGTTTCGTTGTCGGCATCGGGGTTCGTCGTCGCCGTAGTGGTGTTCGCGGCAGCGCAGGCGGTCCTGTCATTGTGGATCTTGAAGTTGCCCCATCCGTACGCGTCGCTGTTTCTTGGGGGCACCGGTTTGGCATTGACGATCGTCGCGTTGATCCTCGCGTCGGTCTTGACGCACGGGCTAACTATTGACGGCGTGCCATCCTGGCTGGCCACGACGGTTGTGGTGTGGCTGGTGACAACGATTGGGGCGATTACGCTGCCCGAGTTGCTCATCCGCGACGGGGCCGGCTCCGCTTGACCAAATATTTTGATATCTCATCCGACGACGGAGGGAGCCGTGATGGGAGACACCCATGACGATCCGACGGATCACGCCCGGACCACGCAACCGCACGCGGGTATTGCGATGAAGGATAACTTCTTCTGGCCAGGGCTGATCCTGCTGGTCGTGGCGATGTTCGGCCTGATCAGCACGGCGGCAGCCGCTGCCTATCGACATTACGAATGGCTTTCCACCACGGTGCTCATCGCCGTCCTCGGCGCGGTCGCCGGAGCGCTCTGGCTCATCATCGAGAACCACCGTGTGACCCGCATCGATGCGCAGTGGGACGCCGCACACCCAGGCAGTCGGACGCACCCGCGCACTCGCTGATCACACAGCGGAGCGCCCCGTCGACAATGACGTTCACGGACGTGCAAGCCGTAACGCCTGCGCACCTATTATGATGTTGCACTCCAACATATTTCGTATTTCTGCTTGTGAGTGAATCGCCCCCGCCCCGTTTCCAGGCGCTTCTTCCGTGATCGCCATTGCCGCAATCGCAAACCGATTACTGCCTTACCGCTAGCGATACTCGCCAAATCGCCCGGGTGAATCAGTTTGCGGGGTGATGTCCACTCATCCCACCTCACTGAATGCTGGCTTAACAGATCGCAGCCGAGGATACGTGGAACCGAACCTTGTACCCGGTCTGCGTTCGGAGCCGCATAAGTGAGCAACGGGTCGCGGTGGTGGTGGACACCTTGCTGCGTTAGCCACCGCAGAAACCATCGCCACAAATTGGAGAAATCAGATGAGGCGTCGCCAATTTCAACGACCGGCTGCTGAATGCGCATCCGGCGCCGCGCGAACACCATGGCTGCCGCATCGAATCCGGGACGCCGCCGCGTCTGCCCGGCGTTGGGCCCATCGGAAAGGAGATGCCGTCATGGAGACCGTGCCGACGATCGAAGATCAACTACACGCGCTGCAGCCCATCTGTAGTGCCCAGGGCGTGTCGACCGGCATTGCGTGCGGTGCGCCGGCGGTCGCGGTCGCCGAGATACACGCCGTCGACGGATGTGACCAGATGGGGCTAACCCCAGACGGCGACCTCATCGAGACGCTCTGTCAACCCTGTCTGGCTACCGTGCAGTGGGCGATGGCGACCTACGTCGGCGATAAACGCGAGGTGGCGTCCCGATGCGGCACACATCCGATGTGCGCCACATGCGGGCGTCCCACTGGATACCTGCGCAGCATCTTTGCCGTCCGCTCGATCGGGCTCGACGGGCTGGCGCCATGACGCGATTACGCATTGCCTCCCTGTTTGTGGCTGTGGCGGCCGGTGATTATGCGGTCCTCGTGTTGATCAATGGTCAGCTGGTCGATTTCGGCGTCGCCGCCGCCGTTTGTGCGGGATCCTTGGTTGCGGCCGGGATGATCGCCTGCGGGGGTAGGCGACGCCGCAAGGCGTTGGGGCGGGGACGAGCGGCCGTCTGGGAGCGCCGTGACCATCAGGCGGCTGCCGCCGGCCAAGAGTGCCCGGTGTGCGGAGGTGCATGTCAAAGACTGAGTGCATCACCAAGATTCGCCGACCGCCAGAGTGCGCGCTTATGCCGGGCATGCGCGTCGGCCGTCAAACCAGAGCTGGCACAATGAGCCCGGGGCCTGGCTCGGCGCCAGTGCACCATGACTGTGACACCGCGGCCGCGAGATGGCGGCGACTGGCGCTGACACCGCGCTGGCTGCGGTGGAACGCTGAACCTCGCCGTCTTGGGTAAGGGCAGCAGCGCTTGAGATGTGAACCCAGAGTCCTCCTGTCGCCGGCCTGATGCTCGCCGATCCGCCCAGTGATGCCTATGCATTCACCCGGGTGAATTAGCTCGCCGGGTGATGACGACTCACCCCGCGTCGGTGAACGCTGAATCATCAGCTGGCGAGCGGAGGATCAAGTGCAGCCGACGATGTACCGGATCTGCATTCGGGGCAGCCTGAGCGAGCGGCTCGGGTCCGCGCTAGAAGGGATGAGCCTGCAGGCCGGTCCGGCCGGAACCGAATTCACCGGTGAAATCCGCGACCAGTCACAGCTTTACGGGCTCCTGGACCGGGTCCGTGATCTGGGCCTTGAGCTCGTCAGCGTACAACCGCAACCCACGGCTGACCCGGCGACAACACCCAACATCAGGAAGGACGTGTAATGCAAGCCATCACTGTTTCAGATCGGGACGCCGGTGTCGCTGGCCTGTCGCTGACCGACCTGCCTTATCCCCAGGCCGCCGACAACGATGTCGTCGTGCGGGTACACGCCGCGGGTTTCACACGCGGGGAGCTTGACTGGCCGCACACCTGGATCGACCGCGCAGGCCATGACCGGATGCCGAGTGTGCCCGGCCACGAGCTTTCGGGCGTCGTGGTTGAGTTGGGCTACGGCACAACACTTTTAAGCATCGGTCAGCGGGTGTTCGGGCTCGCCGATTGGGCCCGCAACGGCTCGCTTGCGGAGTACACCGCTGTGGAAGCCCGCAATCTGGCACCGCTGCCGATGGACATCGACCATGTTGTGGCGGCGGCGCTGCCGATCTCTGGATTAGCCGCCTGGCAGGGCCTGTTCGACCACGGCCGCCTCGTACCCGGACAAACGGTTCTGATCCACGGTGCCGCGGGTGGGGTTGGGTCGATAGCGGTGCAGCTGGCTCGCGAGGTCGGTGCGCGCGTCATCGGTACCGGCCGGACCGCAGACCGAGACCGGGCGCGGGAGGTCGGCGTCCACACCTTCGTCGATCTGGAGACCGAAAAGCTAGAGGACGCCGGCGAAGTCGACGTGGTGTTTGACGTGATAGGCGGAGAGGTCCTCGACCGATCGGCTGCTTTGGTGCGGGCCGGCGGAACGCTCGTCACCATCGCCGAGCCGCCAAAGACCCAGCCGCGCGACGGGCGGGCAGTTTTCTTCCTTGTCGAAGCCGATCGCGCCCAGCTGGCCGAGCTCGCCGTGCGAGTACGCGATGGACGCCTCAAACCGGTGGTGGGTGCCGTGCTGCCATTGGCCGAAGCTGTCACCGCATTCGCTAACGGCAAGCGCGTCCCTGGCAAGACGATCCTGCGCGTCGCAGAAGATTGAAATGGAACCTTTCGTGATTGGAGTGCGTGCACGCGTGCATACACTCGTTTGCTCGCGTGTTACTGGGAGGCGTCTTACCCCCACGTCGGTCCACCGAACCCTTTGGGGTACAACAGAAACAAGCGACCGCGCGCCGTCGCTGCCAGCTACCGGTGCCGGTTACGGGGTGCGATCCGTCTCCGGGCGTGCGCGGGTCAGCCCAGATCGTGCAATCACCTCAGCTAGTCGTCAAGACATCCGAAGCGAAGGCAAGTCAAAAATGGTCTTAAAAATACCACTCGCCGCTCTCACTATTGCGGTGTTGCTCGCGCCCGCGGCCCATGCCGAACCGGCGCCAGAGAACTCTGATCAAAACCCGGTTGTCCGAACAGTTTTCAATCAACCGACCAACGTTCCGGGCAAATCATTTGAAGCGGTGACCGTGAGCTATCCGCCCGGAGCAAGAAGCGGAGCTCACCACCACGCGAAATCGGCGTTCATCATGGCCTACGTGATCTCCGGAGCGATCCGCAGCCAAGTCGAAGGTGAGCCTGCACGCATCTATCACGCCGGTGAGACTTGGAGTGAAGCCCCCGGCGCACACCACACGATCAGTGAAAATGCCAGCGCCACCGAACCTGCTGAACTTCTCGCCGTCTTCCTACTCGATACGGGCGACGCCCCGCTCACCACGGCCGACAACGCGAGAACTGAGCCGACGCGTTAGCGATCCAGAAGTTTGGATTGCTCGACATGAACGAATTTGACGACAATCATCCATCGCCGCAATACGACACAGCGGGAGCAGTCCATGCGCACGCATGATTCGAGCCAGGTTGTCCAGATAGCCCTACGGTTGTCGCTCGCGGCGGCCTTTCTGTCCGCTGTTGCCGACCGATTCGGTTGGTGGAAGCCGTTTGGGCAGGGTAGCTGGGGGAGCATGGGAGCTTTCGCCGGCTATGTCCACAGGCTTGTTCCGTTTGCTTCCGGATGGCTATTGACCGTCATTGTCTGGGCCGCCACCGTGACCGAAGCGACCCTGGCGGTCTTGCTCCTGGCCGGCTGGCGGCCAAAACTCGTCGGCGTGGCGACTTGCTTGGTGCTCATAATATTTGGAACCGCGATGGCTGTATCCCTCGGGATAGAGTCACCGCTTAGCTATAGTGTCTTCTCCGCAGCAAGCGCAGCCGCGGCCTACGCGATACTTGGCACAACGCCGCCGCCCACACCACACACACCTGGCACCTCGTCCAGTCCGGACACTCGCAACCGTCGCAAGCCAATACAGCCGCCCGTAGCGGCCATCGGGAGTGACGGTAGATGAAGGCCGGCAAAGACTTCGACGTGGTCGTCGTGGGCGGCGGGGTCGGCGGCGTGGCCGCCGTACGAAAGCTCGCGTCGGCAGGTCTCTCGGTAGCGCTCATCGAGGATCGTCTGGTAGCTGGGGAGTGCCATTACTGGGGCTGCAACCCGAGCAAAACACTGCTTCGTCCGATCGAGGTGTTCAATCTAGCGAAGGCCGTTCCTGGCGTGCGAGAAACCATTTCGGACGAAGGATTGGACATTGCGGCCGTCTTCGCCAAACGCGACGCGATCATCGAGCACCTCTCGGACCAAGACCGAACAGCATCACTGCGGCAAGCGGGTGTAGCAGTGTTTCATGGGCTCGGCCGGTTGAGCGGCGAGCGAACAGTGCGGGTGACGTGTGCCGATAACACCCAAGCCGTTTTGGAGGCACGCCACGCGGTCGTGGTGGCCACCGGCACACGTCCTAACGTGCCGGAGATACCTGGGTTGGCGCAAGCACGCCCGTGGACCAATCGGGACTTGACGACCATGACGGCAGTGCCACCTCGCGCGCTGGTGGTGGGTGGCGGCCCCGTCGGTGTGGAGTTCGCGACAATCCTCACCGGTTTGGGCTCGGCGGTAACACTTCTGGTACGCGGGAACGCTCTGCTTCCCGGCTGCGAACCCGAAGCCCGCGACCTGGTCGCGCAGTCACTGCGAAGCAAAGGCCTCACGATCCACTTTGACACGGAGTTGTCGGCGGTAGCCCGCCCCGTGGCGGGCGGGCCCGTCACCGCAACTTTCGACGGCCAGACCATCGAGGTAGACGAGGTCGTCCTGGCCGCCGGACGGCGCACCAACACCGACGACATCGGACTGGAAACCCTTGGCCTGCCAAGCGGCGGGTTCGTTTCTGTTAACGACCATCTTCAGGCGGTCGGCGTCATAGGCGACTGGCTGTACGCCTTGGGCGATACCACCGGGCGTGCTCGGTTGTCGCATATCTCCACCTACCACGGCCATCTCGTGGCCGACATCATCGCGGCGCGGGCCGCGGGGCGAGAACTCAGGGAGAACGAATTGGCCGCCCGTGATGCGGGCAGCCTTGCACAGGTTATCTTCACCGAGCCTCAAGTCGTCAGAGCAGGGCGGTCGGAAAGTCAAGCTCTAGCAGAAGGATTCGTGGTGCGGACGCGAACGGCCCGTTACCCCGGCACACTGTCATTTCTGGCCCTTTTCCGGGATGGTTTCCAGGGATGGGCGAAGTTGGTCATCGACGCCGAGACGAACACACTGCTCGGGGCGACATTTGTCGGCCCGGAGTTCTCCGAACTAGTGCAAGCAGCCACCCTGGCTATTGTCGCGAAGATTCCAGTCAGTCTCCTGCGCCATGCCGTCGCGCCACATCCGACGGTCAATCAGGTCTGGGATCTGCTACTCGACCAAGAGTCCGAACTCACCCCGTTACCGGAAAACGGGAGGCAGAGAACACAGGACGACAGCGGTCAAGCGAATCACCTTGTTTATCAGACCGGTTAGAGAACGACCCTTGAGAGGACCACAATGACTTACGCCTGGCTGGTCGTCTCACCGTGACCATGCTCGCAGCGGGGGTCCGAGCTTTCGGCGGCGAAGTGGAGACGATCGAAGTAAACGAACCGCGGCCATTGGCGGCCGACGAGGTCCTCATCGAGGTTCGCAGTGCCGGAGTTGGTAACTGGGACGACATCATTCGCACCGGCGGCTGGGACGTCGGCATCAGCCCTCCACTGGCGCTCGGCGTCGAGGCCGCCGGGGTCATCAGGGCCGTGGGTGCCCACCCGAACGGATTCAGTGTGGGTGATGACGTGCTGTGTCACCCGGTGCCGCTGCGCGACCAAGGCGCGTGGGCGCCCTTTTTGATCGCAGCCGTGGGATCGCTAGCCCGTAAACCGCAAGGGATTTCGTGGGAGACCGCAGCGATCTTTCCGGTGCCGGCGTTGACCGCCGAGCAGGTGGCCGGCGAGGCGTTGGCCCTTCACGCTGGAGGAACGTTGCTCGTTCACGGCGCGGGCGGAATCACCGGCGGGCTCATTGTCCAGCTGGCCGCCCTACGCGGCGTCGACGTGCTCGCCACCGCCAGCCCGCGGAGCGCCGACCGAGTCCGGGGGTATGGCGCGCGCGAAGTAATCGACTACCGCGATCGGATGTGGCCACAACAGGCAAGGGGATTGGCGAAGAACCCCATCAACACCGTCGCTAACGCAGCCCCCAGCGGTGCCGCTGCGGCGATGACCGCGCTTGCCGACGGCGGCCGGCTGGCCACCATCACTCCCGACCCGCCCGCATCCACCCGCGGCATCACCGTGACCGCGGTCTACGTCCGTTCCGACGGCGCTCAACTCGACCGCCTGACCGCGCTACTCGCCTCTCAGCGGCTGAGCATGCCAACCCCGCGTTCCTGCAGCCTGGATCAGGCCGCCTACACCCTCGCACAAGTCGTCGCAGGCCACGAGCCCAGCGGAGTGGTCATCAAGACAGACACCTGACGAAGATGCCATCACACACCGAAAAACCTCACACTACCAAGGAGTCTCGAGATGACCACCATTACCCGGATCCGCACCGGAGTGGCCGATCACATCGGCCAATACGCCGACGCTGTCGCCGTATCCGGCGGCGGCACAGAGATTTTCGTCTCCGGAACGCCCGGCGTGCGCGAAGACGGCACCCTGCCTGAGGACTTCGCCGACGAAGCCCGGCAGTGCTGGGCCAATGTCGAAAAGGCGCTCGCCAAGGCCGGCGCCAAGCTCACCGACATTGTCTACATGCGCCAATGGGTCACCAGCCGTGACAACGCGTCCGCCTACCTGGCGGTGAGCAAAGAGATCATCCGCCACGAACCCGCCGCAATGTTCAGCATCATCGACGGGCTGGTGTGGCCAAACATCCGCGTGGAAGTCGAAGTCACGGCCATCCTGCCGGCATGAGCGAGTACCTCGGGGCTTGGGAACCACGTGGACCGGGGTGACCGTAATGGCCGACGACGAGATGCGGGCCATCCTCGGCCTGCGCGAGAACGTCAATCACGCGACGACCATTCCCGCCGCCTACTACACCGGGACGACCTTCCGCCGTGCTCGACGGATTCCGCTCGACGACGTGGGGCATTTCGACCGGTGGTGAGCAAGCCAATGAATAATGCACACAACGGTTCTGACGCTCGGTCATCGCCACTCGCCGAACGGTGGCGGCAGTGACGTTGCGCGACGCGGCACCGACCAACCGTGCGATGGTGGTTGCGGTGATGGTGTCAATGGTCGCGTTCCTCGACTCCACCGTCATCAACCTGGCTTTGCCGGCCATCGAGCACGACCTCGGCGGCGGCCTGGCGTTGCAGCAATGGATCATCGATGGCTACCTGCTGGCAACGGCGGCCGCGATTCTTCCCGGCGGGTCCATTTCGGACTTGTTCGGACGCGTTCCGGTAATGAGGTTCGGGCTGTTGACGTTTGGGGCGGGCTCGGTTCTGGCGGCGGCTGCCACCTCACCGGCGACGCTGGTCACCGCGCGCCTCGTCCAGGGGCTGGGTGCGGCTTTCCTCGTGCCGGGTTCGCTGGCACTGATCAACACGGTGTTCGACAAGGCACGCCAGTCCGCGGCGATCGGCGTCTGGACCGGGTGGACGGGAACCGCCTTCGCGTTGGGCCCCCTGCTGGGCGGGATGTGCGTCGATTTCTTGGGCTGGCGTTGGATTTTCGTGTTGTCATCGATCCCCATGGCGGTCGCGTATGCACTCACGTTCTGGCTCTGTCCGATGTCGGGGCGCGTCGAAGGCGCCCGTGTCGATACGGCCGGGGTGGGCTTATCGGCGGTAGGGCTGGCCGCGACCGTATACGCGTTAATCGAATCGCAACGCGACGGCTGGACCGTCCCGACGGTCTTCACACCAGCGGTGATCGGGATCGCCGCACTGGCCGGCTTCGTGAGTTGGCAGCACCGCAGCAGGTCTCCGATGCTTCCGTTGCCGCTGTTCACCTTTCGCAACTTCGCTGCCGCCAACCTCGTCACCGCGTTCGTCTACGGCGGGTTGACGCTGGGATCGCTGGCCATCGCCCTCTACACCCAAGAAGTTGGCGGATACTCAGCCACCGCGGTCGGACTGGCCACCCTGCCGATCCCGGCGCTGTCGTTCCTATTTGCCCGCCATGTCGGCCGCATTGCCGCGCGGCTGGGACCACGTGCGTTCCTGATTGTCGGCCCCGCTTTGGCGGGAATCGGGTTGCTGCTGATCCGCCCGAAACCTAGTGGTTTCCAAGCGATCACCGACCTGGTTCCCGGGATGACCGTGCTGGCCATCGGGCTGGTCGTGACGATCACACCGCTGACGTCGGTGACACTGGCGTCGGTGCCGACCGAGAACAGCGGGGTGGCGTCGGCGATCAACAACGGCGTCTCGCGTTTGGCCGCGCTGGTATCGATCGGGTCCCTGGGCCTGATCAGCACTGATACGGCGAGCGCCATCGGATTCGCCCACGTGTTAGAGCTGAGCGCGGCACTCTTCGGCCTTGGCGCATTATGCGCCGCGCTGTTGATAACCAATCTCCCTGCGTGTGAACCTGTGCCCTGCGACATCGCGGCGCTATGCCGCGACCGGCCCGGTGTGCAACCCGCCCTGGCCAGCAGCCCCTCGGCCGCGACTGAACCATCACCTCCGCAGTGATCGTTCACCCGACCGACCCAATCACGCTTCGGTTCACGGCGGCGTACTACTCACCCCGGGTGAATAGGTGGTTGGGGTGATGACAACTCACCCCGCCTCGCTTCATGCTCAGTACGACCAGACCCGGGCGGGATCGTCACTTCCTTTGCGGGGCGCCTGATCACGGGCCGTATGCGGCGTCGATACGAAGAGCCCATCGGTGAGACTACCGACTTTCGGCGGTTCGAACGGCGGCGGAAGGCACGAAACCGAAGTGACCAATCAAACGCAACTCTGAAAGGTTCATCATGAAGATCGTAGTCATGGGCGGGCGCGGGCTGATCGGCTCGAAAGTAGTGTCCAAACTCAGCGTGCAGGGGCACGACGTGATCCCCGCCTCACGCCGATCAGGTGTCGATTCACTCACCGGTGAAGGCCTCGCCAACGCCGTCGCCGGCGCGGATGTCCTGGTCGACGTGGCCGATTCACCACTGTTCGACGACGGACCTGTGATGCATTTCTTCACAACCACGACCACGAATCTTCTTTCTGCTGAACGGGAAGCAGGAGTCAAGCACCATGTCGCGTTGTCCGTAGTGGGCGCGCAGACCATGCCAGATAGCGGTTACAACACCGCGAAAGCAGCTCAGGAAGACCTGATCAAGGACTCGGGCCGGCCCTATTCGATCGTGCGGGCAACTCCGTTCTACGAATTCGCGGTTGGCTTGGCCGATTCCGCGACAGACGGAGACATTGTCAGGTTGCCCCACGCGTTGTTCCGTCCTATCGCGGCCGACGATGTCGCCACCGCCGTGGCCCGCGCGGCGGTCGGGCATCCCATCAACGGAGTAACGGAGATCGCTGGACCCGAAGCAATGGGAATGGACGACTTCGTCCGCACGGGCCTTGCCGCCATTGGTGATCAACGTCAGGTCGTGACTGACGCCCTGGCGCCATACTTCGGTGCGGTGATCGACGATCACACCCTCGCACCCGACGAGGACGCCACCATCTTCACGACTCGATACTCCGACTGGATCGACGCGTACTCCAGCCGCGTTTAGCGAAATTGAGTGGAACTCAAGTGATCCCAATCGACCGCCCCGCGCTTGCCCGCGTAGCAGGCAGTTTGCATTGTCTCGGAGCGTTAGCCTGCGTTTAACGTCGACGGAGGCCCGGCTGTGCTTCCGTTTTCGCAACCACAAGGGGGATAACAAATGTTGCAGAATACGACTGACTCCGAATCGAAATCAACAATAACCGTGGTGCAGGAAGTACGGCCACCGTCGATTCCTGACGATGCCCATGTGCTGACCGTTCTCGTCAACCATCCACCGGGCACCCCTGGTTACCCAGTCCGCGGACGAGTTGGCGACCCTGCGGGCAGAGCGGGTCATCGGCGAGCGGCTGCTCAACGCCTGAAATCTTCTGTGGTGGAGGACGAAACATTGATGAGGTGGCCGTAGGGGTCGCGCAATAGCATCGACCTTCTGCCCCAGGGTTGCGTCGTGGGCGCCATCAACCAGGCCGCGCCCAGGGTGTTGATGCGCGTATATTCGCCGTCAACATCGGCGGCTGTGAAGTCGAGAATCATCTCGCCTTCCTGTGCCGCCAGGGCCATCTTGCCTGCCGCACGCGGCGCACGGTCCTCGGTGAATCCGACTCGGGAGAATCCGACCGACGCCGGACCCGCCGGCATTTCGAGGTAATGACCATTGAACGGCACCGAGACGCCCAACAGAGCCGCATAGAACGCGGCGATCGGTTCGATCGCTGCCGAGACGAAGCGCACCTGCGCCAGTTCGAGCCGCGGCGCAGTCGTCATACCGCAACCGGAACGTCGAGATCGGTTTCCGCATAGTTCAGGAAATAGGCGGTGAACACGGCCAGACCCAGATACGCGAAGGCCTCCGCCAGCTGTTCGTCATTCCAGCCGGCATCGAGTGCCTGGCTCCACGTGGTGTCGGCGACCTTCCCACGGTTGGCAGCCGCTTCCCTGACCAGTCCGGCGATTGCGTCGATCTTGTCGTCGCCAGTGGCGCTTCCGACGCGCAATGCCGCGACCTGTTCGTCCGTCCATCCCGCCAGCTGTGCCAGCCGACTGGTGATTCCGGCGACATAGTCGTTGGCGACGGCGCCGCCCGCCGCGAGCATCAGGGCGGCAGACAACTGCGGGCCGAGCGTGCCGTGCTCAGCGGTTGCTGCGCGAAGCGATGTGTATGCGACGAACACCGCCGGTGAATGCGCCATCTGAGCATGCAGATTCATCGGGCGCCCGGTCGGCGAAAATTGGATCACGTGTTCCAGCAGGCCGCGGCAGGCTTGCGGGGCGTCGCCAACGGTGTGTGTGGGTATCCGGCTCATCTTTCTAACCTCGTCTGATCGGTTTGGATGGGTGACTGGAAGGACGGTGCAGCGCCCTGAAATGTGACTGCCGGGGCCGCGATGTCACATTCGGCCGGCCCATCCCGTCCTTAACTTCATGGATGCTCAAGACGACCGGATCAGTGCTGCGTGGAAGGCGAATCGCGCATATCTGGTCGACCTCGCTTTCCGGATGCTGGGCGACGTCGGGGCGGCCGAAGATATGGTGCAGGAGGCATTCTTTCGGCTGCTGAAGGTGCCGGTCGGCGACATCAACGACGAGCGGGGCTGGCTGATCGTGGTGACCAGCCGGCTCTGCCTTGATCACATGAAGGCGGCGTCGGCGCGTCGCGAACGCCCGCAAGACATCGCCGAACAACAACGCGACCGCGACTTGTCAGCCATCGATCCCGCCGATCGAGTGACGCTCGACGAGGAGGTTCGGCTGGCCCTGCTCATCATGCTCGAACGCCTCAGTCCCGCAGAGCGAGTGGTGTTTGTATTGCACGACGTCTTTCAAGTGCCCTTTGACACCATCGCCGCCACGGTCGGAAGCCACGCGCCCGCATGCCGGCAATTGGCGCATCGGGCCCGGCGCAAGATCAACGGGTATCAACCGGGAAGCTCGGCGGGCTCCGGCCTGGTGGAACCGGCCCAGCACCGCCTGATCACCAGGGCGTTCATCGAAGCATGTTCGACGGGTGACTTCGACGCGCTGATGACTCTGTTGCATCGCGATGTTTCCGGCGAAATCGATGCGCGCGGTGGTGTTGTCGTCATCGGCGCCCACCAAGTCGGCCTAAACATTCTGCGTTACTGGGGCCGGCCCGACACCGTCCTGGTGGCGCAACCGGTGTGCGGTCAACCCGCGATCCTGGCGTTCGTCAACCGTCGCCTTGCCGGTCTGCTGGCGCTGACGATCGAGGACGGCAGGGTAGTGAAAATCCATGTTCTCGTTCGGGATTCGGCACTAGGTCCGTTACGCGCCGAACTCGGTGCGGCCCGGTAGGCGTCACAAAATCGCCGGTCTTCTCGTCCTCTTATGCATGAGTACGCCAGCACGACAACCAGATTCGGAAACACGCAACGGACAATTCGTTGCCGTAGGTCCTTCGAGGACCGTTCGGTTGGTCATCAGGCCATTGACCAAAGCGCTCAACCCGCTCGTCGGCACGGTTGCCGGACGACGCTTCCTGCCGATGATGGCCCGGGTCCAGCACGTCGGGCGTCGGTCCCGCAGGCTTTACGTCACTCCGACGAGCGCCGCCGTGGCGGGCGACACGATCGTGGTTCCGTTGTCGTTCGGCAATCGATCGGATTGGGCGCGCAATGTACGGGCCGCCGGGCACTGCGTTGTGCAGCTACGCGGCAGGCGCTATCACGCAGTGCGACCCCGGTTCGTCGACACGGTGGAAGCAAAGCAGCCGGTGCGCCAGGCCTTCAACGCCTTCGAACGATTCGGATTCAAGCTGCTGGGCGTCAGGCAGTTCTTGCTGCTGCGCATTCAAACCACCCTATGAAGGAGGCTTCCTCATGAAAACGCTTGCCATACTTGATCGCCCAAGCTGGCTGCCGTCGTCGGCGTGGCCATGGGAGACGTACGCGCTGAGTCATGACCGAGGTCGCATTGCTGTCACCGACATCGGCGGCGGCCCGACCCTGTTGTTCGTTCACGTCGGAAGCTGGAGCTTCGTTTGGCGTGATGTATTGCTGCGCCTGCAAAACGACTTTCGCTGCGTCGCTGTTGATGCACCCGGTTGCGGGCTCAGCGACCGGCTGCCATCCCCGACGCTTGCCCAAGCGGGCGAAGCGGTCGCCGCCGTCATCGACGCGCTGCAATTGCGTGACGTCACGCTGGTTGCCCACGACCTGGGCGGGCCGGCCGGAATCCTGGCCGCGGCGCGCTGCGCCGACCGAGTCACGGCGCTGGCCGCCGTCAACTGCTTCGCGTGGACGCCGACGGGCCCGGCCTTCCGAGGCATGCTCGCCGCGATGGGGAGTGCCCCCGTCCGCGAACTGGACGCCGCCACGGGCGCGCTCCCTCGCTTGACGTCGACCAGCTTCGGGGTTGGCCGACACTGGGGCCGCGCGGATCGCGCGGTCTTCCGGAAAGGCATCGACGCATCGGCGCGCCGCGCCTGGCACGCCTACTTCCGAGACGCGCGCGGCGCGCCGGCGCTCTACGCAGAAGTCGAGACCGCTTTGCGGGGTGCCCTTGCCGACCGGCCGGTGCTGACGGTCTTCGGCCAATTCAACGATCCGCTGAGGTTTCAACCGCGTTGGAAGGCGTTGTTCCCCGCAGCACGCCAGTTGAAGGTTCGCCGGGGCAACCATTTTCCGATGTGCGACGACCCCGACGTGGTGGCCGCGGCCCTGACGTCATTTGTTGAGCGACCGCAGTCTTAGCCTGCCCTCGCCCCCGTGAGCCTTTGGTAAACGGCTCGTCACATGCGAGGCTGCTGGCATGGTCATCGAGATCGCCCGCCCCAAGCTCGAGGGAAACGTCGCCGTCGGCGAGGACCGCCAGATCGGTTTCGCCGAATTCGGCGACCCGCAGGGGCGCGCGATGTTCTGGCTGCACGGCACCCCCGGCGCTCGCCGGCAAATCCCGGTCGAGGCCCGGGTCTACGCCGAACAGCACAACATCCGCCTGATCGGCCTGGACCGGCCCGGCATCGGTTCGTCGACGCCCCATCGCTACGAGAACATCCGGGCGTTCGCCGACGACCTGCGGACGATCGCGAACACGCTCGGCATCAACGACATGGCCGTCATCGGCCTGTCCGGGGGCGGCCCGTACGCCCTCGCGTCGGCCGCGGTGCTGCACGAAAGGGTGGTGGCGGCCGGCGTGCTCGGTGGCGTCGCGCCCTTCCTCGGCGACGAGGGGATCACCAGCGGCCTGATGAACCTGGGCAAGCGGGTGGCGCCGCTGCTGCGGCTGGGCGGTGACCCGCTGCGGATCGGCGCGAGCCTGGTGGTCCGGGCAATCCGTCCGGTCGCCAATCCCGCGCTGTACCTGTACGCGGCGATATCGCCCGAAGGCGACCGGCGCCTGCTGACCCGGCCCGAGTTCGGCGCGATGTTCCTCGACGACCTGCTCAACGGCAGCCGCAAGCAGCTGGCGGCCCCGTTCAACGACGTCATCCTGTTCACCCAGGACTGGGGATTCCGGCTCGACGAGGTCAAGGTCCCGGTGCGCTGGTGGCACGGCGACAGCGACCACATCGTCCCGTTCGCCCACGGTGAGCACGTCGTGTCGTTGCTGCCCGACGCCGAGCTGTTCGTGTTGCACGGCGAGAGCCACCTCGGCGGGCTGGGGCGCGGTGAGGAGATCTTGTCCACCCTGATGAAGATCTGGGACGAGCGGGGCTGACCCGGCGGCCGCCGGGTAGCCTGCTCACGTGCTGCTGGCGTCCCTGAATCCCGCGGTGCTCACCGCCACCGACATCGCCGACGCGGTACGCATCGACGGAGCCGTGTTGAGTCGTAGCGACCTGGTCGGCGCCGCCACATCGGTGGCCGAGCGGGTTGGCGGCGCGAACCGGGTCGCGATCCTGGCCACGCCCAGCGCGGCGACGGTGCTCGCGGTGACGGGGTGCCTGATCGCCGGCGTGCCCTTCGTCCCGGTGCCCGCCGACGTGGGTGCGGCCGAACGCCGGCACATGCTCACCGATTCGGGAGTGCAGGGCTGGCTAGGCCCCGTCCCGGACGAGCTGGAGGGCCTGCCGCACATCCCGGTGCGACTGCACGCCCGCTCCTGGCACCGCTACGCCGAGCCGTCACCCGACGCCACCGCGATGATCATCTACACCTCCGGCACCACCGGCCTACCCAAAGGTGTGGTGCTGAGCCGCCGCGCGATCGCGGCCGACCTCGACGCCCTGGCACAGGCCTGGCAGTGGACGGCCGACGACGTGTTGGTGCACGGGCTGCCGCTGTTCCACGTGCACGGGCTGGTGCTGGGATTGCTCGGGTCGCTGCGGGTGGGAAATCGCTTCGTGCACACCGGAAAACCGACGCCGGCGGGCTACGCCCACGCAGGGGGCACCCTGTACTTCGGGGTGCCGACCGTGTGGTCACGGGTGGTGGCCGACGAGGCCGCCGCCCGGGCGCTGCGCCCGGCGCGGCTGCTGGTCTCCGGGAGCGCGCCGCTGCCGGTGCCGGTGTTCGAGGGGCTGGCCCGGCTCACCGGGCACCGGCCCCTCGAACGGTACGGCGCGTCTGAATCGCTGATCACGCTGTCGACCCGCGCGGACGGCGAGCGACGCGCCGGATGGGTGGGCCTACCGCTCACCGGCGTGCAGACCAGGCTGCTCGACGACACCGGCGGCGAGGTGGCGCACGACGGGGAAACCGTTGGCAAGCTTGAGGTTCGGGGTCCGATGATGTTCGACGGTTACCTGAATCGCCCCGGGGCCACCGCCGAGGCGTTCGACGCCGACGGCTGGTATCGCACCGGCGATGTCGCCGTCATCGACGGCGGGGGCATGCACCGCATCGTGGGCCGCGAGTCGGTCGACCTGATCAAGTCCGGCGGCTACCGGATCGGCGCCGGCGAAATCGAGACGGCGCTGCTCGGGCATCCCGGGGTGCGGGAGGCCGCGGTGGTCGGCATGCCGGACCAGGATCTGGGCCAGCGCATCGTCGCGTTCATCGTCGGCGCGGAAGGCCTGAACGCCGACGACCTGATCAACCACGTCGCGCAAGAACTTTCGGTGCACAAACGGCCTCGAGAGGTCCGCCTCGTCGACACACTGCCCCGCAACGCGATGGGCAAGGTGCTCAAAAAGCAGCTGCTGGCCGACGGCTGACACGCAGCAAGTTGCCAGCTTCAGCGAAGAGCGTGACCGCGGAGCTTCACCTACCGTCGTAACCGTGTATCGACGCAACCGGAGCGTGAGCGGCGCCCATGGGTGAGCCGGGCACCGTTGCCACCACTCCCATGCGGCGGATAGCGGCGGCCTGTCTCGTGGGCTCGGCCATCGAGTTCTACGACTTCCTGATCTACGGGACCGCGGCCGCCTTGGTGTTTCCCACCGTGTTCTTCCCGCGCCTCGGCCCGACGCTGGCCACCATCGCCTCCATGGCGACGTTCGCGACGGCGTTCCTGTCCCGCCCGTTGGGCGCGGCCGTCTTCGGATACTTCGGGGACCGGCTGGGCCGCAAGAAGACGCTGGTCGCCACCTTGCTGATCATGGGCGCGTCGACCGTAAGCGTGGGCATGGTCCCCAGCACAGCGTCGATCGGCATCGCGGCGCCGTTGATTCTCATCGTTCTGCGGTTGCTACAGGGATTCGCGGTCGGCGGCGAATGGGCGGGGTCGGTCTTGCTCAGCGCCGAGTACGCGCCGTCCGGCAAACGCGGCTGGTACGGCATGTTCACCCTGTTGGGCGGTGGCACCGCCGGGATCCTGGCCAGCCTGACCTTTCTCGCCGTCGACCTCACCATGGGTGAGAAGAGCACCGCGTTCATGGAATGGGGATGGCGGGTGCCCTTCCTGATCAGCAGCGCGCTCATCGGTATCGCTCTCTACGTCCGACTCAACATCGACGAGACCCCGCTGTTCGTGGAGGAGAAGGCCCGCGACGAGCTGCCCAAGGCGCCGCTGGCGGAGCTTTTGCGGTTCCAGCGGCGCGAGATCGTGCTCGTCGCGGGCGCCTTCCTGGGCGGCATGGGCTTCGTGTACCTGGGCAACACCTTCCTGGTCATGTACGCCCACAACCATCTCGGCTATTCGCGGAGCTTCATCTGGGGCGTCGGCGCGCTGGGCGGCCTGACCAGCATGGCGTGCGTGTCGTTCTCGGCGTGGATCTCCGATCGGGTCGGCCGCCGCCGGGTGATGCTATGCGGGCTCGCGGCATGCCTGCCGTGGGCGTTCGCGGTCATCCCGCTGCTGGACACCCGCAAGCCGGTGTTGTACGCGGTCGCCGTCCTGGGCATGTTCGCGGCCGCGGCGGTGGCCAACGGGCCGACGGCGGCGTTCGTTCCCGAACTGTTCGCCACCCGGTACCGCTACAGCGGAGCGGCGGTGGCGATGAACCTGGCCGGCATTCTCGGCGCCGCCGTGCCGCCGCTAGTCGCCGGCACGCTGCTGGCCACCTACGGCAGCTGGGCGATCGGGCTCATGATGGCCACCCTGGTCGTGGCCAGTTTCGTCTCCGTGTATCTGCTGCCAGAAACCATGGGCAAGGCGCTGCGCGCCGCCCCGGCCGCCGAGAAGGTCGCCGCCGACGTATAGCTGCGCTCAGTTGGCGTGCAAGTCCTCGTTGAGGGCGATGCCCTGACCACCGCGCGGCACCACTTCGACGGCGCCGCTGACCGAATTGCGGCGGAACAGCAGGTTGTTGCCGCCGGACAGCTCGGCGGCCTTGAGCACCTGGCCGTCGGGCGTGGCGACCTTGGTGCCCGCGGTCACGTACAGGCCGGCTTCGACGACGCAGTCGTCGCCCAGCGAGATGCCCAGCCCCGCGTTGGCGCCGAGCAGGCACCGCTTGCCGATCGAAATGACCTCCGTGCCGCCGCCCGACAGCGTGCCCATGATGGACGCGCCGCCGCCGACATCCGATCCGTCACCCACCACCACGCCGGCCGAGATGCGGCCCTCCACCATCGACGCACCCAGCGTGCCGGCGTTGTAGTTGACGAAGCCCTCGTGCATGACCGTGGTACCCGGCGCCAGGTGGGCACCCAGCCGCACCCGGTCGGCGTCGGCGATGCGAACCCCGGTCGGCACCACGTAGTCGGCCATCCGCGGGAACTTGTCGATGCCGTAGACGGTCACGGGTCCGTGCCGCCGCAGCCGCGCCCGGACCGCCTCGAACCCGTCGATCGCGCACGGTCCGCGGTTAGTCCACACGACATTGGTCAATACCCCGAACAAGCCGCCGGCGTTCAGCCCGTGCGGCGCCACCAACCGATGCGACAGCAGATGCAGCCGCAGGTAGGCGTCGTAGGCGTCGGCGGCCACGTCGTCGAGCGAGCCGATCACCGTGCGCACGGCGATGCTCTCGGTGCCGCGGTCGTCGTCCCGGCCGACCAGTGCGACCAGCTCCGGGGGGATGTCCGACAAAGCGAGCCGCGACGTGCCACCGGTGCCCGATTCGGTCAGTTCCGGTGCGGGGAACCACGTGTCGAGGATCGATCCGTCGGCGGCCAGCGTCGCCAGCCCGATGCCTACAGCTGAAGTCACGGCGGTCAGGTTACTTGCCGCTCGGCAGCGGATAACCTGGGACCCGTGCTGGACTTGCGCGGGAATCCGATCGAGCTGACCGCTGCGATGGTCGACATCCCCAGCGAATCGCGAGACGAGGCGCGCCTGGCCGACGAAGTGGAGGCCGCGCTGCGCGCCCAGACGTCCGGCTTCGAGATCGTTCGCAACGGCAACGCCGTGCTCGCCCGCACCCGGCACCAGCGGCCGTCGCGGGTCCTGCTGGCGGGGCATCTGGATACCGTCCCGGTCGCCGGCAACCTGCCCAGCCGCCGCGTGAACGGCGACCTGTACGGCTGCGGCGCCGCGGACATGAAATCCGGTGACGCCGTCTTCCTTCATCTGGCCGCGACCGTCGTCGAGCCGGTTCACGACCTGACGCTGGTGTTCTACGACTGCGAGGAAATCGAAGCGGCGGCAAACGGTTTGGGCCGCATCGAGCGTGAGCTGCCGGACTGGCTGTCCGCCGACGTGGCCATCCTGGGCGAACCCACCGGCGGCTACATCGAAGCCGGTTGCCAGGGCACGCTGCGCGTCGTGATCTCGGCCACCGGCACGCGCGCCCACTCGGCGCGACCATGGTTGGGCGACAACGCCATTCACAAGCTGGGGGCCGTCCTGGATCGGCTGGCCGCATACTCCGCCCGCACCGTGGATATCGACGGTTGCGAATATCGCGAGGGGTTGTCGGCGGTGCGCATCGACGGCGGCGTGGCGGGCAACGTGATTCCCGACGCGGCCGCGGTCACGGTCAACTTCCGCTTTGCCCCCGACCGGTCGTTGGCCGCGGCGCTCGAGCACGTGCATGAGGTGTTCGACGGGCTCGACGTGCGGATCGAGCAGACCGACGCGGCCGCGGGCGCGCTGCCCGGGCTGTCCCAGCCCGCGGCCAAGGCCCTGGTCGAGGCGGCCGGGGGGCAGGTCCGGGCGAAGTACGGGTGGACCGACGTCGCACGTTTCGCCGCGTTGGGCATCCCGGCGGTCAACTTCGGGCCGGGCGATCCCAATCTCGCGCACCGGCGCGACGAGAGCGTTCCGGTCGCCAACATCACCGCCGCAGTGGCCATGCTGCGCGGCTACCTGGGCGGCTAGGCATTTCGCCGGCCGGTCGCCTGCGCGGCGGCGTCGGCGGCCAATGCGAGTTCCACGCGCGTCTGTTATGAGATGCTGCGGATGTGTCCGCTTCTTCGGCGGCTGCTCCTTCGGGAGTGGTTACGTTTTTATTCACCGATATCGAGGGTTCGACTCGTCGGTGGGAGACGGACGCGGAGGGCATGGGGAAGGCCCTGGCGGCCCATGACGACGTGTTGCGCTGGGCGATCGAGGCGCAGGGCGGTTGGGTGTTCAAGCACACCGGGGACGGAGTGTGCGCCGCCTTCGGGTCGCCCCGGTCCGCGATCGATGCCGCGGTGGCCGCGCAGCGGGAACTGCAATTGCCGGTGCGCATGGGCATAGCGACCGGCGAGGCCGAGCTCCGCGAAGGCGATTACTTCGGGGCGGTGCTCAACCGCGCGGCACGCTTGATGGCCGCCGGACACGGCGGTCAGATCCTGGTAGCGGATTCGACGGCCGGTCTGCTCGGTGGAGTTGATCTACTGGATCTGGGGCCGCGCCTGTTGCGGGATCTGTCCGCCGCGGTGGGGGTGTTCCAGGTCTTGGCATCCGGACTGCGCACCGAGTTCCCGCCGCTGCGGACGCTGGATACGACCCCGGGCAACCTGCGGGCGGCGGTCACCAGCTTCGTCGGGCGTGAGTCCGAGGCCGCCGAGGTGCAGGCAGCGGTACGGGCCCGTCGGTTGGTGACGTTGACCGGGGTCGGCGGTGTTGGCAAGACCCGCCTGGCGACCGAGGTCGCATCACGTATATCGCATGAATTCCCGGATGGTGTTTGGGTTTTCGAGCTCGCCGCGGTCGCCGATCCAGCGGCTGTGCCCGATGCGGTGGCCGCGGTGCTGGGTATCACGCAGCAGGCAGGCAAGAGCGTGGTCGAGAGTGTGGCCGCCGCGCTCGAGGGCAGGGTGCGGTTGCTGGTCTTGGACAACTGCGAGCACGTGCGCGATGCCGCCGGTGATCTGGTTGAGGCCGTGCTCGCGGCATCGGCGTCGGTGCGGATTCTGGCTACCAGTCGCGAAGGCCTGGGAGTTGCCGACGAGCAGTTGTTCGTAGTGCCGTCGCTGGATGTGGGCTCGGGCACGGACTCAGCCGCGGTGGCCTTGTTCGTGGAACGTGCCCAGAGCGTAGGCGCTCGACTATCGATGGCCCCGTCCGATGAGCTGGCCGCGGTGGCAGAGATTTGCCGCCGCCTCGATGGGATCCCGTTGGCCATTGAGTTGGCGGCCTCGCGGATGGCGTCGATGACTGCCGCCGAGGTGCGTGATCGTCTCGATCAGCGGTTCCGGCTGCTGGTCGGCTCGCGGCGCGGCCTCGAGCGCCACCAGACGCTGCGGCAGGCGGTGGCGTGGTCGTATGACCTTCTCGATGACGCCGAAAAGTCGCTTTTGCAAGTATGTTCGGTGTTCGCGGGTGGATTCGACCTCCAAAGCGCCTGCGCCATAGCAGGATCCGGAGACGGCGACGAATACGTCACCTTGGACCTGCTCGATGCGCTGGTGCGCAAATCGTTGCTGACCGCCGACCGCGCGGCGGGGCGAACCCGATTTTCGATGCTGGAGACGATCCGCCAGTTCGCTGAGGAGCAGCTCGTCACGAGCGGGAAGGCGAACGATGCGCGAAATGCCCACGCCCGCTACTTCGCCCGGCGCGAGGCCGACATCTTGGCTCTGTGGGACAGCCCGCGACAGCGCGAGGCCCACGAATGGTTCAGGGCCGAACTGGCCAACCTGCGTACGGCGTTTCGGTGGGCCGCCGATCTGGGCGACGTCGACACTGCGGCTCCGATGGCGATCTACGGGGTGATCCTGGGCAATCAGGCCGGAAATTACGAGCCGATAGCGTGGGCCGAAGAGCTGATCGAGCCCGCCCGCGCCGTCGACCATCCCCGGCTCGGGGCCCTCTACGAAATGGCGTCGCTGTGCTATTTCACCGGACGGATCGAGGCGGCAGTCGGGTATAGCGACGCGGGTTTGGCGCTGCTCGGCAGCGGCAGGGACTACGAGTTGCCGTTCCGCGGCGAGGGCGTGCTTGCTGGTTCATACCTGATAGTCGGGCAGCCCGAACGGACCGTCGAGTGGTGCCGCGCCCAGCTGGCACGCGGCGGCGACACGCACGCAATGATTCAGTTACACCTGGTTCTGGCATTGGCTGCCGCCGGCGCTGTTGACGAGGCGGTGACGGCCGCCGAGGGCCTGATCGACGTCGCGGAGGCCACCCGCAACCCCTTTGTGCTCTCGTATGCACTTTCCGCCTATGGGTTCGCCTTCCGCGATGTCGACCCGGCAGCAGCGCGGGAGGCCCTGCGCCGGGGCATAGTGCTCGCGCGGGACAGCGGAAACCGCTGGAACGAGGCAACTTCGGCGGTCGCCCTGTCCACCCTCGAGATTACGCACGGCGACAGGCTGGTCGCGCTCGACTGCGTCATGGTGGCTCTCCGCCACTTCGACGACGCGGGAGCCTCCGGCCTCTTAAGTACCCCCCTCGCGGTCCTCGTCGCGTTGTTGGACCGGCTCGGACGCTATGAACCGGCGGCGGTCATCGCCGGCTTCGCCGTCGACCCGTTCAGCACTGCCAGCTTCCCCACAATCGAAACGACGATCACCCACCTCCGCGCTGTCCTCGGCGACCAGGCCTACGAATCGCTGACCCACAAGGGCCAGGCCATGGCCCCAGCGGAGATGGCGGCGTACGCATACGGCCAAATCGACAGCGCCCGAGTAGAACTCGAAACGGTTACGAATTAGCCGACAAGAGACGTTCGTTAGGCGAGCGACGCGGAGCCGCATTGTCTTCGCCGAGTGTCAAGCCAGCATGTCCCCCGCAGGCGGGTGGCGCCCCAGCTCGGGGCGCGTTCAGCTCCCGCAGCGCTGCGCCTGCGCTGCGGCGTCGGCGGACGCCGCGCGCATCCCGACCTCCGCCAGGGCGCCCGACACCGCCAGCAGCGCCGCGCCGTCGCCGGCCGCCAGCGCCTGCGCGTGGGAGAGCGCGAGTTTGCCAACGGCGCAGTCGATCTCGTCACAGAGCCGGGCCAGCGGATCCGCGGCTCGGGCGTCACCGAGCCGCACGGCCTCGTGCCATGCGCGCAGCGCCACCGCCCGCTGCCCGCCGCGCTCGGCCATCCGGGCGGCGTCACGGGCGGCCGCCACCGCGCCGTGGCCGTCGCGCATCGACGCCAGCCGCCATGCCCGCGCGACACCGAGTTCCGGTGCGAACAGCGCCGACTTGGTTCCGTGCCGGGATTCGGCCCGGCCCAACGCCTTTCCCGCGGCGGCGATATCGCCCTGCTGGGCCAGCGCGGTGGCCAGCAGCGTCAACGACAGCGGACCCCACGAATAGCCGGTGCGTTGCAACGTTGCGGCCGCCGGGCCGAGGAGCGCTGCAGCTTGGGCGAATTCGCCGTCGGCGAGCAGCACGTGGGCCAGCAGCACGTCACCGATCGCGCGGCCCGGCTGCTGCAACTCGGCGAAATCGGTGAATTGCTGGGCGAGTTCGCGGGCGGCGTCGAGCCGGCCCGCCATCAACAACGCGGTGGTCTGCCCCAGCCCGATCGTGAAGCGCAGCAACCCGGGATGTTCGGCGGCCAGGGCGCGCTGGGCCAGCGGCTCGACGTCGCCGAAGCGGCCCTGGCGCGCCGCGCACAACGCCGCCGCGCTGGCCGCCCACGCCACCGCCTGGTCGTCGGCTTCTGGGGCGGCGAGCACCTCGTCCGCGACTTTCACGGCGTGCCCGACGTTGCCGGCGTTCATCGCGAACGTGGCGCTCAACGCGTCCAGCGTGGTGCGCGCGCCCGGATCCGAGACGCGATTGCGGATCGTCCGCAAGAACGCGGTGGCCCGCTCGGGCTCGCTGAGCATCCAGAACTGGTTGGCCGCGCGCAACAGCGTCCAGTCCATCAGGGCGGCTTCGGTCAACGCGGCGGGGTCCACGCCGGCCAGCACCGCGTCCGCCTCGCGGCCGCGACCCTGCCACGCCAGCGCGTGTGCCAGCGCCAGCCGCGCCGCCAACCCGCCCGAGCGCTCCAGCGCGGAGGAGGCCAACCGTTCGCCGAGGGCCAGGTCGCCCAGCCGCAGCGCCTCCTGCGCGGCGCCGACCACCTCGGCCGTCGGCTGGCGTGCGTCGCTGTCCAGGGCGAGGGCCGCCAACCGGAGCCGGTCGCTGAGGTGGTCCGACGGATGCTGCGACAGCAGCCGCACCAACTCGGTGCGTCGTTGCCGGGCGCCGTCGCCGCCGAGCGCGGCCCGCGCTCGCTCGGCGAACAGCGGGTGGGCCGTGTACACCACCGGGTCGTCCGACGCTCCGCCGCGCGCCCGCGTTTCCGCCGCCCCGCAATCCGTCGCCTCGCCGATCGCGTCCGCGCCGGTGAGGACGCTCAGATCGGCGAGCGACAGCGGCTCCGCGACGGCGAGATAGTCCAGCACCGACCGGGCCCCCGGTGGCATTTCGGCGAGGAAAGCGTCGACCTCGGCCGGTGTGGTCATCCCGCCCGGCGGTTCGATGTCGATCCGGGGGAGCAGCCCGTCTGCCCACAGCGCCGCGATGGCTTCGGGAGCCGAGTCGGCGCGGCCGGTGACGATCATCCTGGCCGAGCCCGCCAGCGCGAGCTGGTACACCAGCGTGGCCGACAGGATGTCCAGGTCGTGGGCGTCGTCGACGACCAGCAGCAGGTCGTCACCGTCCAGCGACGCCCGGGCCGCGCGCAACAGCGCGGCCGGTTTGCCGAGGTCGGCGATCCGTACCAGGTGGCTGAACGCGCCGAACGGCACCGCCCGTTCGGTCGGGGTGCCGGTGACCCAGCGGATGCGCGTGCCGGGGTGCCGGTGGCCGAAGCCTTCGGCGGCCGTTCGGGCCAACGTGGATTTGCCGCAGCCGTCCGGCCCCAGCACGGCGGCGCCCCGCCCGTCCGTCAGCGCGGCGTTGAGCCGCTCGAGGGCCGACGCGTGCTGGGGAACGTTCCATCGAATCGGCATCGCCGGATTTTATTGCGCGGGGTGTGCGGCCCGCAGCAAGCTTGGTCTACGTTTCGTTGTATGCGCTCGGAACGCGAGTCGTCAGGCGACTGGGCGGTGTGTGTGTACTGCGCGTCCGGCCCGGAGCATCCCGAATTGCTCGCGGTCGCTGCCGAACTCGGCGAGGCGATCGCCGAGCGCGGCTGGACGCTGGTGTGGGGCGGCGGCCGGGTGTCGGCGATGGGCGCGGTGGCAACCGCGGCGCGCGCCCGCGGCGGCCGGACCGTCGGCGTCATCCCGCAGGTTCTGATGCGCGTCGAGATCGCCGACCCCGAAGCGGACGAGCTGATCGTCACCGAGACGATGCATGAGCGCAAACACGTGATGGAAGAGCGCGCCGACGCGTTCATCGTGCTGCCCGGGGGCGTCGGCACCCTCGACGAGTTGCTGGACTCGTGGACCACGGGCTACCTCGGCCTGCACCGCAAACCCGTCGTCATGCTCGATCCCCTGGGGCATTACGAAGGCCTGTGGCTCTGGCTGTGCGGACTGCTCGACAGCGGGTACATCTCGCAGCAGGCGATGGACCGGTTGATGCTGGTCGACAAGGTGAGCGCCGCCGTGGAGGCGTGTGCGCCCGATTGAGCCCGCCGGCAATCTGGTGATCCCTACTAGGCTGTCCGCCGAGTTGCTTACAGGAAACGAGGGATGACTTGTCCGATCACGACGGCGGAGCGCGCACGGCGGTCAAACTGACCGATATCGCATCTCGGGCGCCGGGCCTGCTGGCCGACATGCCGGTGATCATGCGCGGGGCGATGACCGGCCTCCTGGCCCAGCCGGGTTCGAAGAAATCCATCGGAACGGTGTTTCAGGAACGCGCGGCCCGCTACGGCGATCGGATCTTCTTGCGGTTCGGCGACCAGCAGCTGACCTACCGCGACGCCAACGCCGCCGCAAACCGGTACGCCGCGGTGCTGGCGGCGCACGGCGTCGGCCACGGCGACGTCGTCGCGATCATGCTGCGCAACTCGCCCAACGCGGTGCTGACCATGCTGGCCGCGGTCAAGTGCGGCGCGGTCGCCGGGATGCTGAACTACCACCAGCGCGGTGAGGTGCTGGCGCACAGCCTGGGCCTGCTCAAGGCCAAGGTGTTGGTCGCGGAGACGGACCTGGTCAGCGCGGTGGCCGAGTGCGGCGGGTCGGGCGACACCGAGACCATGACCGTGGAGGACCTGGAGCGCTTCGCCGCCAGCGCACCGGCCACCAACCCCGCGTCGGTATCGGCCGTGCAGGCCAGGGACACCGCCTTCTACATCTTCACCTCGGGCACAACGGGATTCCCCAAGGCCAGCGTGATGACCCACTTGCGGTGGCTGAAGGCGCTCGCGGCGTTCGGGGGCATCGGGCTGCGGTTGAAGAGCTCCGACACGCTCTACAGCTGCCTGCCGCTGTACCACAACAACGCGCTGACGGTCGCGCTGTCGTCGGTGATCAACTCCGGGGCGACGCTGGCGCTGGGCAAGTCGTTCTCGGCGTCGAAGTTTTGGGACGAGGTCATCGCCGCCGAAGCCACGGCGTTCATTTACATCGGCGAGATCTGCCGGTACCTGCTCAACCAGCCGCGCAAGGCCACCGACCGAGCGCACCAGGTGCGGGTGATCGCCGGTAACGGGCTGCGACCCGAGATCTGGGACGAGTTCACGAATCGGTTCGACATCCCGCGCGTCTGCGAGTTCTACGCCTCCAGCGAGGGCAACACCGCGTTCATCAACGTCTTCAACGTGCCCCGGACGACCGGCGTCTTCCCGATGCCGTTGGCCTACGTGGAGTACGACCCCGACACCGGCGCCCCGTTGCGCGACGACGACGGGCGGGTACGCCGGGTGCCCCCCGGGGAGCCCGGCCTGCTGCTCAGCCGCGTCAATCGGCTGCAGCCGTTCGACGGCTACACCGACAAGGAGTCGAGCGAAAAGAAGCTGGTGCGCAACGCGTTCCGTGAGGGCGACGTGTGGTTCAACTCCGGTGACGTGATGAGCCCGCAGGGCATGGGGCACGCCGCGTTCGTCGACCGCCTCGGCGACACGTTCCGATGGAAAGGCGAGAACGTCGCCACCACGCAGGTGGAGGCGGCGCTGGCGTCCGACGAATCCGTGGAGGAATGCACGGTGTTCGGGGTCGAAATCCCCCGCACCGGCGGCCGCGCCGGCATGGCCGCGGTCAAGCTGCGCGACGGCGCGGAGTTCGACGGCAAGTCGCTGGCCCGCGCCGTGTACGGCCAGCTGCCCGCCTACGCGCTGCCGCTGTTCGTGCGGGTGGTCAAGTCGCTGGAGCACACCACGACGTTCAAGAGCCGCAAGGTGGAGCTGCGCGAGCAGGCCTACGGGCCCGACATCAAGGACCCGCTGTACGTGCTGGCCGGCCGCGACGAGGGTTACGTGCCGTACTACGACGAATACCCCGACGAAGTGGCCGACGGGAAGCGCCCGCAGGGCTGAGCCCGCGTCGAGTGTGCGGCCTGCCGCACGTTCGGCGTCCAGTGTGCGGCTGGCCGCACGCTCGCGGACCAGACCAGGCACCATAGACAAGTGCAATCGACCTTGTGTGGCCGTCCGGTCGCCGGTGATCGCCCGCTGATCATGGCGATCGTCAACCGCACCCCCGACTCGTTCTACGACAAGGGTGCGACCTTCGGCGACGAGGCCGCCCGGGCCGCAGCGCACCGCGCCATCGCCGAGGGCGCCGACGTCATCGACGTCGGCGGGGTCAAGGCGGGCCCGGGCCAGGAGGTCGATGCCGAAACCGAGCTGACCCGTCTGGTCCCGTTCATCGAATGGTTGCGCGGCGCCTATCCGGACCAGCTGATCAGCGTCGACACCTGGCGCTCCGAGGTGGCCAGGGTGGCCTGCGCGGCCGGGGCGGACCTGATCAACGACACCTGGGGCGGCATCGACCCGGGCCTGGCCGAGGTCGCCGCGGAGTTCGGTGCGGGCCTGGTGTGCTCGCACACCGGCGGGGCGCTGCCCCGCACGCGACCGTTCCGGGTGAGCTACGGAACCACCACGCGCGGCGTGGTCGACGACGTTATTCGCCAGGTCACCGGCGCCGCGGAGCGCGCGGTCGCCTGCGGGGTGGCCCGCGACCGGGTGCTGATCGACCCGGCCCACGACTTCGGCAAGAACACCTTCCACGGGCTGCTGCTGTTGCGCCACCTGGGCGATCTTGTTAACACCGGATGGCCCGTTCTCATGGCTTTGAGTAACAAGGACTTCGTCGGGGAGACTTTGGGGGTGGAATTGACCGAGCGGCTCGAGGGAACGTTGGCGGCCACCGCGCTGGCGGCCGCCACCGGTGCCCGCATGTTTCGCGTGCACGAGGTCGCCGCTACCCGACGGGTGCTGGAGATGGTGGCCTCCATCCAGGGATCCCGCCCGCCGGCCCGCACGGTGAGGGGGCTGGCATGACGGCATCCGACCTGGTCGGCGACCTCACCGACGACGCGGTGCTGGCCGCCCGGCCCGGTGATACCTGGCTGTCCGATCGCAGCTGGAACCGTCCGAGCTGGACGGTCGCCGAGCTCGAGGCCGCGAAGGCGGGGCGAACCATCTCGGTGGTGCTGCCGGCCCTCAACGAAGAACAAACCATCGAATCCGTGGTCGAAAGCATCTCGCCCCTGGTCAAAGGCTCTGGGGGGCTGGTGGACGAGCTGATCGTGCTGGATTCCGGCTCGACGGACGACACCGAGATCCGCGCCGTCGCCGCCGGCGCCCGGGTGGTCAGCCGCGAGCAGGCGTTGCCCGAGGTGCCGATCCGGCCCGGAAAAGGCGAGGCGCTGTGGCGCTCGCTGGCGGCGACCAGCGGTGACATCGTCGTGTTCGTCGACTCCGACCTGATCAACCCGAACCCGATGTTCGTGCCCTGGCTGGTCGGTCCGCTGCTCATGGGCGACGGCGTCCGCCTGGTCAAGAGCTTCTACCGGCGGCCGCTACAGGTCGGCGACGTCGGGGGCGCCGCGGGCGCCACCGGCGGGGGGCGGGTCACCGAGCTGGTGGCCCGGCCGCTGCTCGCGGCGCTGCGGCCGGAGCTGGGTTGCATCCTGCAGCCGCTCGGCGGGGAGTACGCGGCGACCCGCGAATTACTGACGTCGGTGCCGTTCGCTCCGGGCTACGGCGTCGAGATCGGCCTGCTGCTGGACACTTTCGACCGGTTGGGCCTGGGCGCCATCGCCCAGGTCAACTTGGGAGTGCGCGCGCACCGCAACCGGCCGCTGGCCGAGTTGGGTGCGATGAGCCGCCAGGTCATCGCGACCCTGCTCTCGCGCTGCGGGATTCCCGATTCCGGGGTCGGGTTGACGCAGTTCTTCGCCGTTGGCCCCGAGGGGCCCGATGGTCAGAGCTACACCCAGCACACGTCGCCGGTGTCGCTGGCGGACCGTCCGCCCATGAAGGTCCTGAGGCCGCGCTAAAGCCGCGCTGCGTGGTCGCGCTGTCGGTGGCATAGGGCAGTATCGACGGCGTGGCGTTGGTGTTGCTTTACCTGGTGGTGCTGGTGCTGGTGGCGATCGTGCTGTTCGGCGCGGCGAGTCTGCTGTTCGGTCGCGGTGAGCAGCTGCCGCCCCTGCCCCGGGGGACGACCGCGACAGTGTTGCCCGCCTACGGGGTGACCGGCGCGGACGTCGACGCAGTCAAGTTCACCCAGGCGTTGCGCGGATACAAGACCAGCGAGGTGGACTGGGTGCTGGACCGGCTCGCCCGCGAGCTGGAGGCGCTGCGCGGTCAGCTCGCCGCGGTGCCGGTCCCCGCGGCGGCCGAGGACGATTCCCAACCGGTGGAACCCGAGGACGGCGGGGATCGTCAGGACTAGATGTGAGCGATGACGGGCTGGTTCGGTGCAGCTGGGCGGCCATTCGGCCCGGACCCGATTTCGAGTTGTACCGCGACTATCACGACCAGGAGTGGGGCCGCCCGGTGCACGACGGGATGGCGCTGTTCGAGCGGATGAGCCTGGAGGCGTTCCAGAGCGGGCTGTCGTGGCTGATCATCCTGCGCAAACGGGAGAACTTCCGGCGCGCCTTCGCGGGGTTCGATTTCGAGCAGGTCGCCGGTTACACCGATGCGGACGTGCAGCGGTTGATGGCGGACACGGGAATCGTGCGCAACCGGGCCAAGATCGACGCGACCATCGCCAACGCGCGTGCCGCCGCTGAGCTGGGATCCTCGGCGGACCTCGCGGAGCTGTTGTGGTCTTTTGCGCCAGCACCGCGCCCCAGGCCGGCGGATGGCTCCGAAGTGCCCTCGGCCACACCGGAATCGAAGGCCATGGCGCGCGAGCTCAAGCGGCGCGGGTTCCGCTTCGTCGGGCCCACCACCGCCTATGCGCTGATGCAGGCGACCGGTATGGTCGACGACCATATCCGGGGTTGTTGGGTGCCTTCCCCCCGGTGACACGCGGCCGGGCAATCGGCGTTCAGCGGCCCCCAGGCCCGCAGAACCGGGTCTTTGTTCAACTCGTGACCTGGATAGGGAACAATAGAGGGGTGATTTGGCAGTTCGATGTCGGGTATGGCTGGAAAATCGCTGGCGGGGCATGCTCGGCGCCGACCAGGTCCGCAACGTCGGACCAGCTCGAATTTGGAGGGAGCACTCGATGGCGGCGATGAAGCCCCGGACCGGCGACGGTCCTCTGGAAGCAACCAAGGAGGGGCGCGGCATCGTGATGCGGGTACCACTTGAGGGAGGTGGTCGACTAGTCGTCGAGCTGACGCCCGACGAAGCCGCCGCCCTCGGTGACGAACTCAAGGGTGTCACCAGCTCCAGCTAAGGTCTGCCGGCGGACCGCGGGGCTACGCACACACCTTTCGGTAGATGTCCAGGGTTTGCTCGGCGACGCGGGCCCAGGAGAATTCCTCGACGCAGCGCTGGCGTCCCGCCTCGCCGTAACGCTTCGCCTTCTCGGGGTCGGCGACGAGCGCGTTAACCGCTTTGGCCAGTCTGGCCTGGTAACCGGCCGGGTCTCCGGCGTCGTAGTGCGCCAGCGAACCGGTCACCCCGTCGAGAACCACCTCGGGTATCCCGCCGACATCGGACGCCACCACGGCCGTCGCGCATGCCATCGCCTCCAGGTTCACGATGCCCAGCGGCTCGTACACCGAGGGGCAGACGAAAACCGTTGCCGCCGATAATATTTCACGTATCTCGCCGATCGGTAGCATCTCTCTGATCCAGAACACGCCCTGCCGATCGTGGGCCAGCCGCGCCACCGCGGACCGAATCTCCTCGGCTATCTCCGGGGTGTCGGGGGCTCCCGCGCACAACACCACCTGCACCTCGGGGTCGAACTGGTGCGCCGCCGCCACCAAGTGGGCGACGCCCTTCTGCCGGGTGATCCGGCCGACGAACGCCACCGTGGGCCGGTCGGGGTCGACGCCGAGTTCGGCCAGCACAGACCCGGCATGCGCCGGCCCGGCCGGATGCCAGACGTCGGTGTCCACCCCATTGCGGATGACGTGCACGACGCTGGGATCCAGGGCGGGGTAGACGCGCAGGATGTCTTCGCGCATCGCGGAGCTGACCGCGATGACGGCGTCCGCCGCCTGCACCGCGGTGCGCTCCGCCCACGTCGACACCTGGTAACCGCCGCCGAGCTGCTCGGCCTTCCACGGCCGCAGCGGCTCGAGCGAATGCGCCGTCAGAACATGGGGGATGTCGTAGAGCAGCGCCGCCAGGTGACCGGCCATGCCGGTGTACCAAGTGTGCGAATGCACGACGGTGGCCGCCGACGCGGCGTTGGCCATCATCAGGTCCGCGGACAACGTCGACAGCGCCGGGTTGGCGCTGTGCAAGCGCGGATCGGACTGGTGCACGATGGCGTTCGGCCGCGGCGCACCCATGCAATGCACATCGACCGCGCACAATCGGCGCAGCTGGGCGACCAGTTCCGTGACATGTACACCGGCTCCCCCGTAGACCTCTGGTGGGTATTCCCGAGTCATCATCGCCACCCGCATACCCGCACGGTAGTTCGGTCGCAACGAGGAGCGCGAGTCGGGGGCCGGGGCAATCGGTGAGCGGCCCGGCGGACCAAATACCTTGACGGACAGCCGCAGAACACCGCCAATAGCGCCGTCCCTCTGGCAGCGCCTCGCGACGGCCGATAGGTTTGAACCATGAGGGAAGCGCCACACGTGCTGGGCATTGTCCTGGCCGGCGGTGAGGGCAAGCGGCTGTATCCGCTGACCGCGGATCGGGCCAAGCCCGCGGTTCCCTTCGGCGGCGCCTATCGGCTGATCGACTTCGTGCTCTCCAACCTCGTCAACGCGCGCTACTTGAGGATCTGCGTTCTCACCCAGTACAAGTCGCATTCACTGGACCGTCACATTTCGCAGAACTGGCGGCTTTCCGGTCTGGCCGGTGAGTACATCACCCCCGTGCCCGCGCAGCAGCGCCTGGGCCCCCGCTGGTACACCGGCTCCGCCGACGCGATCTACCAATCGCTCAATCTGATCTACGACGAAGACCCCGACTACATAGTCGTTTTCGGCGCCGACCACGTTTATCGGATGGACCCCGAGCAGATGGTCCACTTCCACATCGAAAGCGGGGCCGGCGCGACGGTGGCCGGCATCCGCGTGCCGCGCGGAGAGGCCACCGCATTCGGGTGTATCGACGCCGACGATTCCGGCCGCATCCGCGAATTCGTGGAGAAGCCGTTGGACCCGCCCGGCACACCGGATGACCCCGAGGCGACGTTCGTGTCGATGGGCAACTACATCTTCACCACCAAGGTGCTCATCGACGCGATTCGCGCCGACGCCGACGACGACCATTCGGATCACGACATGGGCGGTGACATCATTCCGCGCTTGGTGGGCGACGGTATGGCCGCGGTTTACGACTTCAAGGACAACGAGGTGCCGGGCGCGACCGATCGCGACCGGGGTTACTGGCGTGACGTGGGGACGCTGGACGCGTTCTACGACGCGCACATGGACCTGGTCTCGGTGCATCCGGTGTTCAACCTCTACAACAAGCGCTGGCCGATCCGCGGTGAGTCGGAGAACCTGGCACCGGCCAAGTTCGTCAACGGCGGCTCGGCCCAGGAGTCGGTCGTCGGCGCCGGCAGCATCATTTCGGCGGCTTCGGTGCGCAACTCGGTGCTGTCGTCCAACGTTGTGGTCGATGACGGCGCGATCGTGGAGGGCAGCGTGATCATGCCCGGCGCCCGGGTCGGCCGGGGCGCGGTGGTGCGCCACGCCATCCTGGACAAGAACGTCGTCGTCGGGCCCGGCGAGATGGTCGGCGTGGACCTCGAGAAGGACCGGGAGCGCTTCGCGATCAGCGCCGGCGGTGTGGTCGCGGTGGGCAAGGGCGTCTGGATTTAGTGCCCCGTGCTACCCGGGGATCTCTGGGATCAGCAGATGCGCGTCGTAGCGCGGGCCCCAGTGCAGCTTGACGCGGCCGCGCGGCGAGCCGGCATAGGCCGCGGGGAGCTGGCCGGTGAGCGGGTTCCTCGGGGACAACCAGCGCCCTGCGACCACCAAGCGCAGCTGCTCACCGGCGCGGAACAGCGTCGCGGACGGGCCGAGCGCCACGTTGACCTCGACGACCTCGTGCGCGGCGACGGGTCGCGGGTTTGTGCACGCCGCGACGGGTTCCCACGGCCGCGAAAGATCGGCGTCCAGCGCACGCAGCGAGACTCGCTGCCAACCGGTGCTCACCCGATCGCGGCCGTAGCCGTAGGAGCCTTCGAATGCGACAAACCGTCCGGCACGCCACTTCTCCACGCCGACGAACAGGTTGGCGTCGTCGCAGCCGTCCAGCTCGATCCACAGCCGCGCCGCCATCGGGCCGGTCAGCTCGATATCAGCCGGGACGGTCCAGCTGAAAGCTGCTGCGCCGGAGCGGGTTCCGAACGTGATGCCACTTTCCTCCGATGGCCGCTGGGCGGTCAGCAGTCCACCCTCGGCCAAATACATTGGGCGCCAATGGGTGCGCGCCAGCGGCCATTCGGCCTCTTCGCGCACTGCTGCGACGGTGTCGCGGTCTTCGCGGACCTCGAGGCGGACGCTGCGGGAAGCGGGCACCCCGTCCAGCACTGCGCGGAAGAACCGCAATTGCTCGGTCAGCGCGGGCTTGGAGTAAAAGGTCGCCCACTTGCCGGCGCGGTGGGTGTAGAGGCGGGCGTGGCTGGAGCCGGCGTGCGTGAACGCGCGGATGGAGCCGCGGCTGTGCAGGTTGTTGTCGGAGAAGCTGCCGCACACCAGCATGGGCACCTTGATCGCGGAGAGGTCCGGGACCAGCGAACGCCAGAACTCATCGCGCAAGGGGTGGGCGTCCTGCATCCGTTCCAGGTCGTAGGCCTGCCGGGTGTCGCGTCGCACGTTTCGCGACCACACCCTGGTGAACCCGGTCTCGCGAACGCCGCCCGGGAAGGTCAGGTCACGGTAGGCGTCGGTGAAGCCTTCCCACGGGCAGATCGCCCGTAGTGCCGGCGGCTGCAGCGCGGCAACCGCGTACTGGCTGATGGCCAGGTACGACACCCCGAGCATGACGACGCGTCCATCGCTCCATGGCTGTCCGGCGATCCACTGCACCAGGTCGTAGGTGTCCTCGGCCTCCTGGCGCGACAACAGGCGCCCGTTTCCGTCGGAGCGACCACAGCCGCGCGAATCGGCATTCACCATGACGAAGCCCTGCGCTGTCCACCACGCGGGATCGGGCGCCTCCCAGCCGGTCAGCGCCGAGAAGCGCACCGGTCGCGGCTGGCGCAGGATCCGGTACTGCATGGAGAACGTCCACCTGTTGCCGCGCCGCCTCGGCAGATTGTCCTTGCCGTAGGGGTGGATGCTCAGAATCACCGGTCGAGCACCGGTATCGCGCTGCCGGAAAACGTTGACCCGCAATACCGTTCCGTCGCGCGTCGGCACGCCTACATCGCGTTCGACGTCAAGGTCGGCCGGTGGATCGGTCACCGTGACGGGTGGCTTGGCGACGCCGCGTATCCGGCTCATCGCGTACCGGAGCGCGCCGGGGCGTCGCCACGGCCGATCTCGCGCGGGCGCGGGATTTCGGGCCACGCGAATACCCTAGGCGCGTCGGCCCGGCCGTTACCAGATGTAGGGAACCAACCGATAGCGCACCCGTTGCCGGTATTCGCGATACCCGGTCAACTCCTGGGTGAGGAGCGTTTCCTCGTCGAGGATGCGGAGGGCGAGCAGGATGCAGCCCGGGATGACCAAGAGCAACGCCCAGTAGGAGCCGAGCCCCAACGGCATGCCGATCATCATGACCACGTTCCCGACATACATGGGGTGGCGCACGAATCGATAGAAGCCATCGGACACCAGTGTCTGGCCTGACTCCACTGTGATAGTGGCCGCGGCGTAACCGTTTTGGACGATCACCAGCATGGCGATCCCGAGCCCCGCCGCCACCAGGACATCGCCGAGCACGGACAGCCACGCCGGCACGGACGACCAGCCGAACCGGTGATCGAGCGCGCTGAGCACCATCGCCGCGAATAGGACCAGGAACGAGCCGGTGATGATGAATTTCTGGGCCGCCCGGGGTTCGGCCCGCGGGCCCGCCTTCATGCGGCGCTGCAGGGCCGCGGGATTGTTGCGCGCCAGGTAGACGACGGGGACGATCGTTGCCGCCATGAACACGGCGATGAAAACCCATGCCTGCCAATAACGCAACGTGCCGGCGGGCAGGAAGAGGATCAAGCCGAAAGAGAGGATTCCCCAGATCGATTGCACCGTCACGCGAAGACCGGTTTTCACAGCGCTCCTAACCACGCAGATCGCGGCGTCGGACGCCCATGACACCGAGGGTAACGAGTGCGGCGTCAATGGCCAATAGCCACAGCAGTGGCGTGGCGGTGAAACCCGCGCCGACCCGGGGAATGTGGGCGAACGGTTCCAGGTCGAGCAACCATTGCGAGAACCCGGCCAACGAACCGATCAGGTATAGGGCGATGAATCCCACCAGAACACCCCAAGCCACGGGCGTGAATCGTGGTGCCAGGCCGAATAAGCCGACCGTCACCGCGGACAACAACCAGACCGCGGGCAGTTGCACGGCCGCGCTTGCCACCACGACAGCCACCTTGCCGCCGACGTCGCCGGCGGCGGCGCCGTAGACCAGGCCGCCGGCCAAACCGCTGACCAGCATCGCCACCGAGGATCCGACCAACGCCGCCAGCAGGTGGCTCGCCAGCCAGCGGGCTCTCGACACCGCACCGGCCAGCGTCGCTTCGGCGCGTTGGCCCGCTTCCTCCTGGTGCAATCGCAACGTCAGGGAGACGGCGAATGCGGCGGCCGCCATCCCCATCATGGTGAACGCAACGGCGATGAAGGCCTCCTCCAAGGCGCTGGTGCCGCCCATCCGGACGACGATGTCGCGGGCGGCGTCGCTGCCGCCGAGCTCGTCGCCGATGCCGTGCACCACACTGCCCATCAAGACGCCATACAGACACAGCCCCACGGTCCAGAGCAGGAGCGCAGCACGGTCCAATCGCCAGGCCAGCCCGAACACATTGCCCAGCGCGGGCGCGGCCGAGCCGGGGCCGGGGCGTTCGGCAAAGAGCCCGGCACCGACGTCACGGCCGGCGAGCAGCCGGTTTGCCACCGCGGTGAGCGCCACGGCTGTGGTCAGATGCAGCGTCAATACGGACCAGTGATCACCGGCGTACGGCCGGACCTGCAACGACCACCCGAGTGGCGAAAGCCACGACAGCGCACCGGAACCGGCGTCACCGACGGCGCGCAGCGTGAAGGCGGCCGCCAGAACCGCGAACGCGGCGCCGCGCGCGAACCGCGCGCTTGGGGACAGTTGCGCGGTCACCGCGGCGACGGCGGCGAACACCAGGCCGGAGCAGGCCAGCGCCGCGCCGAACGCGAGCGACCCACCGGCGGGGACGTCGGTGGTGAGCAGTCCCGCCGCACCGATCACGCCGGTGGCGATGGAGGCCCCGAACGACAACAGCAGCGCGGCGGTGAGGCTGGCATAGCGACCGACGGCGGTCGAGTCCACGAGTTCGGTTCGGCCCGCCTCCTCGTCGGCCCGGGTGTGCCGGATGACGGTCAGGATGACGGCCACCGCGATCAGCAGGTGGAACATCCCCGCCTTCCAAATGCCAACGGCGCCAAGGCTGTCGTTGTAGACCTGTCCGTAGAGCGCGCGCTGCGCCGGGCTGGCCATGATGGAAGCGGCGAAGCCGGCCCGGGCGGCCTGGGTGGGGTAGACCTTTTCGATGCTGCCGACGTACACCGTTGCCAGCGGCACCGACAGCAGGAACACCCACAGCGGCAGCGAGATTCGGTCGCGGCGCAAGTAGAGCCGCAGCATCCCCAGCGTTCCGGCGAAGTTCGAGCCCCGCGGCGCGGGGTGCGCCGGGCGGTGTGAGCGATCCAAGGTTGCGGTGCTCATGATGCGGAAACCTGGTCCGCCGTGTCGTAGTGGCGCAGGAAGAGTTCCTCGAGCGTCGGCGGCTGGCTGACGAGGCTGCGCACGCCGGCGTCGCCGAGTGCCCGGATGAGTTCCCCGAGGCTTTCGCCGTCGACCTGAGCGCGCAGGATGGTGCCCTCGACGGTGACGTCCTCGACCCCCTTGATGCGAGTGAGGTCCCCGGGATCGCCGGTCATTTCGGCCTTGATCGAGGTGCGGCTGAGATGCCGCATCGAGTCCAGGGTCCCGCTCTCGACGGCCTTGCCGGCCCGGATGATGGTCACCCTTTCGCACAGCGCTTCGGTCTCGGCGAGGATGTGACTGGACAACAACACCGTCGCGCCGCGGTCGCGCGCCTCGGCAACGCACTGCTGAAAGACGTTCTCCATCAAGGGGTCCAGGCCGCTGCTGGGCTCGTCCAACAGCAAAAGGCGGGCCCGCGACGAGAAGGCGGAGATCAGCGAGACCTTTTGCCGGTTGCCCTTCGAATAGGTCCGCGCCTTCTTGTGTGGATCGAGGGCGAAGCGCTCGATCAGCTCGTCGCGACGTTTGCGGTCGATGCCGCCGCGCATCCGGGCCAGCAGGTCGATGGTCTCACCACCGGTCAGCGTCGGCCACAGTGTGACATCGCCGGGCACATAGGCGATCTGGCGGTGCAGGGCGACCGCGTCGGTCCACGGGTCGCCGCCCAGCAGCCGCACGCTGCCGCCGTCCGCCTTGACCAGACCCAGCAGGATGCGGATGGTCGTCGACTTCCCGGCGCCGTTGGGGCCGAGGAAGCCGTGCACTTCACCTTCGCGCACGGTGAGATCCAGGCCGTCCAGCGCCCGCACCGCTCCGAAGTTCTTTGTCAGATGGTGAATTTCGATGGGCGCGATCTTGTCAACTGGCATGGTTTTCTCCTTGATCATCTGCGGCCAGGAATGCGTCATACATGGTGCGGTCGACCATCAGTCCTTCGGTGTAGATCTCGAGCGCGGGCAGGATCATGTCTCTGGAGTAGTCACGCAGGACCGCGCGCAAATCGGTTGGTGTGTCGTGCATCTGCAGATAGAGCAGGAAGCCCCCGCCTCCGGTGATGCCGAGATACTTGGCCCTGGCTTTCGGATCGCGGCTGGGCTTGATCGTCCCGGCCCGCACGCCTTCCTCCATGTACTCCTCGGCGTTGTCGATCATCCTGCGCCACAACATCTTCGCGAGGTCGCCACCGGTCTGCATGCTGCGTACCAGGTACGCCATCATCGGGGCGTAACTCTCGATCTCGGCCATTTGCGCGAACCAGGTTGCCGGGTCGTTCGACCTGATCGTCTCGGACTTGCTGTTGCGGATCTCGTCGGCAATGTAATCGTCACACGCCTTGCGCAGTCCCTCCTTGGAGCCGAAGTGGTGAATGACCAGCGCGGCGCTCACCCCCGCCGCCTCGGCGATCGCGCGCAGCCCCACGCCGAACCCGGACTCGCCGAACTGCTCGATGGCCGCGTCCCGGATCCGGGCGGCGGCGGTCAGGTCGGCTGAACGCATGTTCAGGACATTAAACGTACGTTCAGTCTCAAGTCAAGGAGGTAGCGCGTCAAGAATTCATAAAGGCGATCGCAAGCGCGGCGTCGCCGGGCGCGGCGGGTCGCCACCATCGGGTCAGTGGCGATCGCGAGCGCGGCGTCGCCGGGCGCGGCGGGTCGCCACCATCGGGTCAGTGGCGATCGCGAGCGCGGCGTCGTCGGGTGCGGCGGGTCGCCACCGCCAGATCAGTCGCGCACGGCGGCCAAAATGCCGTCGCCGAGCGGAACCAGGGCCGGGGTGAGCCGCTCGTCCTCGGCGATGAGTCGCGCAGCTTCCCGCACCGCGACCACCTCGGCGTCGCGGGCGGCGGGATCGCCGGCTCGCCCGCCGAGGGCCGCGCGGTGTACCACGATGACGCCGCCGGGTCGCAGCAGCCGTACGCCCTCGACGACGTAGTCCGGCTGGTCAACCGGGTCCGCGTCCACGAACACCAGGTCGTAGGACTCGTCGGCGAGGCGGGTGAGGACATCTTGGGCCCGGCCGCTGATCAGCCGGGTGCGCGACGGCCCGATGCCCGCTTCGGAGAAGGCTTGCTTGGCGAGCCGCAGATACTCGGGCTCGATGTCGATCGTCGTCAAGACGCCGTCCTCGCTCATGCCGGAGAGCAACCACAACCCACTGACCCCGGCGCCGGTGCCCACCTCCGCGACGGCCTTCCCGCCGCTGAGCTTGGTCAGCAGGCTCAGCAGCGCGCCCACCGCGGGCGTCACCGCGCCCGCACCGATGTCCACGGCACGCTCGCGAGCGGCCGCCAGCAACGAGTCTTCGGAGATCGACCCCTCGGCGTGCGCGAACAGGGATTCGGCTCGACTGGGCGCCGGCTGGCCGGGGGTTTCTGCGTCGGTGCCGTCCATGCCCGCAGCGTATTCCACTTCGGTGCGCACCCCGGCATGGCGCGCCTAAGCTGCACCGTTACGACACGCCCGGCGAGGTCGCTGCGTTTAAGCTCACGCCGCGGCGGATATCTCCTGGACAGCGCTGGTAACGATACGGTTTCTCAGCCTCAGCTCAGACTGTTCATATACCGCACATACGCCGATACGCGACGGTGTCCCTATGGATCGCGGAGCGCGTGCGCACGGGAATACGGACTGGCGGCTACGTGTTGCCGCCGCTGACGACTTGTCGCTCTTCGGCAGGACTGATTCGGAGGATTCGATCATCACCACGCTTTTGGGCCCGACCAGCATGCCGCACGCGCAGGACTGCCCCACGGACGAGTGGGTGGAGGCGTCCGACGGCTTGCAAGGCACCGCGGTCTTCGACGCGACCGGGGACAAGTCCACGATGCCCTCGTGGGACGAGTTGGTGCGTCAGCATGCCGACCGGGTATACCGGCTGGCCTACCGCCTCTCCGGCAATCAGCACGACGCCGAGGACCTCACCCAGGAGACCTTCATCCGGGTGTTCCGGTCCGTGCAGAACTATCAGCCCGGAACGTTCGAAGGCTGGTTGCACCGCATCACCACCAACCTGTTCCTCGACATGGTCCGCCGGCGCGCCCGGATCCGGATGGAGGCGCTGCCCGAGGATTACGAGCGGGTGCCCGCGGACGAGCCCAACCCCGAGCAGATCTACCACGATTCACGGCTCGGGCCGGACCTGCAGGCGGCTTTGGATTCGCTGCCGCCGGAGTTCCGCGCCGCGGTCGTGCTGTGCGACATCGAAGGCCTGTCCTATGAGGAGATCGGCGCGACGCTGGGCGTGAAGCTCGGGACCGTACGCAGCCGCATCCACCGCGGACGTCAGGCGCTGCGCGACTACCTGGCCGCCCATCCAGGCGCCGGCCGGGGTGCACTGCACGCGGAGCCGGCGTAGCCGGCGAACTCCCGAATCGACACAGCGGGTCGCCGCCCGGATGTGAGCCAGCGGTTTTGTGGTCTTGAGATGCGCTATTGCGCACCCCTCGCGCTACATTCGAGGGGTAGGCGCTACGAAAGGACCCGGTGATGCCCGATCGAGGAGGACATCTCTTCCGCCGCGCGTTCTCCTGGCTTCCCGCACAGTTCGCCTCCCAGAGCGATGCGCCCGTCGGCGCGCCGCGCCAGTTCGGTTCGACCGAGCACCTTTCCGTCGAAGCCATCGCGGCGTTCGTCGACGGTGAGCTGCGGATGAACGCGCACCTTCGGGCGGCGCACCACCTGTCGCTGTGCCCCGAGTGCGCGGCCGAGGTCGACGATCAGAGCCGGGCCCGTGCGGCGCTGCGCGACTCGCATCCGATCCGTATACCCAGCACGCTGCTCGGAATGCTCGCTGAGATTCCCTATGATTCGCCCGATGACATGACCACCAGGTCGTCCGACCGTTTTGCTGAGCGCGACGCCCGTGAGCAGCGCAAGCGTCCGTAGCTCGACACCCTCTGGCCGAACTCCCCATGGTTGATCCCGCCGACTTTTGCGCACCCCGCCCGCGCGCTCATGGGCGGCCGGCGCCGAACCGTGGATACTAGGGTGGACACGGCCACGCCGGTGTCGGGTATATCGCCCGGTGAAGGGCCTGTCTCGAGCGCTCAAGAAGAGGATCCAAAGGGGTAACGTGACCTCCGATCAAGGCAACGACAGCGGCAAGAACAGCGGCAACCGCTTAGCGCCGCGCCCCATCTCCCGTCCGCCGGTCGACCCCGCATCGCGTCAACTGTTCAGCCGTCCCGACGGGCTGCGCGGATCCTTCGTGGCCGACCGCGTCCGCCCGCAGAAGTATCGCGAACAGACCGACTTCCGGCTGCACGAAGAACCGGCTGATCCGGTCCTGCAGGAGGCGTTCAGTCGCCCGGTCGGCAGTCCCGACTCGCTGCAGCGCCACCCGGTCGACGCCGGTGCGCTGGCGGCGGAGAAAAACGGTGCCGAGACGGACGAGCTCGACGATCCCTGGCGAGACCCGTCGGCGGCCGCGGCGCTGGGCACTCCGGCCGTCGCCCCATCGGGGCCGCGAGGGCCGCGGGGCTACGGCGGCAAGCTCGGCGTGCGCGACGTGCTCTTCGGCGGCAAGGTGTCCTACCTGGCGCTGCTGGTCTTGCTGCTGATCGCGCTGCTCATCGGGGTGATCGGCGGGGTGGTCGGCCGCAAGACGGCCGAGGTCGCCGAGGCGTTCACCACCTCGAAGGTGACGCTGTCGACCAACGGCAACGGTGAAGGGCCGGCGGGTCGCTTCGCCAAGGTGGCCGCGGCGACCGCCAACGCGGTGGTGACCATCGAGTCCAAGAGCGACCAGGAGGGCTTGCAGGGCTCCGGCGTGGTGGTCGACGGTCGCGGCTACATCATCACCAATAACCACGTGATCTCCGAGGCGGCCAACAACCCCAGCCAGTTCAAGACGACCGTCGTGTTCAACGACGGCAAGGAAGTGCCCGCCAATCTGGTGGGGCGCGACCCCAAGACCGACCTTGCCGTGCTCAAGGTCGACAACGTCGACAATCTGAGCGTGGCCCGGTTCGGTGACTCGGACAAGGTGCGCGTCGGCGACGAGGTCCTTGCGGCGGGTGCGCCGCTCGGTCTGCGCAGCACCGTGACCCACGGCATCATCAGTGCGCTGCACCGTCCCGTCCCGCTATCGGGCGAGGGCTCCGACACCGACACCGTCATCGACGCTCTGCAGACCGACGCGTCGATCAATCACGGCAACTCCGGAGGCCCGCTGATCGACATGGATTCGCAGGTGATCGGCATCAACACCGCGGGTAAGTCCTTGTCCGACAGCGCAAGTGGGCTGGGTTTCGCGATTCCGATCGACGAGGCGAAGACGGTGGCCGACACGCTTATCAAAGACGGCAAGATCGTGCACCCGACGCTCGGGATCAGCACCCGGTCGGTGAGCAACGCCATCGCCTCCGGCGCCCAGGTTGCCAACGTGAAGGCGGGAAGCCCCGCGCAGAAGGGCGGCATCCTGGAGAACGACGTCATCGTCAAGGTCGGTAACCGCGGGGTCGCCGACTCCGACGAGTTCGTCGTCGCCGTGCGCCAGCTGACCATCGGCCAGGACTCACCGATCGAGGTGGTCCGCGACGGCCGGCATGTCACCCTGACCGTCAAGCCCGACCCCGACGGCAGCTAAATGTTCGGCAGCCTGAGCTGGGAGCACATCCTGGTCCTCGTCGTGGTCGGGCTGGTGGTCCTCGGGCCGGAGCGACTTCCCGGGGCCATCCGCTGGACGTCGACCGCGCTGCGGCAGGCCCGGGACTACCTCAGCGGGGTGACCACCCAGCTGCGCGAAGACCTCGGGCCCGAGTTCGACGATCTGCGGGTTCCGCTGAGCGAGTTGCAGAGGCTGCGGGGGATGACGCCGCGCGCCGCGCTGACCAAGCACCTGCTGGACGGCGACGATTCCTTCCTCACCGGGAACTTCGACAGGCCGGGCCCGGCGGTCAATGGGGTGCCCGCCGCTCCGTCGGAGCCGTCGACAGCGCCCCAGACGCACGCCCCCGGACCGGCACCCTTCGACGCCGACGCGACCTAGCGCGGCGATCGCAGCGCGCAGCGAAGCCGGGCGATGGGTCGCCCCGTGGCCTAGCGCCGCGTCGGATCGAGCCCGAGCGACACGCCTGCCAATCCGCGCCGTCGCGACGACAGGTTGTCGGCCACGCTGCGCAGTTCCTTGCCCGCCGGGGAGTCCGGCGCGCTCAAAACGATCGGGGTCCCCGAATCGCCCGCGGCCACCAACGCGGGGTCCAGCGGGATCTGACCCAGCAGCGGCACGTCGGCACCGACCGCGCGGGACAACCGTTCGGCCACCTGACGGCCGCCGCCCTCGCCGAACACCTGCATCGTCGAGCCATCCGGCAGCGTGAGGCCCGACATGTTCTCCACCACGCCGGCGATGCGCTGCCGGGTTTGCATCGCGATGCTGCCCGCCCGCTCGGCGACCTCGGCGGCGGCCAGCTGCGGCGTCGTCACGACCATGAGCTCGGCGCTCGGGATCAGCTGAGCCACCGAGATGGCGATGTCGCCGGTGCCCGGCGGCAGATCCAGCAACAGGACATCCAGGTCGCCCCAGTAGACGTCGGCCAGGAACTGTTGCAACGCCCGGTGCAGCATGGGCCCGCGCCACACCACGGGTGTGTTGCCCTCGGTGAACTGGGCGATCGAGATGACCTTCACCTCGTGGGCGATCGGCGGCAGGATCATCGACTCGACCTGGGTCGGGCGGTCGGTGGTGCCCATCATGCGGGGGATGGAATGGCCGTGGATGTCGGCGTCGAGTACGCCGACGGACAGTCCACGGGCCGCCATCGCGGCGGCGAGGTTGACCGTGACGGTGGACTTGCCCACCCCGCCCTTCCCGGACGCGACCGCATAGACCCGCGTCAGCGAGTTCGGCTGGGCGAAGGGGATGACGGGCTCGCGGGCGTCGCCGCGCAACTGCTTGCGCAGTTCGGTGCGCTGCTCGTCGTTCATCACGTCGAGGGTGACTTTCACGGCCCCGGTGCCCGGAACGTCGGAGACGGCCTGGGTGACCCGTTCGCTGATTTCGGTCTTCTTCGGACAGGCGGCGGTGGTCAGGTAGATCGCCACGTGCACGCCGCCGTCGGGCTCGGTGTCAATGCTCTTGACCATTCCGAGTTCGGTGATCGGGCGCCGTAACTCGGGGTCGATCACCTTCCCCAGTGCGGTGCGGATTGCTGCGCTCAGGTCGGCAGTGTCATGAGGGGACATCACCGCCGAGTGTAGGCGCGTGACGTTGTCGGCTGGTCAGCCGCCCGTAGCGGGACCCGGCTGCTTCGGCGCCGCCGCGTTTGGCGGGCCGGCCGGCTTGGGCGCCGGTGCGGCCGGGGGTGCAACGGCGGGCGGGGCCGCCTGCGGGTCCGGGGCAGGCGGTGGGCCCTGCGG